>NZ_CAXBKN010000019.1:0-36915 GCF_963976135.1 uncultured Maricaulis sp.
CGCGCTCGCCTCAGCCCGCATTTGGATGCGCGCTATTGAGTCCACGCCCTAGTCGAGCCCGCTCGCGGGCGCCGTCGAGCGCACGTCAAATGCGACCGGCAGCTCGCCCGCGCGTTCGAACACCAGCACACCGGTGACGCGCTCGCCCTCGGCCACAGGCGCAAGCCCGAACACCATGAGATGATGGCCGCCCGGCGCGAAGTGCAGCGGGCCGGCCGCCATAATTTCCTGCGGACCGATCGGGCGCATCTGCATCATGCCGGTATCAGGATCCATGGTGTGGCCATGCAGTTCGACCCTGTCAGCACCATCAATCCGGGCCGAGACCAGCCGGTCAGCAGTGCCCGCATCCAGCGTGGCCGCGAAATAGGCAGCAGTCACGTCACGGCCCTGCGGGTGTGGCCGCATCCAGGCGTCGCGGACATTGATCACCGGTGCAACACCATCATCGGGCAGGGGCGCCATCGCTGCAGAGGCCTCGGGCGCGGCCGGCGCCATTTCGGACATGGCATGGCCGCCATCATGGCTGACAGCGACGTCTTCCGACCCGCCGCCACAGGCGGCCAGGAACGCGGCCGCAGCCACACTCAGGGATAATCTCAACATCACGCGTCTCCAGATTTCGCCTGTCCAGTTAGCCCGGAGCCGCTGCCCTGTCAGTGCGGCCAACTGTCCCGGACCGGACGCTAGCTCCAATACCCGATGATTTGCTTGGCTTGCTTGAGCACGGGCGCCGCCACGGCACGCGCCCGCTCTGCCCCGTCGGTGAGAATCCGGTCGATCTCGGCGCGATCCGCCACCAGGCGACGGAACTCATCGGAAATCGGCGCGAGATACTCGACGGCGACATCAGCCAGCGCCGGCTTGAACACGCCGAAGCCCTGGCCGGCAAATTCGGCCAGCACATCAGCCTTGGTGCGGCCCGTCAGGGCCGCATAAATCCCGACCAGATTGGTCGCTTCGGGACGCGCATTGAGCGCCTCAAGCGTATCGGGCAGCGGTTCCGGATCGGTCTTGGCCTTGCGGATCTTCTTCGCGATCGTGTCGGCATCATCATGCAGATTGATGCGCGAATTGTCGGACACATCCGACTTTGACATTTTCGACAGACCGTCACGCAGGCTCATGATCCGCGCGCCGGGCCCCTGGATCACCGGTTCGGTAATCGGGAAGATCATCTCGCCCTCACCATAGTCCCGGTTGAAACGGGCGGCGACGTCGCGGCACAATTCGAGATGCTGTTTCTGATCGTCACCGACCGGTACATGGGTCGCCTTGTAGACCAGGATGTCGGCCGCCATCAGGACCGGGTAGGTGAACAGGCCAACGGAGGCGCGCTCCTTGTCCTTGCCGGCCTTGTCCTTGAACTGGGTCATGCGCTCGGCCCAACCCATGCGGGCGACGCAGTTGAAAATCCACGCCAGTTCAGCATGTTCGGGAACCGCCGATTGTGCGAAGAGCGCGCTCTTGGCCGGATCAACACCGGCGGCAATATAGGCCGCAGCGGCCGCGCGGACCGCGCCGGGCAGCGCCTTGGGGTCATGCGGCATGGTGATCGCGTGCATGTCGACGACGCAATAAAAGCACTCGAAGCTACCCTCATCCTGCAAGGCGACCCAATTCTTGAGCGCCCCGAGATAATTGCCCAGATGCAGCTGACCTGTCGGCTGCATGCCGGAAAAGATGCGCTTGGGGCCGTTATATTCGGTCGGATTGTCACTCATGGGATGCCTCGGGTGGAATGAGGGTGAAAGAAGGCTGTGGTCTTAGCGAGCGCAGCGGCGGCGCTCAAGGCCTCTGCCCTGGCTCAAGCCAGTAGGCGGCCGCTGTCTAGCGACGGCCCAGGGCATCCATCACCTCCGACGGACGCAAGGCTCCGGTGACAATACTGGCCAGACCGAAGACCACGAGGCCCGCTCCACTCACAAGCACGAGTGCCAGGAGCTGACTGCCAAAGGCGAGGCTGATGACAAGATCAGCCTGGGATACTGCCAATGCCAGGGCGATCCCCATGACCGCCGATGCCAGCAGAACCCGCACAATGCGGGATTTCAGACGGTCATCAATATTCAGCCCGGCACGACGTCTGAGCGTGACGATTAGCATGACCGCATTGATCCAGCCGGCCAGGCTCGTCGCTGCCGCCAGCCCGGCATGGCCATATTCGGGAAATTGTTGGCGAATCAGGAAAAACAGCGCCAGTCCGGCGACAATGTTCACAATCATCGACAGCCCGGCGAATTGCATCGGCGTCTTGGTATCCTGACGGGCAAAGAAGCCGGGCGAAATCACCTTGATCAGCACGAAGGCCGGCAGACCGACAGCGAAAGCCTGGACCGCCAGCGCCGTTTCCCGTGCGGTCTGGAGGGTGAAACTCCCACGCATGAACAGGCCTTCGACCAGGAAATTGGGCATCACGATCATCGCCACCGCGGCCGGCACGGTCAGCGCCATCGACATTTCCAGCGCCCGGTTCATGGCATTGCGCGCGCCGTCCTGGTCGTCCGCGCGAAGGCGGCGGGACAGGGTCGGGAGCAGCGCCACACCCATCGCAATCCCGACAACACCCAGCGGGAGCTGATACAGCCGGTCGGCATAATAGAGCAGCGCCACCGCGCCATCCTGCAGCGACGCGATCTGTTGGCTGACCACAATATTGATCTGGGTAATTCCGGCCGCAAAAGAGCCGGGAACGCCCAGCGCGATAAGCCGTCTCACATCGGGCGTCAGGCGCGGCAGGGCGAGGCCGAAGCGGATCCCCAGCCGGCGGCAGCCCCAGAACAGAAATCCGGCCTGCAGGATGCCGGACAGCGTCACGCCGATGCTCAGACGCAGCCCGGAGATATCCGGGCTGTCCGGAGCTGTTGCCAGAATGGAGATCAGGACGAGATTGAGAATGATCGGCGCAGCGGCGGCAACCGCAAACCGGTTGTGCGAGTTGAGCACGCCGCCCAGCATCGCCGAGAGCGACATCAGCAGAATATAGGGCATGGTGATCTGCGTGAAGAGCACCGCCAATTCATATCGGTGGTCCAGTCCACCGATCGCGAATCCCGGCACGATCAGCATCATCAGCCATGGCATCACCAGCTGGGCGAGCACCACAAAAATGGCCAGGGCCATGATCAGGACTGACAAAACCTGTTTCAGGAACAGGCGCGCCACGACCTCGCCATCAGCCTCAACCCGGCCGGCATAAAGGGGTATGAAGGCCGCATTGAAAGCACCCTCGGCAAACAGACGGCGAAACAGATTGGGAAACCGCAGGGCGACGACAAAGGCCTCGGCGACCGGTCCCGTGCCCAGGGCGGCAGCCAGCATCATGTCGCGAACGAAGCCCAGCACGCGGCTGACCATGGTAAAAGCGCCAACCACTGCCGACGATCGCAAGAGACGCATCAAACCCTCCACAGGCAGAGCCGCTGGCTATACCGAACAAGCTTTCATTAAGAATATCAACACTGCGAACCATCTTGGCGGTCACGCCCTCTCGGCGTGTCCATCGGGCGTTGGCCGGCCAGGCATCAGGCTATTGTTATATATAATACAAATAGATATTAATGATTTGCCCGATGGCCGCTCGCTCAGGCCCCACCCTTGAAATAGCCGGCCTCATGGCAAGCCCTGTGCGCCGGCCAGCCGTCCCGGTGAGCGAACCTCATCGGTGACGACCTACCTCAAAACACTGGCTCGGGCGCGGGCGATGCCCCTTTCGGCGGCCTTCTCATCGAGCGCTGTCTCGCTCTCGCTCAGAACCGCGATCAGGCCGGCATGGAGACGTTCAATCACCGACGCATCTTCCAGCTTGTGGCCCATATGTGTGACGTAAAACACATCCGTGGCGCGCTCGCCATAGCCATCAATCTGGGCGGAAGTCAGTGACAGGTTTTCATCAGCGATGGCGTCGGCCAGATCTGCCAGCAGGCTTGGCCGGTCACGGCCCGAGGCCTCGATCACCGTTGCGTGCTCGGCCAATTCATTGGAAATGCTGACATGCGGCTCGACCCGGAAAGCCGCGTCGCGATGCTTCATTGGCATGATGCGTCGGCGCCGCACCGGGAATTCGCCTGTTGCAACAACCCGCAGATAGGCAACCAGCGCATCGCGCTGCGGCGTATCATGATGACCATAAGGCTGGCCGGCCGCATCCTGAATGTGAAAAATATCAAACACATGCCCGGAATTCGTGGTGTTGATCGTCGCGCCGACAACATCCGCACCCATATCGGCCAGGGCAGCCGCCATATCGGCGAAGACGCGCTCACGATCCGGCGACCAGATCATGACTTCCGTCGCCGCCCGACGCCGGTCGACCCGGACTGCGGCGGCCGATGCGCGGCCCGTCTCGAACACATGCCGGGCGAAGGCCGCATGCCGGAAGCGGTCCTCTTCCGAGAATGAAACCCAATAGGCATCATTCAATTCCGCTGCCCACCACTCAGCAAAATCCGGATTGATCCGCGCCAGCCGCGGCAGCGCCTTGTCGCGTGTCGCCCGAGCCTTGTCGGCCAGGGTTTCGCGCGCGCGCTCAAGCCCGGCACCCTCGCCTTTGAGCACCTGCTCGGTCGCTGCGTACAGATCGCGGATCAACTGGCCTTTCCAGCCATTCCAAACACCCGGTCCGACGGCGCGGATATCAACCACGGTCAGCACAGTGAGGAGGCGCAGGCGTTCCACTGTCCCCACCGCCGCAGCAAAATCGGCCACGGTCTGGGGATCGCTGAGATCGCGGCGCTGGGCAGTATCGCTGAGCAGAAGGTGAGTCTGGATCAACCAGGCGACCAGCTCGGTCTCCGTCTCGTCGAGGCCAAGCCGTTTGCAGGCGGTACGCGCACGGATCGCGCCCTCAATGCATTGATCGCCTGACCCCTTGCCGGTGTCGTGAAGCAGGACCGCCAGGTGCAGGGCGCGCCGCCGCTTGATCAGCGGCATGATCCGGGTCGTCAATGGGTGATCGAGCGGGTGCTGGCCATCCTCGATCTCGCGCAATATCCCCAGCGCCTGCAGGGTGTGCTCATCGACCGTGTAATGGTGGTACATATTGAACTGGGTGCGCGCGACGATATCACCGAATTCCGGAATATAGCGACCAAGCAGGCCCGCCTCGGTCATCAGTCGCAGGACCGGCATCGGAGCCGGCGAATCCAGCAAGACCGCGAAGAAGGCACGGGCTGCGCGCGGATCCTCGCGGAATTTCTCGTCGACATGGTGCAGCGTCCGTCCGATCCGCGCCACCGCCTCGGGGTGCAGGTCCAGCCGCCGCGAAGAGGCAACATGGAAGAAGCGGATCAGGCAGACCGGATCGTCCGCGATCTGGGTCGGATTGGCGAAATCGAGCCGGCCATCGCGCAGCACGAATTTGCCCAGATCCGGATTCTCCTCCGGATCCTGGCCGGGCAGAAAGCGCGCCAGGCCACGCGGCTTCGATTTCCAGGCATCGGATTCCAGCTTGGCGCAAACCAGACGCGTCAACGCCCCGACATCCATCGCCGCGCGGAAATAGGCGCGCATGAAGCGCTCGACGGCGCTTTCATCCTCGCCATCCTCAAACCCCATCCGGGCTGCGATTTCCGGCTGCAGGTCGAAGGTCAGCCTTTCATCCTTTCCGCCGGACAGGGCGTGAAGGTGGAAACGGATCGTCCACAACAGATCATCAGCAGCGACGTATTTGACGACATCATCGACCGAAAGCAGGCGGCTTCCGACCCAGCGTTCGAACGCATCGGCGCCGTAGAGAAATTGCGCCAGCCAGCGCATCAGCTGCAGATCGCGCAGGGCGCCCTTGCCCGATTTTATATTCGGCTCAACCGTATAGCGCGACCGGCCGGCCTTCTCGATCCGCGCATCGCGCTCGCGCAACTTGGCTTCAACGAAGCCAGTCTTGTCGCCCGCGATGACCTCTTCGCGAAAACGGCTGGCGAGCGCAATAGCCTGCGCCTCATCACCGGCGAGATAGCGCAGGCTCAGCAATGCCGTCCGTTCGGAGGCATTTTCACGGGTGATTTCCAGGGTTTCATCGATCGTACGGCAGGCACCACCGCCGACATCGATCTTGATATCCCACAGGGCATAGAGCACACGCTGGAGAAAGGCATCGGTCGCAGCATCACCATCATCCGGCTTGATCAGAAGCAGATCGACATCGGAAAATGGCGCCAGTTCGCCAGCCCCGAAACCGCCGAGAGCGCAAAGCGAGACGCCGCGTGAGCCTTCCAGATCGCCCGCAGCCATGGAGTCAAACAAGGCATGCAGGCTGACACTCATCCCGTCGCTCAATGCCTGGGCCGCCAGCGCGCCGCCGCCGCTTTTCGACAGGCAGTCGACCGCCTGGTCGCGAAAGCGGTCAAGTGCCGCCCGGACATGGCCCAGCGCCGTTGCCCTCGCCGCCGGGGAATCCCAGCCCTGTTTGGCGATAGCCGCCGCCAGCTGGGCGCGCAGCGTCAAGGCATTCAGCGAAGCGGGCAGGGCCGGGTGGGTCATCTGGATCTCAGCCTAATGCAAGGGGCAGCACAGCGTCACTCATTCTTCATCAGCGCCTTGAGCTGATAGAGGATATCGAGCGCCTCGCGCGGTGCCAGCCCGTCGGGTTCAACATCGGACAATCGCAATTCGACCGCCGATTGCCGTGACTCGACA
Source organism: uncultured Maricaulis sp. (assembly GCF_963976135.1). Lineage (GTDB taxonomy): Bacteria > Pseudomonadota > Alphaproteobacteria > Caulobacterales > Maricaulaceae > Maricaulis. The sequence continues at coordinate 6,637 of NZ_CAXBKN010000019.1, forward strand.
ACCGGTTCGGAAAGCGCGAACAGGGGCAGGTCGGCGAGCGCCGCTGCCGGTGCGCCCTCCGATTCCAGCCGCGACAAGATCGTCTTCGCCCGCCGGATCGCCACCGGTGGCAGGCCGGCGCGGCGCGCAACCTCGATACCGTAGGAGCGATCCGCGGCGCCCGGCCCGACCTCGTGCAGGAAGACCAGCTCGCCCTTCCACTCGCGCGCCTTGAGCGAGCAATTGCCCGCCGCATCGAGATCATCGGCCAGTCGGGTAAGTTCATGATAATGTGTGGCGAACAAGGCGCGGCACTGATTGATACCGTGCAGGTGTTCCGCCGCCGCCCAGGCAATGGAGAGCCCGTCAAAGGTCGCCGTTCCACGGCCAATCTCGTCGAGAATGACGAAGCTGCGGCCCGTCGCCTGGTTGAGGATCGCCGAAGCCTCAATCATTTCAGCCATGAAAGTCGAGCGCCCGCGCGCCAGATCATCAGCGGCACCAACGCGCGAATATAATCGGTCGGCAATGCCGATCCGGGCCGACCGTGCGGGCACGAAACAGCCCGCCTGCGCCAGCATCAGGATCAGCGCATTCTGCCGCAAATACGTGGACTTACCGGCCATGTTCGGGCCGGTGACGAAGATCAGGCGCGCCGCCGCTGCACCGGCGCCGTCGAGCATGCAGTCATTGGGCGTAAAACGGCCCTCACCCGTGCGCTGCAGGGCGCGTTCGACGACCGGGTGACGGCCGCCGGAGACGGCAAAGACCGAACTGTCCTCGACCACCGGACGGCAGGCCTCGGTTTCGATCGCCCATTCGGCCAGACCAGCCGCGACATCGAGCTCGGCCAGGGCGCGGGCGGACTGGCGGACGAGATCAGCCAGAGCTTCGATCCGCCCGCAAAGCCCTTGAAAAACCTCAACTTCCATCGCCAGAGCCCGCTCGCCGGCGCTGGAAATGCGGGATTCCAGATCGGCCAGTTCGACCGTCGAGAAACGCACCACATTCGCCATCGTCTGGCGGTGGATGAAATCCTCGCGGCCCATCAGCGCATCGGCGTGTTTTGCTGTTACTTCAGCGAAATAGCCCAGCACGTTATTATGACGTATTTTCAAGCCCGTAACGCCGGTCGCCTCGGCATAGGTCTGCTGCAGGCCGGCGACGATCCGGCGCGAGGCGTCGCGCAGTTTGCGGGTTTCGTCGAGCTCGGGCCGCCAATCGGGCGCGACGAATCCGCCATCGCGCGCCAGCAAGGGTGGCTCATCGAGGATAGCGCGCTCCAGATCGCCAACCAGGGCCGACAATTCCGGCTTGTCGGCGAGGGATAGCGCGGCCAGGTTGGCCGCCACCATGGGCGGCGGGGTGGTGAGCGGTGCATCGAGAATGCGGGTCGCGAGCGCCTCGCCTTCGGCCAGGGCTGCCGCCAGGGCCTTGAGATCACGCGGTCCACCGCGCCCGAGCAGCAGACGCGACAGGGCGCGTTCCGGATCACCGGCCGATTTCAGACGCTCGCGCGTGTCGCGCCGCAATTCCGAGGACGTCTCGAAAAAACTTATCGCATCAAGGCGTTGTTCGATCTGCACGACATCGGTCAGCGGCCGCGCCAGGCGTTCGGCGAGGCATCTCGCGCCCGGTGCTGTGACGGTGCGATCAATCGCGTCGAGCAGGGAGCCGGCGCGATTGCCGCTCAGCGTTCGGTCAATTTCGAGGCTGGCGCGGGTCGCCGGATCGACGGCGAGGACGCTGCCTTCAGCGATCTGGCGTGGTGGGGCAAGCTTGGCCGGCGCTCCGGCTTGCGACAGGGCGAGATAATCAAGCAATGCGCCGAGAGCTGACCGTTCAGCACGCGTAAACTCGCCGTAAGCCGTCAGTTCATGTACCGCAAAGTGCGCTTTGAGTTGCCGTTCGGCAGAGGCAGCGTCGAATTTGGCGCGGGCGAGCGGGGTGACCGTCGCGCGCGGTGCCAGTTCGCCGCCTTCCTTGAACCGGGTTTCCTCGACCAGAAGCTCGACCGGATTCATCGCCGCGAGTTCGGCGCCGAGATTTTCGGCTGCCACCAGCATGACCGCAAACTCACCCGTCGAGACCTCGGCCCAGGCAATCGCGCATTCACCGCTGGCCAGACGGGCCAGCGCTGCGATGCGGTTGGCACGGCGCGGGTCGAGCAGGGTGTCCTCGGTCAGCGTGCCGGGAGTGACGATGCGGCGGATGGCGCGATTGACGACGGATTTGGAACCACGCGCCTTGGCGGCCTTGGGATCCTCGGTCTGTTCACCGACCGCGACCTTGAATCCGGCCTTGATCAGGCGTGCCAGATAGGCCTCGGATGCAGCGGCGGGAACGCCGCACATCTGGATCGGCTCGCCCTGGTGTTCGCCGCGCTTGGTCAGGGCAATATCGAGTGCGGCGGAAGCGCGCACGGCATCGTCGAAGAAGAGTTCGTAGAAGTCGCCCATGCGGTAAAACAACAGCGCATCACCCGGCGCCTGGGCACGCAGGGCGAGGTATTGCGCCATCATCGGCGTGGCGCCTTCCGGGTCCGGAAATTGCCGGTCGGCCGGAACCGGCATTTGTGTCATCGCATTCATCGAGGCGGTCCGTGACGAGGTTTCGTCTTGCGTGCAAGGGGGCGAAGCGGCTAGAGGCCTAGTTCTATGGGAAAATCCCGCGCGGGCAAGGATGGCAGTGATGAGCGACAGAATCAGCAAGGTTGATGACGAAGAAGCCCTGGCCTTTCACCGCGACCCGACCCCCGGCAAAATCGCCATGGCCGCCACCAAGCCCATGGCCACCCAGCGCGACCTCTCCCTCGCCTACAGTCCCGGCGTTGCCGCCCCGGTCAAGGCGATCGCCGCCGATCCGGACAAGGTTTATGACTATACGTCCAAGGGCAATATGGTCGCCGTCATCTCCAACGGCACGGCCATTCTCGGCCTCGGCAATCTCGGCGCCATGGCCTCCAAGCCCGTGATGGAAGGCAAGGCCGTCCTGTTCAAGCGCTTCGCCGATATCGATGCCATCGATATCGAGGTCGAGGAGGAAGACGGCGAGGCCTTCATCGAATGCGTGCGCCGTTTCGGCAATACATTCGGCGGCATCAATCTGGAAGACATCAAGGCGCCGGAAAGCTTCATCATCGAGCAGCGGCTGCGTGAATTGCTCGATATCCCCGTCTTCCATGACGACCAGCACGGCACCGCCATCATTTCCGCCGCCGGCATCATCAATGCCTGCGAGATCACCGGCCGCCGCATGGCCGACCTGAAAGTCGTGGTCAATGGCGCCGGGGCCGCCGGGATTGCGGTGCTGGAATTGCTCAAGGCGATGGGTGTCGATGCCAATAATGCCGTCCTGTGTGACAGCAAGGGTATCATCCATACCGGCCGCGACGACCTCAATCAGTGGAAGGCCGCCCATGCGGTCGAGACCGACAAGCGCTCCCTCGCCGAAGCGCTCGATGGCGCCGATTGCGTGCTCGGCCTGTCGGTGGCGGGCGCCTTTACCGGCGAAATGATCAAGTCGATGGCCGATAACCCGATCATTTTCGCCATGGCCAATCCGGACCCGGAAATCTCGCCGGAAGAGGTCGAGGCCGTGCGCGACGACGCCATCATGGCGACAGGCCGGTCGGACTATCCCAACCAGGTCAATAATGTCCTCGGCTTTCCCTATATTTTCCGCGGTGCCCTCGATGTCCGCGCCCGCACCATCAATGAGGAAATGAAGATCGCCGCCGCCCATGCGCTCGCCGCCCTGGCCAAGGAGGATGTGCCCGACGAGGTCGCCGCCGCCTATCATGGCGCCCGCCCGAAATTCGGCCGCGGCTATATCATCCCCTCACCGTTTGATCCGCGCCTGATTTCCTATGTCCCGCCCTATGTCGCCCAGGCGGCGATGGATAGCGGTGTCGCGCGCAAGCCGATTGCCGACATGTCCGCCTACCGCCATTCGCTGGCCCGCCGGCTCGATCCGACCGCCGCCCTGCTGCAGCGCATCCAGGGCGCGGTGATGGGCCAGGGCCGCCGCATCGTCTTCGCCGAGGGCGAGGAACCGGCCGTGATCCGCGCCGCCTATGCCTTCCAGAGCCAGGAGCTCGGCAAGGCCATACTGGTCGGCCGCGAGGATATTACCCGCGCCAATATGCGCCTGGTCGGGGTGCCGGAGGATGCGATCACCATCGTCAATGCCGCGCTTTCGGAACGCAATTCCGATTATGCCGACTTCCTCTATAAACGCCTGCAACGACAGGGCTATCTGCGCCGCGACGTGCAGCGCCTGGTCAATAATGACCGCAATGTCTTCTCCGCCTGCATGGTCAAGCTGGGCGATGCCGACGGTATCGTCACCGGCACGACGCGCAGCTATGACGCCGCCCTGCGCGATGTGAAACTGGTGATTGATGCCGCGCCCGGCCAGCGCGTGATCGGCATGTCAGTCGCGCTGGCGAAGAACCGCACCCTCTTCATCGCCGACACCAATGTCACCGAATTCCCCGATAGCGACGCCCTCGCCGATATCGCCATCGAGGCGGCGGCAGCGGCAAAGGGCTTTGGCTTCACCCCGCGCGTGGCCTTCCTGTCCTATTCGACCTTCGGCAATCCGGCCGGCGAACGTTCGGAAAAACTCCAGGAAGCTGTCGACACGCTGGACAGGCTCGGCGTCGATTTCGAATACGAGGGCGAGATGAATGTCGACGTCGCCCTCGACCCCTCACACCGCTTCCTCTACCCCTTCTCGCGCCTGTCCGGCCCGGCCAATGTCCTGGTCATGCCGGCCATCCACTCCGCCTCGATCGCCACCAAACTCCTGCGCGTCGGCGGCGGCGCCACCGTGATCGGGCCAATGCTGCTCGGCTTCGAACTCCCGGTCCAGATCGCACGCCTGGGCGCTTCGGTGAGCGAGATCACGACGCTGGCGGCGCTGGCGGCCTATGATCCGGAGAAGCATGAAGTCGGGGTGATGGGGGAATAGGGGCCACCGCCAACAACACCCCTTGTCATCCCTGACGGATGCCCGGACGCGTAGCGATCCGGGCGCAGATCAGGGACCCAGACGCCCGGCGGCTGGTGACTGGGGTGCCGTGATGGCCGTTTCGATTCAACGGGTTATGCGTTGGCGGGTCTGGGTCCCTGATCTGCGCCCCGCAGACGCGGGGCATCCGTCAGGGATGACAAACCTTTGGAAATCAAGAGGGTTGAGAGAAGCTCTTACGCCGCCTCATCCGCCTTGCCGTCATAGCGCACCAGCCCCTTCGCCGCCGGCGAGCCCTTCATCATGATGAACATCACCAGCGCCGCGGCCGGCAGGGCATAGCCCGCTGTCAGCAGGAAGAAATTCACATAGCCGATCGCATCGGCCATCACGCCGGAGAAGCCGGCGACGAATTTATTGATCAGGGCGTAGAGCGATGAGAGGAGGGCGTATTGGGTGGCGGCGTTGATCGGGTCGGTCAGTGAGGAGAGATAGGCGATAAAGACAGTGCCGACGAAGCCGGCAGCGATATTGTCGCCGCTGATCACCAGGCCGAGCAGGCCGATACTGTCGGGCGTGCCGGTTGCGGCCAGCCAGGCATAGGCGCCATTGGTGGCGAAGGTGATAAAGGCGCCGATCAGCATCGCCCGCAGCACGCCGAATTTATAGGCGATCAGCCCGCCGAGAAAACCGCCGGCAATGGTGGCGATAAGGCCCGGTCCGCTCTGGATACCGCCGACAATGGCGCGGTCGAAACCGATATCGGAATAGAGCGGGCTGGCCATTACGCCCATGGTGAAATCGCTCAGGCGGTAGAAGGCGACCAGCAGGAAGACCGGTACGATCCAGGCGCCCAGACGGGTGGCAAACTGTTTGAAGGGCTCAATGATGGCATCGGCGACACGGCGGCCGAAACTGCCGGCGGTTTGCAGGCGCACGCTGTGCAGCGGCTCCTTCATCACCAGCACCAGCAGACCGCAAATCCCCATCGTCAGCGCCATGACGCAAAAGGAAACGGTCCAGTTGGTCCAGGAGGAGAGCGCCAGGCCGAAACCGGAGAAGAAAATCGCGCCGCGATAGCCGAGCACATAGGCGGCGGCCATATTGGCCTGTTCCTCGCGTGGCCCGGATTCAATGCGCCAGGCATCGATCGAGATATCCAGCGTCGCGCCGGAATAGGAGAGGATGAAAGCGCCCGCCAGGGTCAGCCACAGGCCTTGCGAGGGGTCGGAGAAGGCGATGATGATCAGGCCGGTCATCGTGCCCAGGATCGCCACCATCATCCAGGAGCGGCGTTTGCCCAGGGCCGCTGTGAGGAGGGGAATGGAGAGGCGGTCGACCATCGGCGCCCAAAGCGGTTTGAGCGTGTAGGAGATGGTGATCCAGTAGAAGAAACCGATGGTGGAGCGTTCAATCCCGACATCGCGCAGCCAGTAGGACAGTTTGGAAAACACCATCATCAGCGGCAGGCCGGAGGCGAAGCCCAGGATCAGCATCGCCAGCATGATGGGGCGGCCATAGACCGCAATCGCTTGCCGCCAGGACGTCTTGCGCTCGATGTCTGCCTGCGTCATGTCCCTGAAACTCCTCAGCCCATTGGCGTATTTCGCGCCATGCTGGCCTGCTTCCCGGCCTCGCACAAGCGCGCGAGTGTCCGGGCCAGGAGATCCGGGTCGACCGGTTTGGACAGGAAATCATTCATCCCGGCTTCGAGGCAGTTGCGGCGATCATCCTCGCTGCTATTGGCGGTCAGGGCGACCAGGGGCAGATCATGTCCGCTCATCCGTGCCATGCGCGCGACATCGGGGCCATTCATGCCCGGCATGCGCTGGTCGAGCAGCGCCGCATCGAAGCGGCCCGCCTCCAGCGCGCGCAGGGCGGAAGGGCCGGTCTCGACCATGGTCACATGCGCGCCGAGACGCTCCAGCGTCCGCCGGGCGATCAGGGCATTGACCGGATCGTCCTCGGCGACAAGGATTTGCAGGCCATCGAGGGCCGCTAGCGGCAGGGCATGACCGGTCGCGGGACCCGGCTCGCGCGCCGGGACTGTGCCGGTGATCTGTTCGACCAGGCTGGTCAGCCGAACCGGTTTGACCAGCCAGCCATTGACGCCATCGGGCCGGTCTTCAATGACATCATCCTTGCCGGCCGGCGTTACCAATTGCCAGACATGGCGGGCGTGCGCCTGGCTGGCATGGCGGGCCCAGACGGCGTCGAGCAATAATTCGCGACCCGAGGCAGCTGGCATGTTGTCAACGCGGTCAATCGCGATGACATCCCCGCCGAGTTCACGCAGCTGATCGGCCAGGGTCTGGCGCAGGACCGCATTGGGGCTGGCGACCGCCAGTTCGCGGCCGGCCATCGGCTCACCCAGTCCGCCGGCAAATACCGGCAGGTCAAAAATCACCCAGAATTTGGCGCCCTCGCCGAGCCGGCTTTCCACCCCCATGGAGGAATCCATCGCCTCGACCAGGCGGCGCACCATGGCGAGGCCAAGCCCGGCACCGCTCTCGGCGCCATCGCGCTCGGCGGCGCCGCGCTCGAAATGTTCAAACAGGGATTGCTGGTCGAGCTCGGATATCCCCGGCCCGGTATCACTGACCGAGAGCGAGAGCCGGGCCCGGCCATCGCCGGCCGGCGCACAGCCGATTTCGATCCGGATTCCGCCCTGCCGGGTGAATTTGACGGCATTGCCGATCAGGTTGAACAGGATCTGGCGCAAGCGCGCGGGGTCGCCCTCGATCTGGCCCGGCGCCGCCGCCGACTGGACGATGCCGATCTCGAGCCCCTTTTCCTGGGCGCGCGGCGCGGCGAGCTCGGCGGTCTCGCGCACCAGTTCGGCGATATCGACCCGTTCCGGACGCAAGGTCAGCTTGCCGGCCTCGAGCCGCGACAGGTCGAGAATATCATCGACCATGGCCAGCGCATGCTCGGCGGAACTGGCCAGGGTGCGGACATAATCGGCCTGGTCGGGACGCAGCGGCGTCGCGTCGAGCAGGCGTGCAATCCCCAGCGCGCCGGCCAGCGGCGTGCGCATTTCATGGGTCACGGCCGCAAAGAACAGGGATTTGGCGCGCTGCGAGGCTTCCAGATCGGCATGCGCCTCGCGGCGCGAACTGACATCGCGGCCGACCGAGATGACGCCGCGGCCATCCGGCAGGAGGCGCTCATCCCATTCAATCCAGAGCGGGCCCTGGCGGGTGCGCATCAGCATTTCATAGCGGCGTGGACCATTGCCGGAAACCGGCGGCGCAACGGAGAACCAGCGCCCGACCCAATCGGTTCGCACGCCGCCGAAGGCAGCGATGAAGGCGGCATTGACATGCACCACCCGGCCGCCGCGGCCGCGCACCAGGATCAGCTCGCCGGTGGCATCGAGCGCGGATATGAGAAATTCCGCCGCGTCCAGACCGGGCGCAGTCGCAAATCTCTCCTCGTCCGCCCCCGGCTTGGACGCTTCGGGGCCGGCCTCGCTATCGGGCGGCGTTTCGCGTGTCATGACAGGGGCAAAGCTAGCGGTTCGAGGTTAACGATCTGTCGTCACGGGGGCAGGGTCTGGCGACAAAACAAGGATGTGTACCCGGCACGCCGCACCACCGGGAACAGGGCCGTCGAGACACATGCCTTTCAGGCAATCGGGCGTGCCGCTGCTGATTTCCTCCGCGCGCTCCGACACGGCCAGTTGAGGCACGCACCGGTTGGGCGCCAGACCGTGTCGCGGCTTACACCAGGCCGCTGATGCGCTGACCGGCCGGCGCTGGCCCCGCCGCGGGGACCAATCCGCGGCGGCAGGAGAGCGCCTCGGCGATATGCACCCGGCGCACCGCCTCGCTGCCATCGAGATCGGCGATGGTGCGGGCGACGCGCAGCACGCGGTGATAGCTGCGCGCGGTGAGGCTGTGTTGCCGGGCGGCCTGGTTGAGCAGGGCCTCGCCGGCACGGTCGGGCGCGGCAGCGTGTTCCAGGATGTCGGGCGGCAGATGCGCATTGAGACAGCCGCGTTCGGCCTGCACGGCACGGGCAATGGCGACCCGTGCGGCAGCCTCCCGCGTGCCCTCGACCGGGGCGGGCAGGGCCAGATCGGCCGGGGTGACGGCCGGGACCTGGATCTGCAGATCGATCCGGTCGAGCATCGGGCCGGAAATGCGTGCCTGGTAATCGCTGGCACAGCGCGGACCGCGGCGGCAGGTCTGGCCGTCCTGGCCGCCACCGCCACAACGGCAGGGATTCATCGCCGCCACCAGCTGGAAGCGCGCCGGATAGGAGATATGCGCATTGGCGCGGGCGACGGTGATGCGCCCGGCCTCGAGCGGCTGTCGCAGACTGTCGAGCACTTGCGGATGGAATTCGGGCAATTCATCGAGGAAGAGAACGCCATGATGCGCCAGCGAAGCCTCGCCCGGCCTGGCCCGCGCGCCGCCGCCGACCATGGCGGCCATCGAGGCGGAGTGATGCGGCGAGCGAAACGGCCGGTCGCGCCGCAGACAGCCGCGCTCGAGCAGGCCGGCCACCGAGTGGATCATCGAAACATCGAGCAATTCGGCTGCCGAAAGCGGTGGCAAGAGCCCGGGCAGGCGCTCGGCCATCATGGATTTGCCGGACCCGGGCGGGCCAACCATCAACAGGTTATGATGCCCGGCAGCCGCGATCTCGAGCGCCCGCTTGGCGCTTTCCTGGCCCTTGACCTGGTTGAGATCAGCCGTCCTGGCACTCTCGACCAGCTCGCCCGGAGCCGGGCGCGAGAGGACTTGCGTGCCTTTGAAGTGATTGATCAGCTGGATCAGGCTGGCCGGGGCAATGATGGGCAGATCACCGCCCGCCCAGGCGGCTTCGGCACCGCAGGCCTCGGGGCAGATCAGCGACAGTCCGGCGGCCTGCGCTGCGACGGCGGCCGGCAGGGCTCCCGGTGCCGACGCGATCGAGGCGTCAACGCCCAGCTCACCAAAGGCGAGATTCTCCTCCACTGCATCGCGCGGCACCACGCCGAGCTCGGCCAGTACGCTGAGCGCAATCGGCAAATCGAAATGCGAGCCCTCCTTGGGCCGGTCGGCGGGCGCGAGATTGACGATCAGCCGCTGCGAGGGCATCGACAGCCCCAGCGCCGCGAAGGCGGCCCGCACCCGTTCACGGCTCTCGGTCACCGCCTTGTCGCCCAGCCCGACGATGGAGAAGATCGGCTGCGACCCGCCAGCGACCTGCACCTGCACGTCGACCAGACGCGCCTCCGCGCCTTCGAAAGCAACCGATGTCGTACGCGCGGCCATATGCGCGGACCTCTCCGAATCCAGCGGGTTCGGGAGTGATCCAGGAAGAAAGCGGGATGGTGTTCCGCTTTCAGCTCGCCCCCGAAGGCAGGTTTTGCGCTAAATGGCTGCGGGCGTTGAGTTTTCCACAGGCATCAGAACAAACCACGTCCAAAACAGGAACGCAGAATGAAACCATGACCTCCGCAAGTCAAGCGTGCATCAGTCCGGCGACGCCAGTCGGCGCGCGACCGCATCCCAGAACAGGGCGCAGCTATCAATCCCGGAAAAGCGTTTGAGCTCCTGCACACCGGTTGGCGAGGTGACATTGATCTCGGTCAGGCGGCCGCCAATGACGTCAATCCCGACCAGGACCAGGCCACGCGCCTTGAGCATCGGCCCGATCGCGGCGCAGATGCGCAGATCATCGGCATCCAGGGCCGAGGCCTCGGCCTTGCCGCCAACATGCATGTTGGAACGGGTTTCGCCCTTGAGGGGCACGCGATTGATCGCGCCAACCGCTTCGCCATCGATCAGGATGACGCGCTTGTCGCCCTTCTCGACGGCCGGCAGGAAGGCCTGGGTGACGACCGGTTCGCGATTGCTCTCGAAGAACATCTCCAGCAGGGCCTTGAAATTGCCATCGCCGGGCTTGAGCCGGAACACACCGGCACCGCCATTGCCGTAGAGCGGCTTGATGATGATGTCGGAATACTTGTCGCGGAAGGCCTCGATCGCTTTCGCATCGCGGCTGATCAGGGTTGGCGGCACCAGATCCGGGAAAAGCAGCGGCACGATCTTTTCCGGGCTGGAACGGACCCAGGCCGGATCGTTGAGCACGAGGGTGCGGCCCTCAAGCATTTCGAGAATATGGGCTGCGGTCTGATAGGCCATGTCGAAGGGCGGATCCTGACGCATCAGGATGACATCAATGTCCTCGGCGAGATCGAGCAGGACCTCCTCGCCCAGCGTCGCATGATCGCCGCGGACATGCCGCACCGTCACCGGCCGCGCCCGCGCCGTGATGCGGCCTTCGCACCAGGAGAGGTGTTCCGGCTGATACACCCAGAGCGAGGCGCCGCGGGCCTGGGCCTCTTCCATCAGGGCAAAGGAGGTATCGCCGTCAATATTGACGGTCTGGATCGGGTCCATCTGGACCGCAACACGCATTTTCACTGGGGATCTCCCGCGGCACCGAGCAATTGCGGTGATGAATTGGGTGGATTATCGCCGGAATCAAGACCCGGCATGGATTCGCCCGCGCAGGCCTGGTCGCGTCTTTCGCCCCGCGAAGGCAGCTCGCTCGGGACCCCTGCCACGCGCACATAGCTCACCACCTCGACAACACCGCCAATCAGCGCGGCATGGGCGCTGACCCGCTCGAGTTCACCGCGCGAACGTGCGACGCCAAGCAGATAGACGGTGCCGGCATAGGTCTCGACATTGAAATTGACACTTCTGACATTGCGGTCGGACAAGAGCTGACCGCGCACACGCTGGGTGATCCAGGCATCGCGGCTACGGTCGCGAAACCCGCTTGTCTCCCCGACTTCGAGCTCATTGGCGACAGAGCGCACGGCCACCGACGACCAGGCGAGGCATTCAGCCATCAACCGGTCATCCTCGCGCGGCACGGCGCCGGTCAGCAGGGCGATCCCCTCGGTCACTTCGACATCGACACCGCCAAGGGCAAAACCCTCACTGCGCAACATCGCCGATTTGATCGCCAGCGAGGCATTCGTGTCGTCGAGCTCACGCCCGATCGAGCGCTCGGGCTGGATCGCTGAACAGGCCGCGAGGCTCGCGATCGCACAGAGCACGGGAAGAAGGAGGCTGATTTTGTTTCGGGCCGTCATCCGGCAGGCTCCTGTCGGTCTGGGACGCGGATCGGGCGATCCGCACAATCTTTCGGAGCAGGCATCGGCCTGCACGCCGCCAAGCTAGGCTGTTTCCTACAGAAGATCGAGAGCCTCGCGGGTTTCGGGAATCCAGGCCGCGCGGCGATGCTGCGGCCAGCGGCCGGCGGCGACCAGAAACAGGTCATAACGCATATGCAGATGTTCAAATCCACGATGCCGGGCCCGCCAGAGCGAGGCAGCGCGGATGATGCGGCGGCGCTGACGATCGCCGAAGGATTCCAGCGCGGCGGTCAGGGTTCGGCGAGCCTTGACCTCGACAAAAACGAGGTAGTCGCCGCGGGTCGCGACCAGATCGATCTCGCCGGCCGCCGTGCGGGCGCGATGGTCGAGCAGGCGATAGCCCTTGCAGCTCAGCCAGAGCATCGCCAGCCGTTCGGCCCAGCGGCCGCGGGATTCAGCAGCCCGGCGCGGCGCCGTCACGCCTTGTCTCCCGGCCCGCCATCCCCCTTGAGCAGCAGGGCGCGGGCATAGACATCGCGCTTGCTCCAGCCGGAAACGTCGGCGATCCGGGCGGCGGCGTCCTTGATACGCATTTCGGCCATCACCTGCCCCAGCGCCGCATCAATGCGCGCCTCATCCCAATGATCCTCGGGACCGGGACCGACCACGATCACCATTTCCCCCCGCGGCGAACCGGCCTCGTCATAATGCGCCGCGAGCTCCTCGAGCGAGCCACGGCGCACTTCCTCGTGGAATTTGGTCAGCTCGCGGCAGACCGCCGCCTGCCGTGTGCCCAGGACTTTCGCCATGCTGGCCAGTGAAGCGGCCAGCCGCGAGGCCCCTTCATAGATCACGAGAGAACCGCGAATTTCGCGGAAGGGTTTTAGCCAGGCTTCCCGGGCCGCCGCCTTGGGCGGCGGAAAGCCGGCAAAGGTGAAGCAGTCGGTCGGCAGGCCAGCCACGCACAAGGCACTGAGTACGGCGGAAGCACCGGGGATCGCCGTCACCATCAAGCCGGCCTCGATCACCGCATGGGCAAGCTTGTAGCCCGGATCAGACACGAGCGGCGTTCCGGCATCCGAGACCAGGGCGATGATCTCCCCGGCAGCGATCGCCTCAAGCACTCGCGGCCGGACCTTGTCGCCATTGTGATCATGATAGGGCTGCAGCCTGGCCTCAATGCCATAGGCATCGAGCAGACGCCGGGTGACACGGGTATCCTCGGCCAGCACGCGATCAGCCCCGGCCAGCACGTCAAGGCAACGCAAGGTCACGTCGCGCAAATTGCCGATCGGGGTCGCGACCAGATAAAGGCCGGGCGCTAGCGCTTGCCCGCCGCGTGCAGGGCGGATAGCTTCGGGCTGAAAATCCTTGGGTGATTGAGTCATGACATCAGATGTAGCACTGCGCGTGTTTGGCGCCGCAGGGAGAATGACACAAAAAGGCGGCGTGCGCCTGTTCGCGATCATCGCGGCACTGACACTCAGTGCCTGCGGCACGACATCGACCCCGCCGCCACCACCGGTCGTCGTCGAATTGCCGCCGGAGACCACCGCTCCGGTCCAGCCGGTCGAGCAGCCCGTCATCGACGAAGCCGTTGGCCTCGTCCCGCCCCACATGGAGGGCCGGGACACGGCACGCGTCGCGATCCTGCTGCCGTTTTCGAGTGAGAGCGCCGGAGCCCGTGCCGAGTCCCTGCGTCTGCTGCGCGCGGCCGAACTGGCCCTGTTCGAGCGCGCCGGCAGCAATCTCCTGCTGATCCCCAAGGACACACAGGGCACGGCCGAAGGGGCCCGTGCGGCGGCCATGGCGGCGTTCGAAGACGGCGCCGACCTGATCGTCGGACCGCTTTTCGGACAGTCTGTCACCGTGGTTGGCCAGATCGCGCGCCGCGCGAATATTCCTGTCATTGCCTTCTCCACCGACACCAACACCGCTGGCAATGGCGTCTATCTGCTCAGCTTCCCACCTGAACTCGAGGTCGCCCGCGTCATTGAATACGCCTCGCGCCAGGGCGTGCAGCGTTACGCTTATCTTGGTCCGCAAAGCCGCTATGGCATGGCCGTCAATGACGCCCTGCGCCAGAATGCCGAGCTGACCGGCGGTCGGCTCGCGGCCGAGGCCTTCTACACCGGTGATGTCGAGGCAATGGCCAGTGCCTCCTCGCGGCTGGCGCGCGGCGTATTCGAACCCATCACGCCGGAACAAGCGCTGGCCCTGCGCCAGTCCGAATGGGTTCCCGCTCCCGATGCGCCCTTCCAGGCGGTCATGTTGCCAGAGGGCAGCACACGTCTGCGCACACTCGGCCCGCTCCTGATCTCGCAGGCGGTCGACCCGCTGGTCGTTCGCTTCCTGGGGACCGGCCTTTGGAATGATGACGACCTCTTGCGCGAGCCGGCCCTGCATGGCGGCTGGTTTGCCGGCCCGGACCGGGCGTCGCATGAGCGCTTTGAGCAGTCCTATCAGGCCGCCTATGGCAGCGAAGCCTCGAATATTGCCAGCCTTGGCTATGATGCCATCGCGCTGGCGGCCCACCTGGAGGGCGGCGAGCTGGGCTTCAGCCGCGAGGCGATCGAGGACCCTGAAGGCTTCCTCGGAATCGACGGCCTGTTCCGCTTCGCGCACTCCGGTCTGATCGAACGTGGACTGGCGATTTATGAAGTGCAGTCGCGTGGCTTCCGTGAAATCGAACCGGCGCCACTCAGCTTCGATCCGCTCGCCTATTAGACGTCAGGCCGCGTCCGGAACGAGTTCACCGGAAATCCGGTCGGCGAAGATACGGCCGGCCGGCAATAATCGGATACGGCCCGCGACCCGCTCGACCAGGCCTTGTGAACTCAGCCGCTCGAATGCGGCCAGGTCGAGCGTCAGGCCGGTCTTGCGCTGCAAGACCTGAAGATCGAGACCCTCTGACAGGCGCAAGCCCATCAATATCCGCTCCGCGCGTTCATCGGCGGCGCTGAGCGCTTCAGTATTTGCCAGGCCATGGCCCGAGGCCGCGACCGCGTCGAGATAAGCTTTCGGGTGTGCCCGCGCCTCGCAGGCCAGACGCCCGGTCTCGCTGGCCGACCCGATACGCCCGTGAGCGCCCGGGCCGACACCGATCCAGTCGCCCCCCTCCCAATAGAGCCGGTTGTGACGCGACTGGTCTGCCGGTGAGCGGGCATGGTTCGAGATTTCATAAGTGGCCAGACCAGCGGCCTCACAGATCTCATGTGTGAGTTCATAAAGATCCGCCGCCAGCTCCTCGGGACTGTCGAGCTGCTCGCCACGCGCCGCGCGGCGGCCAAAGGCAGTCCGGGCTTCAATCGTCAGCTGGTAGGGCGATATATGGCCTGCACCAAAGGCCAGAATTTCGCGCAGCTCGTCCTCCCAGGATTTCGCCGTCTGCCCGGCGCGGGCATAGATCATATCGATGGAGACGCACTCGCACACGGCCATCGCGCGCTCGATCGCGCGCCGCGCCAGCGCTCCGTCATGATCGCGGCCGAGCTGTTTGAGGGCCGCATCGTCAAGGCTCTGCACCCCGACCGATAGCCGGTTGATCCCGGCAGCAATGAAATCAGCGTAGTGATCGACATTGTTCGGATTGGCCTCGAGCCCGATCTCGGCCTCCGCCTCCAGGCCCCACAAGGATTCGGCATGGCTCACCAGGCGTTCGATCTGCGCGCCCGTCATCAAGGAGGGCGTACCGCCACCGAAATGAAGGCTGGTCAGAGGCCGCGCGCCGGTGCGGGTCCGCCAATGGCTCATATCGGCGAGGATCGCCTCGAGCAGGGCATCCTCCTGGCCTTTCGGGCGGTAGACATTGAAATCGCAATAGGGGCAGATCCGGGCGCAATAGGGCCAGTGAATATAGAGGCCGAGCGCATCGGCGAGCGGGATCATCGCCCGAATTCCGCCGCCATCAGGGCCGCCAGGGCACGGCCCCTATGGCTCAGTGCGCGCTTCTCGGCGGCGCTCATCTCGGCGAAGGTGCGGTCATGGCCGTGCGGCTGGAAGATGGCGTCATAACCAAACCCGCCCTCGCCGCGCGGCGGCCAGACAATCTGGCCCGCCACTTCACCGCGATATAGCGCGATCTCCCCATCCGGACGGCAAAGCGCCACGACGCAAACAAAGCGCGCCGTGCGGTCCTCGCTGCCACTGGCCTGCAAGGCATGATGGACGCGCCGCATCGCCATGGCGAAATCGCGCGCCTCGCCAGCCCAGCGGGCCGAAAATATGCCGGGCTCGCCGCCCAGCGCATCAACCGACAGACCGGAATCATCGGACAGACAGGTCAGCCCGGTGACCTGCCAGGCCGCTTTTGCCTTCAGTGCAGCATTACCCTCGAATGTCGGCTCGGTTTCTTTCGGTTCATCCAGGCCCAGGCCCGCCGCCCCTTTCAGCGCGATTCCACTGCTCGCAAGAAGGGCCTGCAACTCTTTGATTTTTCCGGGATTATGGCTCGCCAACACCCAGGTTTTCTGATCACTCATGGCCGATTTCCTACCGATATTTTATCGGCTTTCGAGAAATTAATATCGAAAAACGATATTTTTTGCTTGCGTCTCTTTCAGTTCGCGTTTATCGATAATCAACAAGGACGGGAGACATCGTCCTGTTAGCAGAAATGACAACGGTAATGGTTTCGATTCAACACAAAGGAAACAGTCAGATGGTCAGGTCCGAGAATTCCGGCTTCCGTATGTTCGCATCATTCGCGATCAATATGGTGCTGCTGATTTCAGTCGCCGCCGGTACGTTCTACGCTATTGCGCCAATGGTCGCGTAATGGTTGACATCAGGTGAGGCTGGCGGCGGGACAACCCGCCGCCGGCCCACCCAATGACTTTGGGAAGGGGTGGCATGAAAACGCTGGGTCACGGATCGATAACATCGATTCTCAGACTGATACTGGGCGGCGCCTGGTATCTGGGTTGGGCCTTGCTGGCCTTCGCCTCGCTGGTCCTGGTTGCAGCCGCAGCCGCCTTCCTGATGGATATTCTCGGCTATTCGGCCGGTCCGGCATCGCAGGTGTTTGACGTCGTGCAGCGACTGGGCTGGATCTATCCTTTCCTGATCGCAGAGATCGTGGCTGCCATGGTGGTCGTCGACCGCCTGCGCCGGGTCTTTGCCACACTGATCGCCGGCGACCCCTTCGTGCCGGAAAATGCGCGCCATCTCCAGGTGATCGCGATCGCCATCGCCGCCTATCAGGTGTTGCGCCATCTCACCCAGGGTGCCGTCGCCATGATCCTCACCCTGATGGACATGGAAGAGCCGGTCATCGGCGGTGCAGAGCTTGGCGTAATGCCGAATATCAGCCTGGGCGCCTGGTTCGCTGTGGTAACCCTGCTGGTGTTTGCGGAAGTGTTCCGCGAAGGTGCGAAAATGCGCCAAGAACAAAAATTGACGATCTAGGGGGAGCGCCAGATATGCCCATTCGCGTCACCCTCGATCGGATGCTGCTGGAGCGCCGCATGTCGCTCACCGAGCTCTGCGACCGCGTCGGAATCACCATGGCCAACCTGTCCATCCTCAAGACGGGCAAGGCCAAGGCCGTGCGTTTCTCGACCCTGGAGGCATTGTGCCGTGAATTGGGATGTCAGCCGGGCGACCTGCTGTCATTCGACGACGAAGACGAGGAAGACGGTCGCGACGCCGCAAGATAGGCGCGTCAATGACAATGGAATTCGTTCACCGGATCGGTGGGCGGATCAGACGGCGGGAGTGGGCCTGCACGGTACACCCCTTCCCAAGAGAGTCCGAGCGGGCCATTTCCTGCCCCCCAGCGCACTCCCGCCGTCTGCCTATGCTCTGAACGCGCGTTGCCCGAAAGCTTCACCATCGCCGAAGATACCGGGTTTGGCCTCGCGAGCAAACCATCTGCCACCTCACCAGCCACGCTTTGGTCACAATCAGCCCTTCATGTAACCTAAAGATGTTTCATGGAGCGGGGGCATGATGTTGCGATCACTGGCAGTCTCAATCTTGTTGGCAACAGCAGCGGCGCACGCTGACGATACCGTACCAAGGCACCCCGACACCCAAAGCTGCGACAGCGACGGCTCAAGTTTCTGCCGAATTCTGGACGGCATATCCCTGGCCACCGCGCAAGCCCACCTCACCGGCTCCGACACCGCTTACTGGATCGACGGGGAGACCATAGCCATCGCCGCCCGCCGACCAGCCGGCGGCGAAGCCGCACGGCTTTGTTGCGCTCTTCAGGAATCACTGGACCTTCTCGATGGTGAACAAGTCTGGGGCGCGCGCTTTGCGGTCGCCGATCTCGAACAAGCCTTTTTCGACATCAGCGTTTCACCGCGAATCGAGACGGAGGGCGGCAGCGACGGCCAGCAACAGGTCCTGATTTACAGGGGCCCGGACGCGCCGCCCGAGCCACCAAAATCGGCTGACCTGTCAGGCACCCTCGAAGACGCCGAAGTCATCAGCGACGCACTGAGCATGACCCGCACGCTCACTATCTACACCCCGTCCGGCGAGCCCCCGACAGACGGCTGGCCCGTGGTTTATATGGCGGACGGGCGCGCCGTAGCGGGACTGGCGCCGATCGCGGACGCGCTCATCCAGCATGGCGAAATTGTCCCGCTCATGCTTGTCGGTCTCTGGAACGCGCCCGCTCCAACAGGCAATCTGGAGGGCTTTTCCCCGAGAACAGATTCGCGCTCCCAGGAATATCTCTGGGGCATCGATCCAGATCGGTTCCAAGCCTATAACGACTTTCTGATGGACGAAGTCATTCCGCTGACGGTGCGCGACCACAATGCGGCGCAAGCCCGTGAGCTGCGCATGCTGTTCGGCTTTTCAAGCGGGGCCGCATGGGCCATCTCGACCGGCCTGCTCCATCCCGCTGATTTCGGCCATGTCACGGCCGCCTCATTCGGCTGGGAGAACGCCATGAACACAGCAGCAATCAATGCCGGGGGGCCGGCCTTCTACATCAGCGCGGGCGAGTTCGAACCCACTTTTCTGGAAGACAGCCGACAGGCCAGCGAAACCCTCCTGGCCGCCGGCGCCGAAGCTCATTTTCAACGCTTCGTCTCGGGGCATACCTGGATGGCGTTCGAGCAGCAGTTCGAGACGGGTCTCAAATCGGCCTTTCCGGCCAATCCGGGACCCGCCTCTGGGCCCTAGCGCTTGAGCGCCGCCAGTTGCAGGGCTCCGAGATCGCTCACACCGGCCCGGGCCAGCGCGAACAATTCCTCGAACGCCTTTTCAGGGATTGGCCGATCTTCCGCCGTTGCCTGGATTTCGACAATACCGCCATTGGGCGACAAGACAAAATTGGCATCGGCTTCGGCGCGGCGGTCTTCCTCGTATTCGAGGTCGAGGCGGGATTCGCCATCGATGACGCCGCAGGAAATTGCGGCCAGCTGGCCATAGACCGGATCGGTCTTGAGCAAGCCTTCTTCCATCAGATAGGCGGTCGCCTGTTTCAGCGCGACCCAGGCACCGGTGATCGCGGCCGTGCGAGTGCCGCCATCGGCCTGCAGCACATCGCAATCGATGGTGATCTGGCGTTCGCCAAGGGCCTTGAGATCGACCACAGCGCGCAGGGACCGGCCGATCAGGCGCTGGATTTCCTGGGTCCGGCCCGATTGCTTGCCAGCGGCGGCTTCGCGGCGCGAACGCGTATGGGTGGCGCGCGGCAGCATGCCGTATTCGGCGGTCACCCAGCCCTTGCCGCCACCGCGCAGCCAGGGCGGAAGATTGTCCTCGATACTGGCAGTGCACAGCACGTGGGTGCCGCCGAAACGGGCCAGGCAGGAGCCCTCTGCATAGAGCGAGACGCCCGGCTCAAGGGTGATTTCGCGCATTGCGTCGGGGGCGCGTCCAAAAGGTCTCATAGGTGTCTCCACAGGATGTTTGACAGCCGCTCTAGCTCTCATCCCGCCGCGCATCAAGCATTCACACCGGCGAAGATGCCGGCATGGACCCGCAGAGCATGACAATTGAACAGGGTAATTGAACCTTGGCGCGGTCAGGCCTAATTGAAGGACATGTCCGACACGACACCCAAGACCGGCCTGGCCGCCCTCGATGAGCGGATGCGCGATATTTTCCGCGAGATTGTCGAGAATTACCTGCAATCGGGCGGTCCGGTCGGCTCACGCACCCTCGCCCAGGCGGGAAAGCTTTCCCTGTCGCCGGCCTCGATCCGCAATACGATGGCCGATCTCGCCCAGATGGGCTTGCTTTCCGCCCCCCATGCCAGTGCCGGCCGCATGCCGACGCATGCCGGCTTGCGCCTCTTCGTGGACGGGCTGTTGCAGGTCGGCGAGCTCAATGCTTCCGAGCGTGGCGCGATCGAAGGCCGGGTCGCCACCACCGGCCGCACCGTCCCCGATCTGCTCAACGAGGTCTCCGCCGTGCTGGGCGGGCTGTCAGGCGGCGCCGGCCTTGTCGTCACGCCCAAGCGCGATGCGCCGCTGCGCCATGTCGAATTCGTGCCGATCTCGCGCCATGAAGTCCTTGCCGTGCTGGTCTTCTCCGACGGCTCGATCGAGAACCGGCTGATGACCGCGCCCGAAGGCCTGCCGCCGGCGACGCTGGTGGAGGCCGGCAATTTCCTCTCCTCGCGCCTGACCGGGCGTAGTCTCGAACAGGCCCGCCTCGATATCGAGCGCGAGATCGCGGAAAACCGCTCCCAGCTCGATGCCGCAGCCCAGGGTCTGGTCAAGCAGGGCCTGGCCGACTGGGGCGGTGGCGGCGAGCATCGCTCGCTGATCGTGCGCGGCCAGGGCCGTCTGCTGGAAAACCTCGAGGCCGCCGATGATCTTGAACGCATCCGCATGCTGTTCGACGATCTCGAGCGCAAGCAGGAGCTGATCGCCTTGCTGGACAGGACCCGTGACGGCCAGGGCGTGCGCCTTTTCATCGGTGCCGAGAACCCGCTCTTCAGCCTGTCGGGTTCAAGTGTGATCGTGGCTCCCTATATGAACAGGGATCAGGAGATTGTCGGCGCGCTGGGTGTAATTGGCCCCACCCGTTTGAACTATGCGCGTGTTATCCCCCTGGTCGACTATACCGCCCGCGTCGTCGGCAAGATCCTGGACGGCGCCAGACCTTGAGAGTGAAGAAGCATGACTGATACCACCGACGGCACGCCTCAGGACATCGAGAACGAGGATTCCATGACCGACGACGCAATCGAAGACAATAACGCCGCCGAGGATATCCCCGCCGGGCGCGATGACATCATTTTCAAGCTGAATGCCGAGCTGGAAGCGACACGCGACCGCCTGCTGCGATCCGTCGCCGAGGCCGACAACACCCGCAAGCGGGCCGAGAAGGAAGTCCGCGATGCCCGCGAATACTCCGTCTCCAAATTCGCCGAGGACATGCTCGACATCTCCGACAGCCTGTCGCGCGCCGTTGCAGCGGTGGATGAAGACACCATCACCAATGCCTCCGAGCCGATGAAGAATCTGATCGAGGGCGTGGCGATGACCGAACGCTCCATGCTGACCAAGATGGAACGCCATGGTGTGCGCAAGGTCGATCCCCAGCCCGGCGATGTCTTCGATCCGCATCTGCACCAGGCCGTGGCGCAAATCCCGTCCGATCAACCGGCCGGCACGATCGCGGCGGCCATGCAGACCGGCTTCACGATTGGCGGCCGCACCTTGCGCGCCGCCATGGTCGCCGTCTCTGCCGGCCAGCCCGCAGGCGATGCCCCGCAAGGCGGCGAGCCCGGCGGTCACATCGACATGAAGGCCTGATCCAGGCTCTCACTTCACCTTCACGCTTGCCTATTGGGTGATGACGCCGTTCTAATCGCCGCCAGAGCGCCGCCCTGTGCCGGTGCGAAAATGCGGGGACACAAGAATGATCATCACCCAATTCGCTGGCCTGGCGCTGCAGGCGGCGCCGGCCTTCGATCCGGAAACAGCA
Source organism: uncultured Maricaulis sp. (assembly GCF_963976135.1). Lineage (GTDB taxonomy): Bacteria > Pseudomonadota > Alphaproteobacteria > Caulobacterales > Maricaulaceae > Maricaulis. Next base: position 28,592 of record NZ_CAXBKN010000019.1, read on the forward strand.
ACCCAGGCCTATCTTGCGACCCTCGATGGCGCGGCCCGCGCCCGATCTGACGCCTATTTCGAGGGCGGCTACTGGCTGATCCTGGCCAATTTCGTGATCGGCCTGATCGTCGCCGGCATCCTGCTGCAAACCGGTTTCGCGAAAACCTTGCGTGACAAGCTGCGCGCGGCGGTAAAGTTCAATTGGCTGACGACGCTGTGCTTCGCTGCGGTCTACTCCGTGATCACCTCGATCCTGACTTTCCCGATGAGCCTGTATGAAGGCTTTTACCGCGAGCACGCCTTCAATCTCTCGACCATGAGTCTGCCGGCCTGGCTGGGCGAATGGGCGATCAATCTCGGGGTTTCGACCCTGATGTTCGCAGTCTTCATCACACTGCTCTACGCCGTCATCCGGATCGCGAAGGCGAGCTGGTGGATGTGGGGCACGGCGATGTCGGTCGCCTTCCTCGGCTTCATGCTTTTCCTGTCGCCGGTCTATATCGACCCGCTCTTCAATGATTATCAGCCGATGGAAGCGGGCGAGCTGCGCGACGACATCCTCGCGGTCGCCCATGCCAACGGTATCCCGGCCGATGACGTCTATGTCTTCGACGTCTCGCGCCAGTCCAACCGCATCACCGCCAATGTCGCCGGCCTGTTCGACACCACCCGTATCGCCCTGTCCGATACGCTGATCGAAAATACCGATCGCGACGAGGTGATGGCCGTGATGGCGCACGAGATGGGCCATTATGTGCTCAACCACCTCTGGGAAATGTTCGCGATGTTCGCCCTCTTGCTGGCGGTCGGCTTTGCCATCACCAATGGCCTGTTCGGCTGGACCAATCGTGTTCTGGGCCAGAGCTGGGGCGTCTCCGGCATCGGTGATGTCGCCGGACTGCCGCTGCTGATCGCCTGTCTGTCGGCTTTCTTCTTTGCCGCGACGCCGATCTTCAACACCATTATCCGCACCAATGAGGCCGAGGCCGACATCTTCGGTCTCAATGCCGCGCGGGAACCGGATGGTTTCGCGACCGCGGCGCTGCGCCTGTCCTCCTATCGCAAGATCGAGCCCGGTGCGCTGGAGGAATGGTTCATGTTTGATCACCCGTCGGGCCGTGCCCGTGTCTTCATGGCGATGCAATGGAAGGCCGGCCAGCTCGAACTGGGCGCCACAGACCAGACGCCGGACCTGCGCATCGACCGCGCCGAAGCGATTGCAGCGGAGCTGGAAGCGGCGAACGCGGAATAGGGCCGGTCACGCCGGATCACGAAGGCCGAAGCCGGCGCTATAGCCCCTCGCCTCGCACGGCGGGCTGGGTCATCATGGCGCCGGTTTTGAATCGGGAGAATACGGCATGATGGGGCTTCCTGACTGGGCGGTGCAGGCGATGTCGGTGCTGACCCAGGCGTTTATCCTCGCCCTGGGCGTGCTGGCGCTGATCGCGCTGGTCTTCTTCGTCATTGACCGGACCCAGACCAGCGACGCCATCCGACGCAATTACCCCGTGGTCGGGCGTTTCCGCGGCCTGTTCACGACGCTGGGCGAGTTCTTCCGCCAGTATTTCTTTGCAATGGATCGCGAGGAATTGCCCTTCAACCGCGCCGAGCGCGAATGGGTCTATCGCTCCGCCCGCGGCGAGGGCGGTACCGTACCCTTCGGCTCGACCAAACCACTCACCCCGGTGGGCACCGCCATCTTTGCCAATAGCGCCTTTCCGCCGCTCGATGATCACGCCGCTGCCACCCAGGCGCTGCGCATCGGGCCGACGGCGCACCAACCCTATGATGCCCCCTCCTTCTTCAATATTTCCGGCATGAGCTATGGCGCCCTGTCCAAACCGGCCGTGCGCGCCCTGTCACGCGGCGCGGGCAAGGCCGGGATCTGGATGAATACCGGCGAGGGCGGGCTGACCGAAATGCATCTGGATGGCGGTTGCGACATCGTCTTCCAGATCGGCACCGCCAAATACGGTGTGCGCAACGCGCTCGGCGGGTTTTCCGAGGAAAAGCTGCGCGAAGTCGCCGCCATCCCGCAGGTGAAGATGTTCGAGCTCAAGCTCAGCCAGGGCGCCAAGCCCGGCAAGGGTGGAATTCTGCCGGCAGAGAAGGTCACCGAGGAGATCGCGGCGATCCGCGGGATTCCTGCCGGCCAGGCCTCGATCTCTCCCAATCGCCATCCCGAAGTCGCCAATACCGAAGACCTGCTCGACATGATCGCCCATCTACGCGAGGTCACCGGCAAGCCGGTCGGTTTCAAGGCCTGTATCGGCGCCTATGGCTGGCTCGAGGAATTATGCCTGAAGATAAAGCAGCGCGGCGTCGACAGTGCCCCGGATTTCTTCACCATCGATAGCGGCGATGGCGGCACCGGTGCCGCGCCCATGGCCCTGATGGACAATGTCGGCCTGCCGATCCGCGAAAGCCTGCCGATCGCCGTCACCATCCTTGAGCGGCACGGGCTGCGTGGCCGGATACGCATTATAGCCTCGGGCAAACTGCTGACGCCGGGTTCCGTTGCCTGGGCGCTGGCCGCCGGTGCGGACTTCATCCAGTGCGGCCGCGGTTTCATGTTCGCGCTGGGCTGTATCCAGGCGATGAAATGCCACAAAAATACGTGTCCGACCGGCGTCACCACTCACGACAAACGCCTGCAGCGTGGTCTGGTGGTCACGGAAAAGTCTGAAAAAGTTGCCCACTACGCCAATACCGTGCGCGAGCATGTCGAGATCATCGCCCATTCCTGCGGCGTCGCCGAGCCGCGGCTATTGCGGCGCAAGCATGTCAGGCTGGTGCAGGCCAATGGCCGCTCGATACCGATGACGGCGATCGACTACATGCCGCCCTCGGAGGGCGAACCACCCGAACTGCCGGCCCAGCACTAGCACCAGGCAAAAAAAGGCCCGCCTCTCCGTCGAGCGGAGAGGCGGGCCCCTGTTTGTCAGTCAGCTGAGACTAGCAGCCGCGCAGCTGGCCATTGCGCCAGTAGGAACAGCCATCACGATCGTCGAAATAATACTGGCCGCCGGTGCGCTGGTCGGTATAGAGGCGCGACTGGTGGGCATTATTCTGATCCCACACACAAGTGCCTTCGCTGCGGCAACCGGCATAGGCACCGCCTGCAGCACCGATAGCGCCGCCAATGATGGCGCCGGTCCGGGCATCGCCCGAGCCCGTATTATTGCCGATGATGGCACCAGCTGCAGCGCCCATGGCTCCGCCGGCGAGGGCGCCCTGGGTGGTCGCACCACAGGCCGTCAGGGCCAGCGCGGTCAGGGAAATCGTGACAATCTTGGTAAACATGATGTCGTCTCTCTGTTTGGGCGGACCCGAACCGGCCCCGCCGGGTGAATCGCTTGCATCATTTTGGTGGCCGGATGCTGACGGCCACGATCATAAAATAGCACGCGCTTGTCGAAATCATGGCAAAACCGGCAAAGGGTGAAAAAGATTTCGCCCAGGCGCCCGATATCTTTCCGCTGCGATCAGGCCAGCTTCACCCGCCTCAGCGTCAGATTGATCCGGCCACCGCCGGGGAAATGCTCCGGCGGCAACAGGGTCGATGTGCCGGGATAAATCCGGTCGACGCCGTGATAGCAGCGCCGGGCGGCGCCGCCGAGCACGACAACATCGCCCGAGGTGACGACAATCGAGCCGGTCTTGCCGCCGCGCCGGGGCCCGCCAATGCGGAAACGTGCCTTGTCGCCGAGGGAGACCGAGACCACCGCCGCATCGGTGGCTTCCTCATCCCAGTCGATATGCATACCCATGCGGCTGTCCGGCGCATACCAGTTCACCAGGCAGGCCTCGGGCAATGCCGGATAGCCGGCGAAATCCTGCCACAGCCGGAGCAGGGCCGCGGGCATGGCGGGCCAGGGCTGACCGCTTTGCGGGTGGCAGGGCTCATAGCGATAGCCCTTTGCCTTGTCGGTCACCCAGCCGAGCGGCCCGAAATTCGTCATCATCACCGAGAGCGGCTGGCCGGTACGCGGCATGGCCGGGCGCCAGAAGGGCGCAGTGCGGGTTGCAGCGATCACAGCCTCGATCAGCGCCGCCTGGGCGGTCCGGTCGAAATGGCCGGGCAGATAGCGAAAGCCATCGGGCAGGGAGAAGGATGCAGTCATGGGCCTGAACCTGCCGCACTCCGCTCGCCCCGGCCACCCGGAATATGCGGCAGGCACAGGCAGAGCGGCACAGTCAGCCGATCAGGCGCGGCCGCCCATTTCCGGGTCGGGGCCGGGTTCGTCATCGGTCCCGGGCGATGCCGGCGGGGTCTCGGCCGCCCCGGGCACCAAGACATGGCCCAGCTCGTCAGTCACGGGCCCGGCCGGACGGCGAGCAGGGCCGGACGCATCGGGTTGCCGATCGGTGCGCACGCGTTGCGGGCGAGGTTGGGGAGCCTGTCCCGGCTCCGGGCTGGCCTCCGGCGCGGGCTGGCTATTGCTTTCCGGAAGCGGCCTTTCCTGCGCCGCCGCGATTCCGGCGGACAGTAGAAGTGCCGCAATCAGACTCAAACCGGTTTTGATCATATCCGTCTCCCGTTTTCACCGCATTGCCGTTCACCTGCTCAAGATAGCACGGAATCAGCGAAAGCCTGCGCTGTAGCTGAACCCGCACTTGCACTTGCCGCCGCCGCTCCCTAAATCGCCTACCAAGAGCGGGGTTATTCCCGCTGAACACGAACCACGTCCGGTGGCGGCTCCGCCGGACATTCAACGACGATCCCGAAGGGGGCAGTCAACCCGGGTAATGGATGCTTGGTCTCAAGGTCCCTGTCCGCGTGGCGATCCCGCTGAAAAAAACGGAGAATATACCTATGAGCAAGGTCATCGGCATCGACCTCGGAACCACCAATTCCTGCGTATCCGTCATGGATGGCGGCACCGCAAAGGTGATTGAAAACTCCGAAGGCGCCCGCACCACCCCGTCCGTTGTCGCGTTTTCCGCTGACGGCGAACGCCTGATTGGCCAGCCGGCCCGTCGCCAGGCTGTCACCAATCCCGACTTCACCTTCTTTGCCATCAAGCGCCTGATCGGCCGCACGATGGACGACCCGACGGTCAAGAAGGACATCGACATGGTGCCCTACAAGATCGTCCCGTCGGAAAACAACGCCGCCTGGGTCCAGGGCCGCGACAAGAAATATTCGCCTTCGGAAATCTCCGCCTTCATCCTGCAGAAGATGAAAGAGACCGCCGAAGCGCATCTCGGCGAGAAGGTCGACCAGGCCGTCATCACCGTGCCCGCCTATTTCGACGATGCCCAGCGCCAGGCGACCAAGGATGCCGGCAAGATTGCCGGGCTTGAAGTCCTGCGCATCATCAATGAGCCGACCGCAGCGGCGCTCGCCTACGGCCTCGACAAGAATGAAGGCAAGACGATTGCCGTGTTCGACCTCGGCGGCGGTACGTTTGACGTTTCCGTGCTGGAAATCGGCGATGGCGTGTTTGAAGTGAAAGCCACCAATGGCGACACCTTCCTCGGCGGTGAAGACTTCGACATGCGTATCGTGGGTTATCTCGCTGACGAGTTCAAAAAAGAACACGCCATCGACCTGCGCAAGGACAAGCTGGCCCTGCAGCGTCTGAAGGAAGAAGCTGAAAAGGCGAAGAAGGAACTGTCTTCCGCCACCAGCTATGAAGTCAATCTGCCCTTCATCACTGCCGATGCCTCCGGTCCGAAACACCTGAATATCAAGCTCTCCCGCGCCAAGCTGGAAGCCCTGGTCGAAGACCTCGTCAAGCGCACCCTCGAGCCCTGCAAGAAGGCGCTCAAGGATGCCGGCCTGACCGCCGCCGATATCGATGATGTCGTGCTGGTTGGCGGCATGACGCGCATGCCGAAAGTCCAGGAAGTCGTGAAAGGCTTCTTCGGCAAGGACCCGCACAAGGGCGTCAACCCGGATGAAGTCGTCGCCATGGGCGCCGCCATCCAGGCCGGCGTGCTGCAAGGCGATGTCAAGGACGTGCTCCTGCTCGACGTCACCCCGCTCTCGCTGGGTATCGAAACGCTGGGCGGTGTCTTCACCCGTCTGATCGAGCGCAATACGACGATCCCGACCAAGAAGTCCCAGGTCTTCTCGACCGCCGATGACAATCAGACCGCCGTGACCATCCGCGTCTCGCAGGGCGAGCGTGAAATGGCCGCCGACAACAAGCTGCTCGGTCAGTTCGACCTGGTTGGCCTGCCACCGGCACCGCGCGGCCTGCCACAGATCGAGGTCACCTTCGACATTGATGCCAACGGCATCGTCAATGTCTCGGCCAAGGACAAGGCGACCGGCAAGGAGCAGCAGATCCGCATCCAGGCCTCCGGTGGTCTGTCCGACGCCGACATCGACCAGATGGTCAAGGACGCCGAGGCCAATGCCGAAAGCGACAAGGCCGCCCGTGCCCTGGTCGAAGCCAAGAATGGCGCCGAGGCCATGGTGCACCAGACCGAGAAACAGCTCGAGGAGTTCGGCGACAAGGTCCCGACCGCCGACAAGGAAGCCATCGAAGCGGCCCTTGGCGAGCTGAAGGACGTCAAGGATGGCGAGGATCTCGAAGCCATCCAGCAAAAGACCCAGGCCCTCGTACAGGCTTCGATGAAGCTCGGCGAGGCCATCTATGCCGCCCAGCAGAGCGAAGGCGGCACTGAAGGCGAAACCGAAGAGCAGGCCGATGACGATGTCGTCGACGCCGAGTTCTCCGAGGTTGACGACGACGCCAAGAAAGACGCCTAAGAAACGGTATCCGGGCCGGCACCGCATTGGCGGGGCCGGCCCGCACCGGACTTGAGAGCGCAACCATGTCAAACCCCGACCCGATGACTGCGCCCTATGGCGCCTTTGCCCTGTCTTCTCGCGAGGAGTGGCTGCGCCGACTGGCGATGACACTGCCGACGGACGGACTGCGCCGCGGTGCTGAATCGGTGGTGCGGCGCATCCTGATGTCCGGCGGACGCGAGATCGCCGATGTCGAGGTGTTTCCCGGCCAGTTCGCGCGCCTGCACATGCGCGACAATCGCTGCGAAAAACGCGTCTTTGCCGGCTCGAAAACCTGGGACAATGCCGAACGGGCCGCGATCCGCGAGGCCATTGCCGCCAAACCCGCCGGCCAGGACTTCGTCTTCGTCGATGCCGGCGCCAATGCCGGTTTCTACACCCTGTCTGCGGTCTCGGATGCCAGCGCCTGCGACCAGCCGATCAAGGCCGTGGCGATCGAGCCGGACGAGGAAAACCGCCGGCGGCTCGAATTCAATATCGCCGCCTCGAACGCCGGCTGCGTCACCGTTCTGCCCTATGCCCTGGGCGCCGAGGAGGGCGAGGCCGTACTGGTCCAGTCCGGCCATAATCGCGGCGAAGTGCATATCGAGGCCGATGGCCAGGGCACGACAATCCGTCTGCGGCCCCTGCGCGCGGCCCTGCATGAAGCCGGTGTCGACCATGTCGACATCATGAAAATGGATATCGAAGGCTTTGAGGAAACTGTCCTCGAGGCCTTTTTCGGGGATGCGCTCCGCACCATATGGCCCCGCATGATCCTGCTCGAGACCCGGCATGAAGCCGGGATAACAGTGGGCGCGGCCGGTCTGTGTCTGCGAAATGGATATGAATTGGCACGGCAGATGCGTCAGAACGCGGTGCTGGTGCTGAAACCAGGTGAAATGTAATGAGCAAGCGTGACTTCTACGAAATCCTTGGTGTGACCAAGTCGGCCGATGAAAAGACCCTGAAGGTCGCTTATCGCAAGCTGGCTATGGAGTTTCACCCGGATCGCAATCCGGGCGACGATGCTGCCGAGGCCAAATTCAAGGAAGTCGGCGAGGCCTATGCCATCCTGTCCGACGGCGACAAGCGCGCCGCCTATGATCGCATGGGCCATGCGGCCTTTGAACAGGGCGGCAATGGCGGTTATAGCGGCCAGGGGCCGTTCGGCGCCGGCGGCGCAGCGGAATTTGCCGATATTTTCGAACAAGTGTTCGGCGATGCCTTCGGACGGGGCGGTGGACGCCGCGGCGGCAGCCATACCGGGCCGGCGCGCGGCAATGATCTGCGCTTCGATCTCGAAGTCAGCCTTGAAGACGCCTTCACCGGCAAAGAAACCACCATCACCGTGCCGACGGCGATGAATTGCGAGCGCTGTGATGGCCAGGGCAATGAACCGGGCACCGAGCTGGAAACCTGCCCGACCTGCCATGGTGCCGGCCGTATCCGCCGTTCCCAGGGCCTGTTCACGATGGAACAGACCTGCCCGCAGTGCGGTGGCCGCGGCCAATATGTCAAAACCCCCTGCCAGGACTGCGATGGCGTCGGCCGCGTGCGCAAGAACCGCACCCTGACCGTCAATATCCCGGCCGGCG
>NZ_CAXBKN010000020.1:0-36720 GCF_963976135.1 uncultured Maricaulis sp.
GCCTCGCCGGATGTGCTGGTGATGCATCCCGGGCCGATGAATCGCGGGGTGGAAATCCATACCCGCCTCGCCGACGACCCGGAGATCAGCCTCATCCTCGACCAGGTCGAGAGCGGCGTTGCCGTGCGCATGGCGATGCTGGAACTGATCGGCGCCAATATCCGCAAAGGATATGGATCATGATATTTGCCATCATCAATGCACGCCTGGTCGATCCGGCCTCTGATTATGACGGCCCCGGCGGCGTCGTGGTCGAGGATGGCATCATCCTCGAGGCCGGTCCGGATATCGATATCGATGCCTGCGACGAGATCATTGACGCCCGTGGCCGCATCCTCGCCCCGGCGCTGGTCGATCTGCGCACCGCCAAGGAACCCGGCCTCACCCCCGATGGCGAGACATTGAGCTCGCTGGCGGCGGGCGCGGCGCGCGGCGGTGTCGGCACGCTGATGCTGGCCCCCAATGCGCGCACGCCCAATGACAGCCCCGACAGTCTCGCCTCACTGCTGCGCTCCTTCGAGGATCATGGCGTGCGCTTCCTGGCCGCCGGCGCCGCCACGGTCGGCCTCAAGGGCGAGCAAATGGCCGAGATCGGCCTGCTGGCGCGCTGCGGCGCGGGAATGGTCGGCAATGGCGACCGGCCGATTACCGACAGCCGCATGATGCGGCGTGTCCTGGCCTATTCCAGCCAGTTCGATTTCTGGCTCGCCTCGCGCCCCGCCGATGCCGAGCTCTCCGCCGGCACAGTGGCGCTGGAGAGCGACTGGTCGGCGCGGATGGGCCTGCCGTCCGAGCCCGCCATCTCCGAACGCATCGCCATCGAGCGCGATGCCAGCCTGGCCGAATTGTCCGGCGGCAAACTCCTCATCGACCGGCTCTCGACCGAGGCCGGGCTCGACGCGCTGCGTCATGTCCGCAGCCGCGATATCGAGATTGCCGCGACCGTGGCGGTCGCGCATCTCACCCTCAACGAGACCGATGCCGGTGATCTCGATTCGGCTTTCCGCATGGATCCGCCGCTGCGCTCGGAAATGGATCGCCGCGCCCTGGTGGAGGCGGTCGCCCATGGCGAGATCAATGCCGTTGTCTCCGATCACCGCCCCACCCCGTTCGACGACAAGGGCGAACCCTTCGCGCTGGCGATTGCCGGCACATTGAGCGTCGAGACCATGCTGGGCGCCATGCTCGGCCTGGTCCATGACGAACAGCTCGAATTGATCGACGCCCTGCGCGTCCTGACCTGCGGCCCCGCCGACCTGCTCGGCCTGCCCCAGGGACGGATTACGGCCGGCGCGCCGGCCGACCTTATCATCATTGATGGCGACATCCCCTGGGTCGTCGATGCCGATGCACTGGCCTCGCCGCGCGCCAATTGCGCCTGGTCGGGACGGCGTTTCCAGGGCCGGGTCTTGCAAAGCTTCGTCGGCGGCGTCAATATACACAACCATGACGGGTAGATTGTGATGAATGCGCTTTATATTCTGATCGCGGCACTGGGCGGCTATCTGCTCGGCTCCATCCCTTTCGGCCTGGTGATCACCAATCTGGCCGGGCTTGGCGATATCCGCGCCATCGGTTCGGGCAATATCGGCGCCACCAATGTCCTGCGCACCGGTCGCAAGGATCTCGCCCTCGCAACCTTGCTGCTCGATGCCGGCAAGGCGGGCATCGCCGCGGCGATTTTCGGCTTTTTCCTCGGCACCACGGCTGGCCTGGTCGCGGGCGCCGCTGCCTTCGCCGGGCATTGTTTCCCCGTCTGGCTCAATTTCAAGGGCGGCAAGGGCGTCGCCACCTTCGTCGGCACGGTGCTGGTCGTCGCCTGGCCAGTCGGGCTGGCGGTGATTGCGAGCTGGCTGATCACCGCGGCGATCTTCCGCATCTCCTCGCTCGGTGCCCTGGTCGGCGCGCTGGCCGCACCGGTCGCAGCCCTGGTGATCGGACGCGCCGATGTCGCGATCATGACCGGGCTGCTCGCCGTGATGATCTTCTGGCTGCACCGGGCGAATATCGGCCGCATCCTGAAGGGTGAGGAACCGCGTATCGGCGGTGGCAAGAAGGCGCAGGCTGACGGTGAGTCCACGGCAGACGAAACATAGGCGAAGGGCAGACGGGCGGCAGATCCGCGGCAAACAGAGGCAGGGCAGATTCGGAGGCCGCCGTGAGGCCGGCAGAATTGAGCCATAGCGAGCGATGTGACTGGTTGCGCCTGGCAAGAACGCCGCGCATCGGCCCCGTCAGCTTTGCCCGATTGCTCGCCCGTTTCGGCAGCGCCGAAGCCGCCATCGATGCCCTGCCCGAGCTTGCCAGGACAAGCGGATCACCGCGCCCCGCCATCCCGCCGCGCGCGCGTGCCGAGGCCGAACTCGACGCCATAGATCGCGCCGGCGTGCGCCTTCTGGCCCATTGCGAGCCGGATTTCCCCCACGCCCTCGCCTGCATCCCGGCACCGCCGCCACTTATCCTCGTCAAGGGCCGGCTCGAACTGATGCAAAAGCCCTGCTGTGCCATGGTCGGCGCGCGCAATGCCTCGGCGGCGGGGCTGCGCTTCTCGCGCCAGCTTGCCCATGGCCTGGGCGCGGCCGGCGTCGTGATTGTCTCCGGTCTGGCACGCGGCATTGATGGGGCCGCCCATGCCGGATCGCTGGAGACCGGAACCATCGCCGTCCTCGCGGGCGGGCTGGATTACATATATCCGCCCGAGCATTACGAGCTGCACCATGCCATCGCCGAACAAGGCTTGCTGGTCTCCGAAGTCGCCCTGGGAAGCTTGCCGACGGCGCGCGATTTTCCGCGCCGCAATCGCTTGATCTCCGGCCTGTCGTCCGGGGTATTAGTGGTTGAAGCGGCAGTGAAATCCGGCTCGCTCATCACGGCCCGCTTTGCCGCCGAACAGGGCCGTGAAGTGATGGCTGTTCCCGGCTCACCGCTCGATCCGCGCGCACGGGGCGGCAATCAATTATTGCGCGACGGCGCGCATCTGATTGAAAGCGTGGAGGATGTCCTGGCGATTCTGGAAAACACCCCGGCCATTGAGCGTGAAGGGCTTGAACCGGGCCCTGATGGAAGCGGTCTGGAGGATGAGGCGCTTGAGGTTGTCGACTGGCCGATGCCGGATCAGGCCCCGGATATCCCCGCGCCGGCCGGGCCGGTTGACCGCGTTCGCGCCCTGCTGTCGCCGACACCGATTTCGGCCGATGAATTATCGCGCCAGGCCGCCATCCCCGCCGGAAATATCGGCGCTATAATCCTGGAACTGGAAATGGCGGGGGAGGTCAATATCTTGCCGGGCGGACTTTTGCAGGTCAGTCAGTCATCCTGAAGCAACACCGAGCCCTCGAGCTCGACCATCAGCGCCGCGACCTCGATCAGACTGCTGGAGCGGCCCAGACCGGCGCGCAAGGCCCGCTCGCTCATTTCGCGCAAATCCAGCGCGATCAGGCTCATCGCCGGATCGCTGCCCGGCGACGGGCGAGCCCGCCGACCAAACAGATCGCGTTCAATAGCCTTGCCCCTGCGGACGTATCCGGTTGAAGGCTTCATCAGCCCTGACTCCAAACTCGGAGAGCCTCAATACAACCTTTTCGTGCTTCGAGCAAATTTAACCGCCCAGGGTCGCGTGAACTAATCGTCCAGCGCGGCGAGCAGGATATCGCGCGCCTCCTGGACCTGGCGGGCCAGTGCCGCCGACCCGGCCCCGGTGTCCGGGTGGAGTTTCTTCATCAGATTGCGATGCGCCTGACGAATATCCTCACGCGTCGCATCGGCGCCAACCGAAAGTATCTCGCGCGCTTCAGCCAGACTCATGGCCGGGCCCGCCCGGGGTGGCTGGCCGCCTGGCGACCCGGATTCGCCGGGCGCGCCATAGGCGATCCCCAGCATGCCAAGTCCGAACAGGCCGATCGGGACCCCCAGCGCCATCGCACCGCGCAAGGTCAGCAAAGCGCCGGCCAGCAAGGCACCACCGCCCAGCAGCATCCGCACAAGGCGTGCCGCCTGCGCAGTCTTCTGGCGGGAGAACCACCAGGCGGCACCGAGAAAGCCTGCCAGGGCGAGGAATCCAAGAAAAAACGGGGCCATGTCAGAACGGAATGGCTTGTCCCGCAAGCCCCGGTAATTTGAGCACGATCAGGAGGTCGCGCAATTCCTGGCGCGCCGCGACATGGCTCATGGTGAAAGGCAGGGTCGAACCACTCTCGGTCAGGTCGAGCAGGGTCAGGCCGAGCGGGAAGAGCTCACGGTAGATCACGCGTTCGGCAAAGCCCGGCGCGAGCCGGAAGCCAATCCGTTGCGAGAGCATTTTCAAGCCTTCGCCGACGCGCCGCTTATTGCGGGCATCGAGCATCGAGACCCGGTTGCGCATCACGACCCAGTCGATCGAGCGTCTTTCCTGCGCCGCCTTGCGCTTGCGGCATTCCCAGACCATTTCGCTGTAGACGCTCGGCCGCCCGACCTGGAAGGTGTCCGGATCGATTTCCGCGAGCAGGTCGAAATCAACAAAACTGTCATTGACCGGCGTCACAATCGTGTCGGCGGCCGAGTGGGCCAGGCGCGAATACAGCGTGTCAGCACCGGGCGCGTCGATCACGATGAAATCGGTCCGCGCCTTGAGGTCGCTCAGCGCATGGGAGAAGCGCTCGGTCTCCTCCATTTCGGCAATGTCGAGATCGCGCTGGGCGCTCGGCGCCACGGCAAGCTCGCTGACACGCGGCAGATCGACCCCATGCTTCTCACACCAGGCATTGCGATTGCCGAGATAGCGCGAAAAGCTGCGCTGGCGCAGATCGAGATCAATCGCACCGACCCGCTTGCCCATCCGCAGCAGCGCGACGGCCAGATGCATCGCCACCGTGGACTTTCCCGCGCCACCCTTCTCATTGCCAACGACAATCAGGTGCGCCTCGGCGACGCCATCACGTACCCGGCCGATCGGTCTTGAGGGGAGTTTGAAAGCAGAATGTGTGGTCATGGTTTCAATAGCCTAGTCCGCGCGCCTGCGACGCGACACAAGATCAAGCAGGCAAGACTGTCAGTCCGGCGCATTGGCAGCGGCCGCGGCCAATGGCAGACCAGAAAACGCGACCGGCATACAGTATTCGCCAGCCTGCTCGATTGCCGCACACGCAGCGCTCGCATCGGCCAGCGTATCATAAGGCCCCGCCTGCAGACGCAGGAATTCGCCACGTTCGGGAATCAGCGCGGTCTCGATTCGGGCTTCGCGATCGCCAAGCTGGTCGGGGAAGCGGGCCTGCAATTGTGCCCAGCCCGCGACGGTATGCGCCATGCTGCGATAGGATGCGAGGTGTATCCCGTGCCACAGGCTGGGCGCGGTCACCATGTCTTCGGGTGCGGCCTGCAATTGCCCGGACGCCGAAACCGGCTGCTCGGCGACGGGCTGCGGGCCAGCCAGTGCCCGGGCGAGCGCGTGCAATTGCGGCGCGACCCTTGCCAGGCTGTCCGCATCGTAACGGGCACGGCGATCGAGTTCGCGCGCCACGATGTCGGCGATGCGGGCCTCCTGGGTCTCGGCGATCGGTGGCAGGGCCGCAATCGCGGGCGCGCTGCCAGTGGTGGCACACCCGGCCAGACCCGCAAGGGCGGTCAGGGAGACGAGAAGAAGTCGCAGAGTTTTCATGACACTCCGTCTAGACCGAGTCGGCGCGCTTGCCTCCCTCATCGCTTATGATTATGCCGATGGCCGACAGTTTTCCGGTACCCCCATGATCAATCTGCAAATCCCCCATGCCGCCACGGTTTCCGCCCTGCGCGCCCGCATTCGCAGCTGGCGCGGGGACGGGTTGAGCGTCGGTTTCGTACCGACCATGGGCGCGCTGCACCAGGGCCACCTGGCGCTCGTGCAGCTGGCCAAGGCGCAGTGCGACCGGGTCGTCGCCAGCATTTACGTCAATCCGGCCCAATTCGCGCCGGGCGAGGATTTCGAGGCCTATCCGCGCAGCGTGATTGAGGATTCGCAGAAACTGACCGAGGCCAAATGCGACCTCGTCTACCTGCCGACGACCGAGGTGATGTATCCGGAAGGCTTCGCTACCACGATCTCGATGACCGGCCCGGCCCTCGGGCTGGAAAGCGAAGCGCGGCCGCATTTTTTCAATGGTGTCGCCACCGTCGTCGCCAAATTGCTCAACCAGGTCCGGCCCGATGTCGCGGTGTTTGGCGAGAAGGATTACCAGCAATTGCTGGTGATCCGGCAATTGGCGCGCGATCTCGACCTGGGTGTCGATATTATCGCCGGCGAGACCGTGCGCGAAAATGATGGCCTCGCCCTGTCGTCGCGCAATGCCTATCTCGGCGCGGAAGACCGCCAGCGCGCCGGCCAGCTCAATCAGATCCTCAAGCAATGCGCAGCCGCGCTGGCAGGCGGCCAGACCATCGCGCAGGCTCGTCAGGCGGCGCTCAAGGCCTGCCAGGCCGGCTTTGATGGCGTTGACTATGTTGAAGTGCGCTGCGCCGACAGCCTGGCACAGCTGCCCGAGGGCCAGCTGGCCGTGCCGGCACGCCTTCTGGCCGCCGTGCGGCTCGGCACAACGCGCTTGATCGATAATTGTGCGGCCTCGCCTTCCTGATGCCCGAATTGGCGCTAAGCTGGCGCCTCGTTTGACGATCCGGATGCTGCGACATGAAATATCTCCTCGCACTGACCCTGGCCGCCTGGCTGGCTGCACCAATGACAGCCTGTGCCCAGCCGGCGCGCGCCCAGGTGCAGCAAGCGGAAATCATCGCGACCTATCCGCATGACGCTACCGCCTTCACCCAGGGATTGTTCATGCATGAGGGTGCCCTGTTCGAGAGCACGGGCCAGGTCGGGCAGTCCAGCCTGCGCCGCGTCGATCTGGAAACCGGCCAAGTGGTGCAGCAGGTCAATATCAACCCGCCCGTCTTCGGCGAAGGCAGCGCCCGGATCGGCGACACGATCTACATGCTCAGCTGGGTCTCGCAGGCCGGACTGGTGTTTGACGCCGAGAGCTTCGAACTGGTGGACCAGTTCAGCTATTCCGGCGAAGGCTGGGGCCTGACAACGGACGGCACCCGCCTCATTCTCAGCGATGGCTCGCCGCAATTGCGCTTTCTCGATCCGGAAACGATGGAATTGAGCGGCACGCTCGATATCAGTTTCAACGGGCGCCCGGTCAGACGCATCAATGAGCTGGAATGGATCGATGGGGAGATCTGGGCCAATATCTGGCAGACCAGCAGTATTGTCCGGATCGACCCGCAGACCGGAAACGTCACCGGCCTGGTCGATCTGGCAGCCCTGGTCCCCGCCGGCCTTGCCGACCCGCGCGACGCGGTCGCCAATGGCATTGCCTGGAATCGTGAGACGGGCCAGATCTATGTCACTGGCAAATTGTGGCCGGTCCTGTACGAGATCCGCCTGTCCGAGAGCAGCGAATAGGCGCTACCAGGCGCCGATTTCCATCAGCCGCGCCCGGAGTTCATCGGGAAGCCCTGCACCGCCCTCACCGGGCCCTGTCAGGTCACGCGGCGCATCTTCCGGCTTGAGATAGCGCCAGCCCTGGAAAGGACGCTTCGGTGCTGGCGCGGTGCGGATCACGTCCGGCGACATGATGATGGCGCAACGCTTGATCCCGTCATCACCCTGGATCTGTTCCAGCGCGACAATCTCCGAGCGGCATTGCACGGCGCCATTGATCACCCAATAGAGCGATCCTCCGGCCTCGATCTCGTCCTTGCGCGAGGGCATCATGCGCGTCACATGCATTGTGACTTCCGGCTCACCGGCCGCACGCCGTGCCGCAGTTTCGCGCCGGATCGAAGCCTCGAGCTGATCGACTTCCTTCACGCCAACGCAGAGCTTTACCAGGTGGACCGCCATGACTGGCGTCTACGGTGAATCCGCGCGCCGGTCAAAGGCCTGAGCATGGACGCTTGATTATCCCCCCTGACAACCGGATGCTGCGCGCATCACTCCAGCCGCCCCCTTTGCCCATGTCGCGCACCCCACAGCTTCAACCGACCCGACTCGCCCATGCATCCGTCACCGCATTGCTGTTGGCGCAGCTTGTCTTGCCGCTTTTCTTCACGATTCAGATCCTGTTGGTGTGGGTCGGCGCGGACTCATTCACAGTATCGCCCGAGCGCGTGCACGTGATGGTCCGGGAAACGCCCCTGCTCGCCCTCATTGCGCCTATCCTGCGCAGCGGCTTGATTCCGGCGATGCTGTACACGCACCACCGGAGCCCCCGCTGGACCCTGCCATTGCTGTTGTGCAGCATGGTGGTTCACATCATTGGCTGGACGGCGATTATCGGAAATCCCTACTTCAGCGCCCCCACGGGCTACATCACGCTGACGCTCGGATCGACCTTGCTGATCCTGCTCGTGCTGAACCCAGCCCTGCGAAAGCCCCGGGTCTGATGCCCGGGCCTAGGCCGCCTGCCGGTCGATGTAGCCCTGCGGTGCCCGTGGATCGATATCGAAGGTCGTCTCGCTCTTGGGCATGGGCTTGTCCGGCGCGCCAAAATATCTGAGCTGCAGCTTGACCGCTGCGGTCAGCGCCTGCTTGGCCATCGCGACCAGCCCGTCGGTCCGGGTCGATTTCGGCGCCCAGCCGAAGCGGCGGCGCAGCACGCCATTGGCGTAGAGCACAGCATTCTGCCGGCGCGATTTGGCAGTCGATATCTCGAAGGGAACCGAGACATTGATGCCCGACTGGTTCTCGATCCGGTGTGGTGCATGCAGCGGCCAATTCACCGCCATGCCTGGATGCAGATCAAGAGTGAAGGCATCCTTGTCCCAGGCCGGGTTGAAGGGGTTGTCCTCGGTCTTGTCATGATGCAGCATGGCCTCGACATCATCGGTATTGAGATAGGGCAGTTTCGGCGGATAGGCCCGGAACCGCTTCACCCCACGCATATGCCAGAGCATGGTCTCCGAGGCATCAGAATGCAGGAAGACCTGGGCTGATGGCGAGGAAATCAGGATGCCGGCCTCGGCCATGAAGGGCTTGAAGCCGGGATTCGCGCGCTTCATGTCATCCAGCATGGCGTCGAAGATGGGCCGGTACTGCGCGTCCAGATCCATGGCATGGCGCAAATTGAGCCACAGCTTGCCGCGGCGCACCACATCGATCAACTCCATCCCCGACAGCGCGCCCGGGTCGCCGGCACGCCAGCTGTCATGATCGGTGGCGTCATCGCCCATGGTGCAGAAATCGATCAGCTCGCGCGGATGCCGCTCGATCAGGGCCGCCAGCGCCATATCGGAGAAGAGATGATGCTCATGATAATTATGGCGCACGGTGACAGGCTGGTTGCGGAATTTCTGCCGCGCCTCGGTCGACCAGGTACTGGAAAAACGCTCCATGAAAGTGTCACGCATTGAACCGGCTCCTACTGCTCTCCCCATCAAGAGCAGGAATGGTGCCAGTTTCGCGTCAGGCGGGAATTCAGTCCGCGCCGGCGTCCAATTCGTGCAGCAGGACCAGGATATCGCCCTCGGCGACCTGGGCTCCGGCCTCGACCCGCACTTCGGCGAGACTGCCATCGCGCGGCGCCACAAGCGCATGTTCCATCTTCATCGCCTCAAGCACGACTAGCGCCTGCCCCTTGACCACAGCGTCGCCAGCGCTGACATGCACCGCCAGGACCTTGCCCGGCATTGGCGCCTTGATCGTGTCACCCGCTTCCAGCGCGTCGACGGCCGCATCAGGGTGGGACAATGCGAAGAAGCTTGTGCGGCCACGCGACGAGACGAGGTAGCCCTGATCCATCGGCTCGAACTCGGCCGTAATGGCTTCGCCGCCGCAATCGGCGGCAAACAGGAAGCCCTCGTCAAGCGCCTCGATTTCCAGCCCATCAAGCTGTGCGCTCTCACCGCCGGCCCGGACATTCAGCCGGTCGCCCTCGATCAGAAGCGAGACATCGACCAGATCGCCATCCAGCTCAAAGCGATGGGAAATGCGCGGTGTCCCATTCATCCGCCAGCCATCGGCGATATCGAACGGGTCGGACAGATCAGCCAGCAGCGGCCGCAAATCCAGCGCACCGAGCACGGCAAAACCGGCATCCGCCAAATCGAATGCAGACGGCACCAGCGCGTCGAGATGCGTCTCGATAAAGCCGGTATTCAGGCGTGCATCGAGGAAATCAGGATGAAGAACCGCCCGGCGCAGGAAGCCGGCATTGGTCTTGACCGGCCAGACCACGAGTTCATCAAGCATGCCGGCCAGCCGCAGCGCCGCCTCTCGCCGGCTCTCGCCGTGGGCGACCAGCTTGGCGATCATCGGATCATAATGAAGCGAAACCTCACCGCCCTCTTCCACGCCGGTCTCAACGCGTTCGTCGATACTGTCGCCGGGCAGGCTCAGACGGTGCAGCACGCCGATCGAGGGCAGGAAGCCATTGACCGGGTCCTCGGCATAGAGCCGCGCCTCGATGGCATGGCCATGCAGGCCTATCATGTCCTGCTCCGGGACCGATCCGCCGGCCGCGACTTTCAGCTGCAGCTCGACCAGGTCGAGACCCGTGATCATCTCGGTGACCGGGTGCTCGACCTGCAGCCGTGTATTCATCTCCATGAAGAAAAAGCCGTCCTCGCGCAGCGGGCCGGACCCGTCGACGATGAACTCCACCGTCCCGGCGCCGACATAATCGACGGCCCTGGCGGCATTGATCGCGGCAGAACACATGGCGGTGCGGACGGCCGGAGTCATGCCGGGGGCCGGGGCTTCCTCGATCACTTTTTGATGACGGCGCTGCAGCGAGCAATCGCGCTCATACATGTGCACGACGCGGCCACGGCTATCGCCGAAGACCTGAACCTCGATATGGCGCGGATTGGTAATGAATTTCTCGATCAGCACCCGGTCATCGCCAAAACTCTTGGACGCCTCGCGCTTGCAGCTTTCCAGATCCGCAAGGAAGTCCGCCGCGCGCTCGACCTTGCGCATCCCCTTGCCGCCGCCGCCGGCGACGGCCTTGATCAGCACCGGATAGCCGATCATTTCTGCCGCGGCCTTGAGATGGTCCGGGTCCTGGTTTTCGCCATGATAGCCGGGCGTCACCGGGACGCCGGCGGTCTCCATCAGGGCCTTGGCACGATCCTTCAGCCCCATGGCGCGAATCGACGCTGCTGACGGGCCGACGAAGATAATGCCCTTCGCGCTGCAGGCATCGGCAAACTCGGCATTCTCTGACAGGAAGCCATAGCCGGGATGGACCGCATCGGCACCGGTGGACGTCGCGGCGGCGAGGATTTTATCGGCACGCAGATAACTGTCGGCCGCGGGCGCCGGGCCGATCAGAACCGCTTCGTCGGCCATGCGGACATGCAGGGCGTCAGCATCGGCCTCGGAATAGACAGCGACACAGCGTATCCCCATCGCCTGCGCAGTGCGCATTATGCGGCAGGCAATCTCGCCGCGATTGGCGATCAGGAGCGTTTTGATCATGGTCGATCCAATTCGGAGTTGGCAGGTTTTTGCCGGTATTGCACAGCTGCGACCAGCACGAAACTGATGATCATCAGAAGATACCATGAGCCGAGCTTGGCCAGCGAGACCATGTGCCAGCCGGCCTCCTGGCCCGGATAGGCCCAGGCGCGGGCGAAGGTGCCGAGATTTTCGGCGAACCAGATGAAGAGCGCCACCAGCAGGAAACCGACCACCAGCGGCATCGGCCGGTGCGCCGCATCAGGGCGGAACCAGACGACGCAGCGGCCATAGACAATCCCCGTTGCGACGAAGAGAAATATCCGGAAATCGGGCCCGTAGTGATGGGCGAAGAAATTGACGTAAACCGCTACAGCCAAAGCGATTTGCCAATGCATCTTCGGAAAATGGTCGAAGCGGAAATCGAAGATCCGCCAGACCCGTGCGATATAGGATCCGACCGCCGCATACATGAAGCCGGAGAAGAGCGGCACGCCGGCAATGCGCAGCAGGCTGGCCTCGGGATATTCCCAGCTGCCGGCATAGGTCTTGAAGATTTCCATCACCGTGCCGACGACATGAAAGGCGGCGATCACCTTCGCCTCCTCCCAGGTCTCCAGCCGCGTGGCGATCAGCATGACCTGGATCGACAGCGCTGCCAGGGTGAGGAAATCGAAACGCGCCAAGGCCCAGCTCTGCGGGTACCAGAGATAAGTCCCCAGCAGCAGGGCCAGCATCAGCCCGCCGAACAGGCAGGCCCAGGCCTGTTTGATGCCGAAGGCGACAAATTCGAACACGCCCTGGGTCCAGGGGCCACGCACGAACCAGGTCCGCAACGCCTCACGGCGCGCATGCAGGAAAATGCGTGGATCCGGGAGCCGGAACATTGGGCCTTGCCGCCCTATTCGGCCCAACTCGGCTTGCGGCGCTCGAGGAAGGCGGCCAGGCCTTCCCGGCCCTCTTCGGACACGCGGCGCTTGGCGATGGCCTTGGCGGTGTGGACGGCCAGCCCGTGATCGATCTCGCGGCCGGTGACCTCATCGACCAATTGTTTGGCATCAGCAACAGCACCCGGTGCCGTCGCAAAGGCGAGCTTGGCGAGATGTTCCTCGATCTGGGTCATCTCTTCCATATTGGCGACGACGTATTGGGCAAGGCCCATATGATAGGCGAAATTGCCGTCAAAACCCTCCCCGGAGGCAAACAGGGCCCGGCTCCATTTCGGGCCGATCGCGCGGATCACATAGGGTGAGATCGTCGCCGGCGTCAGGCCGAGACGCACTTCGGAGAAGCGGATCTTGGCGTCGGCCATCACGACACCGACATCACAGGCGGCCAGCAGGCCGGCACCCCCGCCCATGGCGGCGCCCTGGACCAGCGCCACCGTCATTTGCGGCAAGTCATAAAGGCGTTTGAGCATGGTCGCGAGGGCCATCGCGTCCTGCTCATTATCAATCTCGTCGAAATGCGCCGCCGATTGCATCCACTCCAGATCGGCGCCGGCGGAAAAACTCGGACCGGCGCCGCGCAGAAGGACCATGCGGACATTGCCGGGATTGGCCCGCAAGGTCTCGAATATCTCCGACAGCGCCGCAATCACCTCGGCATTGAAGGCATTGTGCTTTTCGGGCCGGTTGATCGTGACCACGGCCACACCGGCAGGGCTGACATCAAGCAGGACGGGTGCGTCGCTCATCGGATTTCCTCATTGTGAAACTGACGCTCCAGACTTAGCCCCGGCGCGGCCGCGGGCCAAGAGGCGGATTGCCGCTGGCAAACCATACTGCAGACAAAACAAGGGCCGCCGGCACGAATGCCGGCAGCCCGAATTTCCAGCCCTCACCCTCCGTGCATCAGTCGCCGCGGAAGATCAGGCCCTTGAGAATAGACAACACGATGATCGCAAGAAAATAGCCGATCGCCAGCGCGCCAAGATAGAGCAGGTAATCCATCTGCGTGAATTGCGAGACGAAGCCGTTCATATCAAAGCCCTCGCCGCCTCCACCGCGTACCATCGGCATCACGACATCAACAATCACATGAATGATCACGCCGACGACGGTGAAAATGATGATGCCGCCGATTTCGCGCATCAATAGTGCCAGGACAAGGGCGATCACGCCCAGCTGGATGCCGAGCGGCATCCAGTTCACGGCCGCGCCGTCACCTGCATGGGCCAGAAGCCCAGGCATGAAAAAGTCGAGTGCCTGATTCAGATAGCCCATCACTGGGTCCAGAAATTCCATATTGCGTTCCCCTCCGCCAAGAATGACGACGCTTACCTTACCCCAAGACGCGCCCATTAGCCTAACAATGTTCGCCAATTTGCGGTTTGGAAAGCGACTTCCCCTCACAGGGGAATTTTGTTAACCTTTTGTCACAATCCGTTTGATTGCGAACAGAATTCCGATCATCACCAGAAAACCTGCAAACAGCAATATGACGGAATGCCACCAGCCGGCATCCAGCACGGGCGGCAGACGCAAGTCCGCCTGGGCGAACAGGACCGGCCGTAAAATGTCGATCACGATATTGGCCAACACCGCCGCGAGCGTCATGAACAAGAGACGCGACCAGCGTTGCATCAACAGGGCCGCGACCAGCGCAATAACAAGGCCCTGCACGGCATTGACCTCGGCAAAACCCTCACGGGCATAAGCCAGTATCGTCTGAAATATCTCTGGCACAGCAATCCCCCCGGGCTTGGCAGCGTGACCGCCTTCCGCCGCTGACTATCAGCCAGCCGGGCAGTCTTGTCACGCCTATCCTTGCCAGGGGCGGACTTCCGATCAATCGGCCACGGCGATCTCCACCATCACCTCATTTCGGCGGAAAGGTCCCAGCGTCCAGGGCGGGTTGTAATAGGCAAATTGGGGCTCGCCGGTGACCCGATACCCATTGGTGGCGAGGAATTCGAGCAATTCAGCCTGCTTCTCCGCCAAGACAGAATCACGGGCGCGACCGGAAAAGCGGATCGCCGCGATCCGGCGGGCCGGGACTTCAACCAGTTGCACCGCGGCATTATCCGGCACGGGCAAGGTCTCCATCGTCCATTGCGCAGGCATGATGAAGGCGATGCGCCAGACCCCATCCTCGGCGGCTTCCTGGGTGACGGGACTGGTCATGGCAATGCGCTGCGAGGCCGACTGGATGACCGGTGTGGTCATCGCGATTTCCTCGGCTCCGTCCTCATTGCGCGATTGATTGCCGCCGAAAATATAGCCCGCCAGCGGCCGGAACCCGGTATTGACGGCGCCGCGCCGGTCACCTTCGACCTCGACATGCGCCTCGATCACCGCCGCGTAATCGCGAATTTCAATCGCCCCCTCGGAGCGGATCACGGTGTGGGCCGGTTCATCGGCTGCAGACGCCGCCGAGGCGGTGCCCAAACTGAGTAGCGCGGAAATCATCAAATATCGCATCGGTCCAAACTCCATGTGCTTGAAGCGATACGTCCGCGCCGCCACAGCGGATCAGTCCTGCGTGTGAGGCCTCACCGGGCCCAATGCCCCAGCGCCTGCACCCGGGCGATCATTTTCGCACGGCCTTCGGCACCGGCCGCTTCGACCATGCCCAGGATTGTGTGCCGCACCGGCTTGAACCCCACCAGGCGAAAAATGCCCTGCTTCACCGCCTTGACGCTATGAGCTCCGAAGATCAGCCGATAGGCGAAGCCAGGCATGCCCATCGTGACAATCAGGCGTACCGATTTTCCCGCCATCTTGCGGACCGGCATCTCGTTGGCCTTGTCCGAAGTGTCCATCATGAAACCATCGCGGCCGACCTGTTCCAGGAAGGCTTTGCAAAGGGCAGGCATTGAGCCCATCCAGAGCGGATAAATCAGCACCACATGGTCGGCCGACGCGATCTTGGCGCGCTCGGCAATGATCGCTTCGCAGGGCGGGCGCCCGAACTCGGCCGCATTGCGCAGAAACTCGATCGGCAGTCTGGCGATATCGATCCGGCTGACCGTGTGATCGCCCTCCCCGGCGCCATGCGCATAGGCATCGGCCAGAGCCTCGACGAAATGCCCCTTGGCCGGATCGGGATGGCCATTGATGACGCAGACGGTTTTCGGCATGGGCGTATCTCCTCACCCATACTCTAGCAAACCGGACCGGTTTCAGCGGCGCGGCACGGAGCCGCAGCCTGCCTTGCCTACATCCGGAACAGGCCGAAAACCGTCTTCTCGATCGGTGCATTGAGCGCCGCCGACAGGGCCAGGCCGAGCACGCGGCGGGTATCGGACGGGGCGATAATACCGTCATCCCACATTCGCGCGGTGGAGAAATAGGGATTGCCCTCGGCTTCATAGCTTTCGCGGATCGGCGCCTTGAAAGCCGCCTCATCCTCAAGCGGCCAGTCCTCGCCGCGATGCTCCATACTGTCACGCTTGACCGTCGCCAGCACGGCCGCAGCCTGCTCGCCGCCCATCACCGAGATTCGGGCATTGGGCCACATGAAGAGGAAGCGCGGGCTATAGGCACGGCCGCACATGCCGTAATTGCCGGCGCCATAGGAGCCGCCGATGATGATGGTGAATTTCGGTCCCTTGAAGGTCGATACCGCCGTGACCAGCTTGGCGCCATCCTTGGCGATGCCGCCATGCTCGGCCTTCGAGCCGACCATGAAGCCGGTGATATTCTGCAGGAAAACCAGCGGGATTCCGCGCTGGGCGCAGAGCTCGATGAAATGCGCGCCCTTTTGCGCGCTTTCCGAAAACAGGATGCCATTATTGGCGATAATGCCGATGGGCATGCCGTAGAGCCGGGCAAAGCCGGTCACCAGCGTCTCGCCATAGAGTTTCTTGAACTCGTCGAACACCGAGCCGTCGACCAGACGGGCAATCACTTCGCGCACATCATAGGGCGCACGGATATCGGCCGGCACGACACCGTCGAGCTCGGCCGGATTGAGCGCCGGTTCACGCGGCTCGGCCAGATCGAGATCAATTGTCTTGACCGAGTTGAGATTGGCGATGATGCGCCGGCAGATATGCAGCGCGTGCTCGTCATTGGCGGCATAATGATCCGCGACACCGGAGGTGCGGCAATGCACATCGGCACCGCCGAGATCTTCGGCCGAGATCACTTCGCCCGTGGCCGCCTTCACCAGTGGCGGACCGGCCAGAAAGATCGTGCCCTGCTCGCGCACGATAATACTCTCGTCCGACATCGCCGGCACATAGGCGCCGCCCGCCGTGCACGAGCCCATCACGACGGCGATCTGGGGAATGCCCATCGCCGACATATTGGCCTGATTGTAGAAAATTCGCCCGAAATGCTCGCGATCGGGGAAGACATCGGCCTGGTGCGGCAGATTGGCGCCGCCGCTATCGACCAGATAGACGCAAGGCAGCCGGTTTTGCATCGCGATTTCCTGGGCGCGCAGATGCTTCTTCACCGTCATCGGGTAATAGGCGCCGCCCTTGATGGTCGGGTCATTGCAGACGATCATCACTTCGCGGCCCGAGACGCGGCCAATGCCGGCAATCATGCCGGCGCCATGGACATTGCCCTCATACATGCCATTGGCTGCCAGGGCGCCGATCTCGAGCAGCGGCGAGCCCGGGTCGAGCAGGCGTTCGACTCGCTCACGGGGCAGAAGCTTGCCGCGCGCAGTATGCTTTTCGCGCGAACGCTCGGAGCCGCCAATCGCCGCCTCGGCGGTCTTGGCCTGCAGCTGTTTGAGCAAGGCCTGCATCGCGCTGGCATTGTCGCGAAAGCCTGGCGAGCCGGTATCGATGGCTGTCGTCAACTGGGTCATGAAAAGCCTCGACATGTCGCGGGTGGGTGTCGCTGCTTACCCCGCCTGACCGCATCAAGGCAATCACCCGTGCATCCAAATTGCCCGCCCCGGGCATCACAGGTCCAGGCAATCACAGACAGGGGACCCCGCCATGCTTCGCCACACCGCAATTCTCTTCATGGCCCTGGCCATGAACTCCGCCGCCCTGGCGCAAAATCCACCTGCAACGGAACAAGTGTCCCCAGCCGAAATCATGATCCTGGGCACGTATCATTTCACCGGGGGCGGCAGCGATTACATCAATTCGCCTGTGGTCGATTATCTCAGCCCGGAACGGCAGGCGGAGATCGCCATCGTCCTCGACCGGCTCGAAGCCTTTGCCCCGACCCGGATTCTTGTCGAGCTGCTCCCGGAACACGAGGCGGAGTTCAACGCAACCTACCAGCAATACCGCGCCGGCGAAGGCGCGCTGACCGTCAATGAACGCCAGCAAATCGGCCTGGCGCTGGCCGCACGGCTCGGCCTGGATCAAGTCCATGCCATCGATTATGCGAGCGAGATGGATTTTGGCGCCCTGTTCGCTGCGGCCGAGGCGGCTGGCCAGGACGAACTCCTCGCCGAATTCCACGCCTTCATGGCGCCAATCCAGGCGCAGATGGAATCGCCGGACCAGGCCGCCCGGCCGGTGCTTGACCGGCTCATCGAGACCAATTCAGCCGAAATGGCCAGTGTTCACGCGCTCTACCTGCTAACGGCCCAGATGGGGGCAGCCGACAATCCGGTCGGTGCCGGGCAGATGCAGGTCTGGTGGGGCCGCAATCTGCATATCTTCGCCAATATCGCCCGCCTGGCCGGGCCGGGCGAGCGGGTTCTGGTGGTCTATGGCGCCGGCCATAAATACCTGCTCGACCAGTTTGTCGATTCGGCCCCGAATCTCGAGCTGGTCGATCCGCTGATTTATCTGGATTAGGCACGCCAGGCTTATTGCCCGTCTCCTCCCCAGCGGTCGGGTAATATCGTCCGGCCCTTGCCAGACTTGGCGAGGGCCGGACATGCATAGGATAATCCTGCTTTGCGCCATCATCGGCCTTGGAGCGCGAGCGAATTCATCATAGTCTGGCAACCATAAGATGGTTTGGAATCATCATTTCCTGTGCCTTAACTTCTGATTCAGGGGTGAAGCGCAGGCTTCGGGGATGCAGGCATGAGGGAGAGACCGTCCTGACTGCCGGATCATACACAAGTCGGATCACAAATAGGGAGGTGTCCATGGTTTCGCGTTTTGCTCTGGCTGCCGCCGTGTCGATGCTGGCCTCGACCGCCGTCTCGGCACAGGCCCTGCAGGATTCACAGTCCTGGACGACCCGCATTGGTGAGCCGGGCGAGTCGGCGCTCTTGCGCTGGCACTTCTCCAGCGAGGAAGCGGCGCCCGCCATTGGTCTGCTGCCCAGCACCCCGATTCTCGAAACCGATATCACCGCCCTGACCGGTCAGGTCGACTTCTTTCCTTTCGGTGATGAGTTCTACGTGTCTGCCGGTGCGGTCCGGCCTCTGTATGGCAATACCGCGCCCGTCTGGAACCAGCAGACCGGGAGTCCTGCCTGGGCGAGCTTTCCCCATGCTGAACTCACGGAAAACCTGAGCGAGAGTGGGCTGGAGAAACTGACCAGCTATCTCGGCGCGGGAATAACCGTGCGCAATATGGACCAGTGGAGCCTGACGGTGGAAGGCGGCGCCTATTTCCAGGACCGTGGCCGCGACAGGCTGCAAATCCTCGACCAGGACACCGGCGAGACCATGACCCTGCTGGACGATCTCGACACGATGGATCGCCAGGCTGTTGGAGAAACCCAGGCGCGTTCCTTCCGCCCGGTGGCCCATCTGGTCATTCGCCGCCGCTTCTGATCCCGGCGCGAATTCCGCTTTCCCGAACTCATCGTCCCGATTTCGCGCTTTGCGCTGGACGGCTGTCCGTGGTTTCCTCCGAATCATCCGTTTTGCCCGCCTGCCGGCTGGCTTGAAGATTCGCCCGACGCCTCATGGTCCTCAATCTCTCCTTCCTGCCCTTCCTGAAACGAGTGGAGAAATCTGCCCTCAATGCGGTGGAGGCCGAAGTTGAATGGTTCTGCCTGCCCGCCGGACAGATGCTGTTCCGCGAAGGCGATCCGGCCGATGCCTTCTATCTGGTGCGGTCCGGTGCGCTGGCCGCCTTCCGCGGCGGGGCACTCGGGCGGCCCAATCTGATTGGCTATATTCGCGCCGGCGAGCCGGTCGGCGAGATGTCGCTGCTCGATGAAAGCCCGCACAGCGCAAGCGTCTATGCCCTGCGCGATACCGAGCTGGTGCGCCTGCCCAAGGCGAGTTTCGACAAGCTGACCCGCAAACATGCCAGCCTGATGCGCGAACTGGCGCGCATGATGCTGGCACGCCTGCGCGGGAGCCAGCGGAATCTGACTGCAGAGCCCAAGGTCTTCGCGCTGATCAGCAGCTCGCCGACAATTGATCTCGCCTACCGCGCTGCCGAACTGAAGAATGCTCTCGCCCGAAGCGGCAAGAGCTGCGCCATTTGCGACGAGAGTTGCGCGGAGTGGAGCGGCCGCCGCCTGGAGGAACTCGAAACCGGGCATGATATCGTGCTGCTGACAGCGCGTCTGGGCGATCCGGTCTGGGCCCGGCGGGCGATGGGCCGGGCTGATCGCATCTGGCTGCTGGCGCGTGCCGATGCCCGCCCCTCGACACCGCTTCTTCCCGATGATCCCTCACCCGCTGCCAAGCTCAAGCTGATCGACGTCGTGATGCTGCATTTTGGCGGAACAACAGCAGCTTCACGGCCACAGGAATGGGCCACGGCTTCGGAGGCGGCGCGGGTCTTCCATTGGCGCCAGGACCATGATCGCATTGATGCCGAAAGGTTGGCGCGGACACTGACCGGCCAGTCGGTCGGGCTGATCGTCTCCGGCGGCGGCGCGCGTGCCTATGCCCATATCGGCGCGATCCGGGCCCTGCGCGAGGCGGGGATGAAGTTTGATTTCGTCGGCGGTGCCTCGATGGGCGGCATCATCGCTGCCGGGATCGGGCTGGACTGGAGCGATAACGAGCTGGAGGACCGGATCCGGCGCGCCTTCGTCGATTCCAACCCGCTGGACGACTGGACTCTGCCAGTCATCTCCCTGGCCAAGGGCCGCAAGGTCAATGCCCGCCTGAAGGAACATTTCGGCGATGCCGAAATCGCCGACATGGTACGCCCCTTCTTCTGCCTGTCCTCGAATCTCGCCACGGGCCGCCCCTTCGTGCACCGCAGCGGCCTGGTGCGCGAAGCCCTGCGGGCCACCGTCGCCATTCCCGGCCTGCTGCCGCCGGTTGTCCAGGACGGGCAGATCCTGGTCGATGGCGCCGTGTTCACCAATTTCCCGGCCCGCGAAATGCGCGCCTTCCATCGGGGCTCGGTGGTCGGGGTCGATGTCAGCCGTGCCCAGGGCCTCGACCCGGATGATTTCATCGATCCGCCCAGCTTTTTCGGCTGGGTACGCCAGCACGGATTCAAATCCCTGCCACCGATCGCCTCCCTGCTGATGCGCGCCGCCACGGTCGGTGTCGCCGATGACCGCGATACCGGGCGTGAGGCGGCCGATCTTCTGATCCTGCCGGAAACCACGGTCGATCTGCGGGACTGGGAACGTTATGACGAATCGCTGGAAGCCGGCTTCGAGGCCGCCCAGGGCATGCTGGCGGGATTGAGCGATGACATGCGCGCGCGCCTCGGCCTGCCGGCGCGTGTCGGCTGAAGCCGCCTTGCCGCAGCCGCGATCAGTAAGGCGGGCCTTCGAGCCAGCTGAGCAGGCGAAGCGTGCGACGGGCGGCATAGTCCATCCGGCAGCCCGCGCTTACCAGCGGCTGCATCGAGCCGCCCTCATAGGCCGAGGCGGAAAAATCGCAATCAGCATCACGCAGCGCCATCCAGGCGCGCTGAGCCTCCCGCAGGCCGGCATCGCGAGGGGCTTCGAGCCGTTGCATATAGGCGCCATAGGACACGTTGAGCCGGGCATCCCAGGCCTCATATTCCTCAACCGTACAGCGGATCATGCCAGCATTGGTCTCACCATCCCGGCTCAGCCGCATGCAGGCACTGGCGTATTCGCCAATGCATTCGCTCTCGCGCGCCGCAATGTCGGGATAACGGCCCAGACAGGCCTCGATCGTATTGGCTGCCGAAAGCATCGGCATGGACTGCACCGCCGGTTCGCCCGATTTCTGCGCATCGGCGCAGGCGGAAAGGGCAATCGACAGGCTGGCGGCAAGCATCAGAATGCGCATGGGGGCCTCATCGGTGCAGCGAGACCGTCAGCCTAGCGCCTTTCCCCTCATCCGGTCCAGCGCGAGCCGGAGCGAAATCAGGCGCTCTCGTTGAACAATTCGCGCCCGATCAGCCAGCGGCGGATTTCCGATGTGCCGGCGCCGATCTCGTAGAGCTTGGCATCGCGCAGAAGGCGGCCGGTGGCGTATTCATTGATATAGCCATTGCCGCCCAGCAACTGGATCGCGTCCAGCGCCATCTGGGTCGCCGCCTCGGCGGAATAGAGGATTGCGCCGGCGGCATCCTTGCGCGTGGTCTGGCCGCGGTCACAGGCCTTCGCCACGGCATAGACATAGGACCGGGACGCATTCATGCGCACATACATGTCGGCCAGCTTGCCCTGGACCAGCTGGAAGGAGCCGATCGATTCGCCGAATTGCTTGCGCTCGCGCACATAGGGCATCACCACATCCATGCAGGCCTGCATGATGCCGATCGGACCGGACGACAGCACCGCGCGCTCGTAATCGAGGCCGGACATCAGGATTTTGGCACCGCCATTGAGCGGGCCCATCACATTCTCGGCCGGGATTTCACAATCCTCGAACACCAGCTCACCGGTTTCCGAGCCGCGCATGCCCAGCTTGTCGAGCTTCTGGGCAACGGAGAAGCCCTTGAAATCGCGCTCGACGATGAAGGCGGAAATGCCGCGCGAACCGGCCGTGGCGTCGGTCTTGGCATAGACGACAAGCGTATCGGCGGCCGGCGCATTGGTGATCCACATCTTGCTGCCGTTGAGCACATAATGATCGCCGCGCTTTTCCGCCTTCAGCCGCATCGAGACGACATCCGAGCCGGCACCGGGCTCCGACATCGCCAGCGCGCCGACATGCTGGCCGGAAATCAGCTTGGGCAGGTAGCGCGCCTTCTGTTCGGGATTGCCCCAGCGGCGCAGCTGATTGACGCAGAGATTGGAATGGGCGCCATAGCTCAGACCAACCGAGGCCGAGGCGCGGCTGATCTCTTCCATCGCGACGACATGTTCGAGATAGCCAAGACCGGTGCCGCCATCGGCTTCCGGCACGGTAATCCCGAGCAGGCCCAGCGCGCCCATTTTCTCCCACAAATCAGCGGGGAACACGTCGGAGCGATCGATTTCCGCAGCGCGCGGCGCGATCTCGTCAGACGCAAAGGAACGGACGGTGTCGCGGATCATGTCCGCAGTTTCACCAAGGTCGAAGTCGAGGGAAGGATATTGATTGGAGATCATGCCCAGCGACATAGCACTCAGGCCGGGCCGGTCAAGATAGAGCCTGCCCTATTCGGCCTGACCAGCGCGGTAGCGCCTGCGTTTGGCAGCCAGCACAGATGACAACATCCAGCCGGCAGTGATGGCCAGGAAGGCGCCGCCAACCGTTGCCAGCACGCCCCAGGTGGGATCGCGCTCGACCCAGACCCGCGGCCAGTCGCCGTAGATATCCAGCGCTCCGGCACCGGCAACGACCAGACCCGCGATCAAGGTCGCCAGAAAGCCCCAACCATCTTCCTCACTCGGAGGTGAAGTTGGCTTGCTCTCGATGAAAACACCGGATTCGCCTACCAGATCGCGCGGCGAGAAGGGATCATCACCATCCGCCTCGTCCTCGGTCAGCTCGGACAGTCCTGCCAGCTCATCGATATGGGCTCGATCATGGTCGGCCGGGATACCGCCACCTTCACCGGCTATATCACCAACAGCGCCGGCGCTCGGAGCCGGCGTGTCGGCGGGATGCGGTGGCGGTGTGTCATCACCCGACACGGCCAGGCTACGCTCAACGATTGCCGCCGCAGCAAGGGGGAGATCAACCGCCGCGCCGCTCGCAGTTTCATCAGCCCCGGCTCCAGCGCCGTCCACGGCCTCGATATCAGCTTCAATGTCAGACGCCGCGTCCCCCCCCGCTTCGACATCATCCTCGGCTTCATCCTCGGCTTCATTCTCGGCTTCAGGCCCGGACGCGATTTCAGGGGCGGCTTCTGGCGCAGGTTCTGCTTCAGCTTCTGGCTGTGCAGCCAGCAAATCTTCACTCCGGATATCGGCAGCCAGCGGGGCCGCGGCCGGATCGGTCAGCTCGTCACCCCCGGACGCAGGCATTTCCGGCTCTTCGGCGTCCGGCTCGCCTTCGGGCAAGCTGTCCAGCACAAGTGTGGCCGAGATCGCGCCGGCAAACACATAGCCCAGGCTGATGCCCTCGGGCATAGGCTCGCCCTGCGTCAGCGCGGCGGGGCTCGATTGCCCCTCACCGCTCTCGGCGCGGGCCTGGGCCATTTCCTGCGCCATCCGTGCCATCACCTGCGCGGAAGCCGGGAGTGCGGCCGGCGCCGGATCGGCCTCAGGCGCGGCCGGCTCAGCCTCGCTCGCCGGCGCCATCATGCCGGCTTCGGCCGGCTCAGGCTCAAGCGGCTCGGCTGTGTCGGCCTGTTCCGGCCTATCATCGCCATCGATAGCGCCCACCGGCCCGTCGCCCTGTCCATCGGCCGGCTCGCTGACAGGCTGTTCAATCGCGTCATCGCCCGGATCGGAAACGGGTTCGGCCCCGGTTTCGGCTAGGGGCTCGACCGCCGGCTCAGTCGAAGCCTCAGGCGCGAGGTCGGAGGCAGGCTCAGACTCCGCCTCAGGGATAATTGTATCAGGCTGGGTCGCCTCGAGCTCTTGCGGCATCGCACCGACAGTCGCGAGGATACGGGCAATTTCCTGTTCCGCTTCACGGCGGGCGGCGAGCTGACGCGCCAGGACGGGCGGCGCGGGCGGCGGCAGGATCGAACCGGGCAAGGCCGGGCGCGTGGCGGGCTGCACAGGAGCGGCTATTGCCTCGGCATCACCAGGGTGCTCGATCTTGATCACGACATCGACCATGGCCGGCTTGTGCTCGACGGCGCGCTCCGGGGCGAGCCCGGCCAGTATCATGGCGCTTTCCGCCTCGCGGCGGGCCGGGTCGCCTTCGCCATAGCTGGCCAGGGCTTCGGCAGCAGCCTCGACACGGCCCTCGAACATATAGCGAGCCACATCAGAGTTCCGGAAGGCGGCCGGCCCGATATCATGAACAAAGGAGGTCAGCGCGTCGCGTTGCGCATCGGGGAGCCGGGCCGGCATAATCTCGTCAACCGCCGCTTCCGCCTGCATCACATCATAGATCAAAAGGAGCGAGGCATCATCGCGTGAAACGCTGACACCCTCGCGGGCCGCGGCCCGGTGACCGAAGCCGACACGCCAGTGTCCGTCGCTGCCCTGGGCAGCAAGTTCGCGATAGGGCTCGAACCGCTCAATAAGTGCGCGGGCCGCCGGAGAAGATTTGATTTGCGGTTTCATCGTGTTCTGTTTCGAGACCCGTCGCTGCATCAATACTGAGCAACTGCAAGCCCGATGCCGGACGGCCTAACTGGCCTCATCGAGGAAGACATCCGTCGTGTCCATCGCCGTGAACGGCGCGAAGAAGCCACCACCGCTGCCGCCGCCGATCAGATAAATACCGCCTTCAAGCGCGGCAGCATCGGCGGCCGTGCGCGGAGACGGCAGATCGGGCTCGCTGCGCCAGCCTGCCTCACCCGGCTGCCAGGAAGCATGGCGTCGCAGGGTCAGCCGCTGCTCGCCATCCGTCCCGGTCCCGCCCAACACGTGCAGGCGGCCATGATGAGCCACAGCGGCAATGCCCGTGCTGGCACCGGGCAGTTCGGGGCCCGCACTCCAGGCATCCGCTTCGAGGTCATAAATATCAACGCGGGCGGAGAGTTCGCCGCGCAGGGAGCCGCCAATCACGTAGATGCGGCCGTCGAAGGCCACGATCGCGGCACCACGCCGGGTGACATCATCGGGAATGTCGACGGTTTCCCAGCTGCGTGCTGCAGGGTCGAAGACGTAAATACTGTTATCGTCGCGCGTGCCGCCGATCGCGTAGAGACGCTCACCATAGGCCAGCATAGAAAAATCAGCCTTCGGCCCGGGCATGGCCGCTTCGCTCTGCCAGATGCCGCCATCGGGCGACCAGGACCACATCGAGGCGGTGGGCTCGACACCCAGCTCGCCGGGCGCATAGCCACCGGCCGCATAAATGCGGCCCGCGACCGCGGCCATGCCGAATCGCTCCAGGCCGCGCGGGAGCGATGTTTCGGGCATCCAGCGATTGAGGCCCGGATCAAAAACCTCGAATTCCGCGCGCGGCGAGGTCAGCCCCGCTCCGCCAGCGGCATAGAGCCGGCCGTCCAGCACGGCCACAGCCAGGCCGGCACGGGGCACATCGAGACGGGCCGCCGATTCCCAACGTCCCTGCCCATGGGCCAGGCCTGCCGGCGTCAAAACCAGCGCCGCTGCGGCAAGCAATTTGATCAAATGCACCATTCCACCACCAAGATCTGGCCCGCAACCCGGTCAGATATCATCACAAGAGAACGATTGTCGCCAGCCCCAGAAACGCCAGGAAGCCGACGACATCGGTCACGGTCGTGACAAAAACCGAGGATGCAACCGCCGGATCGGCCCCCGCGCGCACCAGGCCGAGCGGGATCAGAATACCCGACAGACCTGCCAGGGAAAGGTTGACGATCATGGCAATCCCGATCACGGCGGCTATTTCCCAGTCCTGGAACCAGAGCAAGGTCACCGCCGAGATCAGAACCGCAAAGATGACGCCATTGATCGCACCGGTCGCCAGTTCGCGCCAGATCACCCGCACTGCGTTGGCTGCGGTCAGGTCGCGCTCGGCGATCGCCCGCACGGCAACGGCGAGAGATTGTGTCCCGGCATTGCCGCCCATCGAAGCGACGATCGGCATCAGAACGGCCAGAGCCACGACCCGCTCCAGCGCCCCCTCGAACATGGAAATGACGCCGGATGCGAGGATGGCCGTAAACAGATTGACCAGCAGCCAGGGCGCGCGCGAGCGCACCGAGATCAGGACGGTGTCAGCGAGGCCGGCCTCGTTGACGCCGGCGAGCGCAAGCATGTCTTCCTTGTTCTCGTCCTGGATAACATCAACCATGTCCTCCAGGGTCAGCATACCGGTCAGCCGCCCGGCTTCATCGACCACCGGGGCCGAGACGAGATGGTATTTCTGGAACAGATAGGCGACCTCTTCCTGGTCGGTCTCCGGCTTCACCAGAATGCGCGGCGGCTCCATGATGTCGGTCAGATGGACATCACGCTGGGCGCTGAGCAGGCGGCAGACCGGAATCTCGCCAACCGGGCGAAAGCCGGTATCGACCACGAACAGGTCATGGAATTTGTCGGGCAGATCGTCAGCCGATTCGCGCATGTGATCGATGGCATGGCCGATGGTCCAGAAGTCCGGTGCCGCCACGAATTCGCGCTGCATCAAGCGGCCGGCGGTCTCATCATCGAATGCCAGGCTCGATTCAACGGCCTCTCGATTGATGTCGGAGATTTCCGCCAGCACGGCCGCCCGCCGGGCCGGGTTGAGCTCCTCGACCACTTCCGTGGCATCATCGCTGTCGAGTTCCGCAATGGCGGCGGCCAGATGCGAGGGATGGAGATAATCCATCACCACATCACGCGTGCTCGGATCCATCTCGGCGAGGACGTCACCGGAGAAGATGTCCGGGGTCAGCTCCGCCAGAATGCCCTGCTGGCCAGCAGAGAGCTGTTCCAGCACATCGGCGATATCGGCCGCATGCAGGGGCGCCAGCAATTGCCGGATCAGGTCGGGATCGAGGTCAGCTATCGCCTGCCGCAGCTCGGCGACGAATTCGGGATCGGTATCGGCGCGCGCCGAACTTTCACGATAGAGGTCTTCTTCAAAAGCGGTATCGCTCATGCGGCCCTCCATGCGCTGGCTGATTCAGCGGCACACTAGGACGCAAGCGCCGCAAAGGCGAGAGAGCCTGGGCTCACTGCGCCGAATAATTACAGGCCATTTCGAGAAGTAATGGTGCGGTCGAGAAGACTCGAACTTCCACGGGTTTTACCCCACAGCGACCTCAACGCTGCGCGTCTACCAATTCCGCCACGACCGCACGTGGAAGAGGCGCGGAGATAGCAACATCCCCTCCCCTTGTGAAGTGCTTAATACCGCAGTTTAAGCAGCTGCGAAGAATTCATTCGCATCAGCGACCCCGGAAATGGTGATTGAGATGCGATCACCCTGCAAAACAACGTCGCCGCGGGCGATGGGATGATTGTTGGCCAGAATCCAGACCTGGTCGTCCTCGCCGCTATCGAGCGGGATCACGGCTCCGCGCCCCATCCGCAGAAATTGCTGGATTGGCATTTTCGAGCGTCCCAGAAGGACGGCAATCTCGATCTGCACGGCGCCGAGCTGGCTCAACTACATACTCCTGGGCTTGCGATCTCTCGCTGGAATGATGATGTTTGACCGAACCGGTTTCTGCAGGGTTAAGACGGATGGAAAATTCAGCACGCCCTGTCGAGTGGGCCATTTCGCCGGAACCGGTGGCCTATCTTGAGGCTGTTGCGGTCATGGAAGCACGAGTCGCGGCGATCGCCAGCGGCGCTGCTGATGAACTGGTCTGGCTGCTCGAACACCCGCCCCTCTACACCGCCGGGACCTCGGCCAAGCCGGACGATCTGCTCATGCCGGACCGTTTTCCCGTCCACACCACCGGGCGCGGCGGTGAATACACCTATCACGGGCCAGGCCAGCGCGTGGCCTATGTCATGCTCGATCTGACCCGGCGTGGCCGGGACGCGCGCCAATTCGTCTGCAATCTGGAGCGTTGGCTGATCGCGACGGCCGCCAGTTTCGGGGTCGAGGCCGGAACGCGTGCGGGCCGGGTCGGTGTCTGGGTCGCGCGAGACCCCGGCCAGGATAGCGGCCGGGAGGACAAGATCGCCGCCATTGGTGTCCGCCTGCGCCGCTGGGTGTCCTTCCACGGCATCGCCTTCAATGTCGCACCCGACCTCTCGCATTTCGGTGGCATTACGCCGTGCGGTATCTCCAACCCGCTCTACGGTGTAACCAGCCTGGAAGATTTGGGCATCAAGGCCTCATTGGCAGATTTCGACGCCGCGCTGCATCTCGGCTTCAACGAGATTTTCGGCCCGGCACGCATAGTGCCGCCGCCTGAGCGGGCTGAAACCGCGCTGGCCGATGTCTCAGAGGTCCGGTGCGACTGACGGCGCGGCCGGTGGGCGCATACGCGCAAACCAGATCGCAAACAGGGCGATGACCAGCCAGAAACCGAACCAGGATGGCCAAGCCATGCCCGCAGTCAGCGTGTCCATCAATTCGGGCTGCGCCAGCAAATCATTCTGGAAGGCTTCCTGGAAGCCGGGCTGACTGATGGCCTCGGCAAAGGCCTGGTCGTCAGCAGTATCGACGCCATTGCGCTCGGCGAAATCCGTCATGGCCGCAACCAGACCCGGGAATATCCCCACCACCGCCGCGACCCCCTTGGCGAGCACGGCAGCCCCAACCGGCAACAAAGCCAGCGCCGGCTCGCGCCCCGCATGGCGGCGGCGATTGGCATGCACGGCATAGACGAAGAACCAGATCGCGATCAGCGCGATGCCGGAGGGAATCACGATCAGGCCGAACTGCATCCGCATCGCGTCCAGCAATGCCAGAACGGCAAGGCCCAGCAGATAGGCGGTCACAGACGCGCGATAGACGGGCAGGAAGAGAACGAGCGGATTCATCAGACAGCCAGACCTTTCAAGCGAACACACGCCACCATTCCGGGTGAACGCCCGCGGCGTCAACCGGAATGGGGCAGTGAAGGCTGAGAAACGGCCGGGTCAGTGCGTGCCGGACCGGAGCCGGCCTCAAACCAGGGCGGGCTTGAGCTTGAACATGTAATAGCCGACAGCAGCGTTCGCGAGCACGCTGGTGATCATATTCTTGATCACGATCCCCGAACTCATGGTCTGCATGCTGTTCATCTCGGTCAGGCTGACGCCGCCGAAAACCGGGGTCAGAATCACGCCGATCACGATCGATATGACCACTACGGCGATGATCGCCGCAACCGTCATCCAGCCGGACTGGCCGGCATCATGAAAGCGTTTGGAAAAAATACAGACCCAGGCGAAGGCCAGAACCAGGCCAACAATCAGGCTGATCAGCGGTCCGATGCCCGGCACCAGCGATACCAGGTTGAGAATCAGCGATCCGGCAATGATCGCCACCAGACCCTGGGCGAACTCCATGGGACCGAGCTTGCCTTTGGCGCCGATCAGGATGCGCTTGGCATCTTTGGGATCGATAATAAATTGCTGAAAGTTCATGAGATTCTCCCCGTGCAAAGGTCAAAGATTAGCCTAATACGCGAATTTGTGAAGACAAATTCGGGGGCTGATTGAATCGACGGGGGTTGGCGCGCCCTATTCGAACTCGATCATCATCTCGTCGGCGGCGACAGACGCACCGGGCGTCACGGATACGGTCTTGATCACCCCGTCCTTGTCGGCGCGGATCACATTTTCCATTTTCATCGCCTCGACGACCAGGAGAATTTCGCCGCCCTTGACCACCTGCCCCGCCTCGACCGCGATCGAGACCACCAGTCCCGGCATCGGGCTCAGCACCAGTTTGGACGTATCGGCCTTTTCCTTCTCCGGCAGCAGGAGATGAAGCTCTGCCGAGCGCGCCGAGCAGACCAGAGCGACCGCCGAATAGCCCCGATGGCGCAGACGGTAACCTTCCGTGCGGTCGGAGAATTCCAGCGCGAAGGCCTGACCATTGATCTCGGCTTCGAATAATTGCGCACCGGCGCTCCAGCCAGTCTTGAGCTCGAATGGCTGTTCCGCCAGTGTCGGCGCCCAGATACGGGCCTCGCCCGGTCCGCCCAGTTCAATTTCGACCGGGAAGCGACGCCCGTCCATCAGGACGATCCATTCGCGTGGCCCCGGTGCGGGCGGCGGCGTGATCCGACCCTCGATCTGCGCGGCCCTGCGCACGAAAGTCTCGTGCACGAAGGCGGCGGCACAGACCATCCATGTCAGCTGGTCCTCGCGCGGTGCGGTGCCGTGGAAACCGTCGGGGAAATGCTGGTCGATATAGCCGGTATGGATGCGCCCGGCGCGGAAATCCGCCTCGTCGAGCACGGCCGAGAGGAAGGGCGCATTCGATTGCAGCCCCTCGACATGCAGACGGTCGAGGGCGGCCGCCAGCGTGTCGATGGCGATCTCGCGGGTTTTGCCATAGCCAATCACCTTGGCGATCATCGGATCATAGAAGAGCGAAATCTCGTCGCCTTCCCTGACCCCGGCATCGATGCGCAATTCGCCCTGGCCGAGCGGCCCGGATTTCGGTTCGGTAAAGCGTTTGAGCCGCCCGATCGATGGCAGGAAACCGCGATAGGGATCTTCCGCATACAGCCGCGCTTCGACGGCCCAGCCCTTGATCTTGACGTCGCGCTGGGTCAGCTCGAGCGGCAGGCCGGCGGCAGAGCGGATCATCTGCTCGACCAGATCGAGCTGCACCGTCATCTCGGTCACCGGGTGCTCGACCTGCAGCCGCGTATTCATTTCGAGGAAATAGAAATTGCGATCCTTGTCGACGATGAATTCGACCGTTCCGGCGCTGTCATAATCGACCGCGGCCGAGAGCGCGACGGCCTGCTCGCCCATGGCGGCGCGGGTCTTGGCGTCGAGGAAGGGCGATGGTGCCTCTTCGAGGACTTTCTGATTGCGGCGCTGAACGGAGCATTCGCGCTCATTGAGATGGATCACATGGCCGTGCTTGTCGCCAAGCACCTGGATCTCGATATGACGTGGTTCCTCGATGAATTTCTCGATCAGGATACGGTCATCGCCGAAGGCGGTCCGGGCCTCATTGCGCGCAGCGGCGAAGCCCTCGCGTGTCTCCTGCTCGGTGCGCGCGATGCGCATGCCCTTGCCGCCACCACCGGCGGAAGCCTTGAGCATCACCGGATAACCGATTGCCCTAGCCGCCGCGACAGCGGTGTCGGCATCGGCGATCTCGCCATCGGCGCCGGGAATCGTCGAGACGCCGGCCTTGGCGGCGAGCTGTTTGGAGCGAATCTTGTCGCCCATCGCCTCGATGGCGTGCACATTCGGCCCGATCCAGGCGACGCCGATCTTCTCGAGCGCGATCGGGAAGGCGGCATTCTCGGACAGGAAGCCAAACCCGGGATGCACGGCATCGGCCCCGGTCTGCTTGATCACTTCAAGGATTGTTTCAAGCCGCAAATAGCTCTCGCCCGGCGCCGGCGGTCCGATGAAGACGGCCTCATCGGCCATTTCCACGGCGAGACTGTCGGCATCGGCTTCCGAATAGACCGCCACAGTGGCAATACCCAGGCGCTGGCAGGTCTTGATAACTCGCACGGCGATTTCACCGCGATTGGCGATCAGGATTTTCTTGAACATTGCGGCCCCAGGCAAGACGGGCGGACGCCCGGTTAGGCTCCGGTTTAGCGTGGCTCGCGCCCATGGAGCAAGTCGTGGTGTGTAACCGGTCAATCGCCTTCGAGATGATGGTCGAGCCAGTCAAACTCGATCGCCCGCAATCTTCCGATCACCGTCACCAGGAATGCCGTCGACCAGCCGATCAGCAGGAAGCCGTTAAAGCCCTCAATGGCCCCGACCAGGCGCCATTCCTGCGACAACAGCACATCGCCATAGCCGAGCGTGGTGAAGGTACTGGTGGCGAAATACAGCGCCGATTCCAGCGTCGAGAACTCGCCCAGCACCAGATAGAGCAAGGCGTAGCTCCAGATCTCGACCGCATGGATCGCGAACAGGCCGAACACGATCAGCATGATGAAACCGGTCTGGCGCGCCATGCTCTGATGCGGCCGGATACGGCCGGTCCGGGCGCGCATGAATGCCATCAGCAAGACCAGACCGCCCATATGCATCACGACGGTGACCGAACAGATCGCGAAGGAAACCAGTATTGCCCAGATCATGTTCTTGCCCTTCGCCGCCGGGCCGCCTGATGGGCTCGCCTTGCTGCCAGTAAAGCCGATGACGGCCAAATCGCAAGACTGTTCTTCGCGCGCGGCCCGATCCGCGCCAAGATGGGCGAGAGGGATTCGAGGAGCCAATCATGTCCAAGCCGATCTACCGCCTGTCTTCGATCGCGCGCCCGCTGGAGCCGCAATATCCGACCAATCGGGCCGTGCTGATTCTCCTGCCCCTGATCGCGCTGGCAACCGGCGCCGCCGCCTTCGTCCTGCGAGATGCCGGCCTGGCCGGCGCCGCCTCGGCCGGGCTGGCGGGTCTGCTGGCCGCCTTCCTTGCCTGGGCGCTCGGCCGCGAGGTTGATCCCGATCGTAATGAGGCTGCCTTCATCGCCATGGCGCTGACCGTCGCCGCCCTCATCCTGGGCTATGCCCCTGCCCTGTGGGTGCTGGCGCTGGCGCTGATGGCAACCCGCATTGTCGTGCGCACGGTCGGGCAAGCCGCCAAGCTGACCGACCTCGCAATCGTCACCGTGCTGGCCGGGATGGCGGTGTTCCTTGACGGCTATTGGGCGATGGGCCTGGTCGCCGCTTTCGCGATGGCCCTCGACCTGCTCTATGACCGCAAGCGCACCCTCAACCTGGTATTTGCCGCCTTCGCGACCAGTTTTTCGATGTTTGCCGTCGTCCAGCGCGGCGGCGAATGGGGCGCGCTGACACTGGAGCCCCTGGGCCTGGTCAATCCGGCCTGGAGCCTGGCGGCGCTAATCCTGACCGCACTGAGCGCGATTTTCATCCTCACCTGCCCGGCCATCACCAGCGTCTGCGATGCCAATGGGGCGCCGCTGGAACGGCGACGCGTGCGCGGCGGTGCGGTAATGGTAGTGCTGTTCGCGACCGCAGCGATGTTTGAAGCCCAGGCCGGATTGCTCGCCACACTGCCTGTGTGGGCTGTTCTGGCCGGCATGGTCGCCGGGCGCGTCTGGCCACGGCGCAAGCGCGCCTAGCGCTCCACAACCGCAAGCGCTGCCGCCCGTCCGGACCGCATCGCGCCATGTAGCGTGCCGGGCGCATTGGTCGAGGTCGCCTCGCCCGCAAAGAAAATCCGGTTATCGACCGCATCGAGCAGACGGATACGCGTATCGGCGCGTGTCGCCTCGACCGGGAAGGAATAGCTGCCAAAGGCGTTTTCATCGCCGGCCCAGCGCGTTACCTGCACCGCCGAAGGTTCGGGAAAGCTCGAGCCGAACATGGAGCGCAGCGCCTCGGTCGCCAACTGGCCGGTCGTGCGGTCACTGGCGCCCTCCAGCTCGCGGGCAAACGAGCCGGCATTGAACCCCATGATCGCCGCGCCCTCGCCATAGGCGGCCATATTGACGAATTCACTCCATTCGCCACGCGCATCGGCAAGCCGGTTGAAGCGCTCGATACTGCGCGGCCAGTTGACCGCATCGAAACGCAGCACGCATTTGTTGAGCAGGCCGGAACCGAGCGCATTGATCGCCTCGAGCTTGGTTGATGGCAGGCCCGGCTCAAACTGGATATGCCCCGCCTGCAGCACGCCCAGCGGCACTGTCACGATCACCACATCGGCATGCTCGGCGCCGGCAGACGTCGTCACCGAGACCCCGCTGCCGTGATACGCGACCCGTTCGACCCGCTGATTGAGCCGGACATCCAGATCGTCAGCCAGCGCTCGCGCCAGCCGGTCGAGCCCGCCGGTCACCCAGGCATCGCCGCCAGGCAAATCCTCGCCCTCGGTCCAGAAACAGCGCGAAAGCCGTTCGAAATCACTGCCAAACTCATGCTCGACAATGGTGTTGATCGCGAACTGGGCCCGCTGACGCTTGCTGGCACCGGAGGCATCGAGACTGACCTGACGCGCCATCCGGTTGGCGACCGTCCCACGCGGACGGCTGCGGCAAGCGCGCGCCAGCGCATCACCCGGCGCGCTCTCCATATGGCGTTCGAGGCGGCGTTCAACCGCTTCCAGCCGCGCCAGGGCCTGCCGGCCGAGCAGACCGGATCCGGCTTCATAAACGGCGCGATTAGCATAATCCGTGGGCAATAATTCCAGCCCGGCGCTGCGGGCCGCGGTGGCGGCCGGATTGCCGGTGACGCCATGAATCCAGGAAGCGCCAAGCTCCACCGGCAGATCGGCCCAGTGATGGCTGGTCTTGAGACGGCCACCAATCCGCGTCTGCGCCTCGAGCACCACAACTTCCAGGCCGGCCCGCATCATGTCGCGGGCACAGATCAGCCCCGCCACGCCTGCACCGATGACGATCGCCTTGCCTGCGCGCCTTTGCGCCGCCGACAAGGCCGGCAAGAGCGGCATCGCCGCCAGACCGGCCAGCAAGCTGCGTCGGTTCATACATCTCAACGCCATCACGCCTTGCTCACATGACCCCGTGCCCGGCAGCCATAGTCCGCGCAAATCAAGACCTTGTCACCCGGCAATCCCGGCTCGCCCGGACGCGCCGCCGCCTGTTTGCTGCGTCTGGCGGCCCGGCGCCTTTTGCGCGATAGTGATGGCGGAGGAAATGCCATGGCGTCCAACCTGTCCGATTGCCTGTCGCGTGAGGAATTGCGCGAGCTGTCGCGTCCGGCTGACTGGCAGGGTGGATTGATGCTGGCGGGCGATTTCGCCCTCGTCATCCTTGCCTATGGACTGGCCATCCTCTGGCCCAATCCACTCACCATGCTGACGGCCATCGCCCTGCTCGGCGGACGCCAGCTCAGCTTCGCCATCATCATGCATGATTGCGCCCACCGCTCGCTCTTCCACACCCGCGCGCTCAATGAATTCGTCGGCAAGTGGATTGGCGGCGCCGCCATTGATGCCCCCTTCCTCGCCTATCGCGCCTATCATTTCGACCATCATAAATATGCCGGCACCGAGAAGGATCCCGACAAGGGCCTCGTCAAGGACTATCCGGTCACGCCCGCCAGCCTGCGCCGGAAATTCACCCGCGACCTGACCGGCCAGACCGGGATGCGCGAGCTGATCGGCTCATGGCAAAACCCGGTCCTCGCCGAAAAGCTTCCCTTCCTCGTTTTCCAGCTGGTGATGATGATCGCCCTGTTCGCCGCCGGTGCCCTGTGGGCGATCGCGCTGTGGTGGGCGGCGCGCATCCTGATCTTCCCCGCCGTGATGCGCCTGCGCCATATCGGCGAACACGGCGTCGCCATCGACCGGCTCGATACCGAACCGCGCAATAATACGCACACCACCCACGCCAACTGGATCGAGCGCGCGCTGGTGGCGCCGAACTACGTGAATTATCACCTCGAACACCACCTCTTCGCCGCCATACCGCCGTATAACCTGCCCAAACTCCACCGGGTTTTGAGTGAGCGGGGCTATTTCGAGGGCTATGAAGGTTCGAGCGCGCCAAGCTATCGCGCGATGCTCAAGAAAGCGGTGCGGACGGACGATGCCGAAGCTGACGCCGCGCCATAGCCAGGCCTAGGGCAGCGTGACCGGCGCGCTTCCGGCGATATGGCGCAACTCGATCCAGCCGCTGCGGCAAGGGCCCGCATAGGCGCGGACCGACCGGGGAACCGGATCCAGCCGGCATTGTTCGCGTGTGCCACCATAGACAATCCCCGCCCACACGCCTGTCCTGTCATCGCGCTCGTCACACACCATGACCGCTTCTGCCGGCTGCATCATGTCGATCGCAATATCGAGATTGCCCGGCTCCGGGTGGACGAGGATGATCGGCGGCGCGTCAGACCCTGCGAAGCTATATTTGCCGGGAAAATCAATCTGCGATGCGTGACAGGACTGTCCTGCACCATGGGTGACAGGCAGGATTCGGACAGCGCTTACATCGGCCTCCGGCGGAC
Organism: uncultured Maricaulis sp.; assembly: GCF_963976135.1. Lineage (GTDB taxonomy): Bacteria > Pseudomonadota > Alphaproteobacteria > Caulobacterales > Maricaulaceae > Maricaulis. Next base: position 36,177 of record NZ_CAXBKN010000020.1, read on the forward strand.
GGGTCCGGGGACCCGATGCCAGGTGATCGCCGACTGCGAGCACTGCAATCGCTGTCATTGGCCCCAGAACCAATGCCGCCAAAATTCGAACCACCCCCATAGTCCCACCCGATTTCCGGCCGCCAGATAAAAGGGCGCGGGCACCCGCGTGCAAGATGCAAACGGATTTACCTCAGCGGGTGGTGCCAATTCGCAACAGGCCGAAATGAGCCGGAAGCAGCCGTTCAGCGCGGGATCATGGCGGGGTGTCGGGTACCAGACTTCAACCGCCTATCCCCACCATCAGCAAACTATCTCACGTCATCCTGACGCAAGTCCGGACCTCGACGCGACAGGGTCGGAGCCCTTGATATCGAGGTCCCGGCTGGAGTCCACGCCCGCGCAGGCGGGGGTCGGGATGACGAATTTTCGGCGATGTTATCCCCACCCCCTCGCGCCTGGCGCATAATCACCTCGTTCCGGTCGCACGGGAGGCGTGAGCTCAGTCATTCGCGGCGGTTGGAAGCGTGCAGCCTGTCCGGGTAGAGGGGTGACGGCCCGAACT
>NZ_CAXBKN010000021.1:0-36057 GCF_963976135.1 uncultured Maricaulis sp.
GCCGTCACGCCCGGTGCGATCAGCCAGCAGATCCGCCTGCTGGAAGAGCATGTCGGCACGCCGCTCTTCACGCGCCAGGGCCGCGGCCTCGCCCTGACCGAGGCCGGCCGCGCTGCCGCCATCACCGCCAGCGATGCCTTCGAACTGCTCGAGCGCGCCGTCTCGCTGATGCGGCGGCCGGCGCTGAAACGCAGCCTCACGGTCTCGGTCTCGCCCTCCTTCGCCGGCAAATGGCTCGCCCCGCGCCTGCACCGTTTCCAGGACGCGCATCCGGGCATTGAGGTGTGGATTTCCGCCGCCAGCGAACGCGTCGATCTCGCCGCCGGCGCCGCCGATCTGGCGATTCGCTATGGCCCGGGCGGCGATATGACGCTGAATGAGGAACGCCTGCTGAGCGAGGAAGTCCTGCCCGTCTGCTCGCCCGATCTGCTGCATGACGGCAAACCCCTGGTGCGCCCGCGCGATCTCGCCGCCCACACCCTGCTGCACGATGCCTCGCCGGAAAGCGATGTCGATGGCGCCGACTGGGCCTCCTGGCTCAAGGCGCGCCGCGTGCGCGGCATCGATGTCTCCGGCGGCGTGCGCTTCAACCAGTCAGCCCTGGTGATCGACAGCGCCGTGGCCGGCCGCGGCGTCGCCCTCGCCAAACGCACCCTGGTCCAGAACGACCTCGCCGCCGGGCGGCTGGTCGCGCTCTTCGCCGACGGAGCCTCGCCGGTGCGCTCGGCCTATCATGTCGTCACCGCGAAGAACCGGCCGCTCAGCGCGGATGCGCAGAGTTTTATTGCCTGGCTGAAGGCCGAGGCGCGGCATCATGAGAGTTCGGTGGATGAGTTGTGAGGGGGCTGCCAGGTTTTCAAAACCCACAAAACCCTCTTCCCCCGGCCTTGTGCCGGGGCCTGCCGGAGGGGAATCCAGCCAGGCTCCCAACGCGTGGCAGGCCCCGGAATTCGCTGCGCTCCTCCGGGGGAAGATGAGGTATGGTGGGGCGGTAGGGGGCATGCTTCAATCCGGTCGCCCGGTCGCGGGGCAGACCTCCCTCCAGCGCCAACCACAGACAGGAAACCCCATGATCGGCTATGTCACGCTCGGCACCAATCGCTTCGAGGAAGCGGCGGCCTTCTATGATGCCCTGCTGGCCGAGCTCGGTGCCGCGCGCACGATGCAGGGCGAGAGCTTCATCGCCTGGGCGGGTGGCGACGCGCCGGGGATTTCGATCATCCGGCCCGAGGACGGCCAGCCGGCCACAGTCGGCAATGGCTCGATGATCGGTCTGGTGCTGGACAGTGCGCAGGCCGTCGATGCACTGCACGCCCGCGCGCTGGCGCTGGGGGCGGCCGATGCCGGCGCGCCGGGCCGCCGCAGCGCGCACTTCTATGCGGCGTATTTCCGCGACCTCGATGGGCACAAATATCTGATTTACTGCACGAGGTGAGGGGGCTCCGGACAGGGTCCGGGTCAGCCCGGCACTTCCACTGTCCGGCCGATCCCTGATAACCAGTCAGCGACACCCACCCCGAGCGCAATGCGGCATCCCCATGGACATAGACCACGACAATGCCGAAAGCTTCGCCACGCCTGCCGAATTCTGCGGCTGGCTGGAGGCCAATCATGCCAGCTCCACCCAGTTATGGCTGAAGATCTTCAAGCGCTCCTCGGGCATTCCCTCGCTGACATGGGAAGAGGCGGTGATCGAGGCGATTGCCTGGGGCTGGATTGACGGGCTGAAAAAGTCGCATGGCGCCACGGCCTATTTTCAGCGCTTCACGCCGCGCACCAAACGCTCCGGCTGGTCGAAGAAGAATTGCGGCCACGCCGAAACCCTGATCGCGACGGGCCGAATGCAAGCGCCCGGTCTGGCCGCGGTCGAGGCGGCACGGTCGGATGGCCGCTGGGACGTGGCTTATGCCGGCTCGGCGGAGATGGAGATTCCGGCGGAATTCCTTGAGGCCCTGGCCGGCAATGAGGCGGCGGCGGTCTTCTTCAAAACCCTCAACAAGGCCAATCTGTTCGCGATCTACCATCGCGTCCACACGGCCCGGACATCGCAGACGCGGCAAAACCGGATCGCGGCAATCATCGACAGGCTGGCGCGCGGCGAAGCCTTCCACTGACCCTGTCGGGGCGGGGAAGAATGCGTCGGGCCGGGCGTCAGCCCGCCCCGCTCACTTCCCCCGGCACTGATCCACGAAATAGCGAAACAGCGATCTTGCGGTGCGGTCATGCAGCAACAGTTCGGGGTGATATTGCACGCCCATGCGCAGGGCGGGATCGCTGGCCTCGATCGCCTGGATGCCGTCGCTGGCGCGTTCATGGGCGACGACGGTGAAGCCCGGCGCCGGGGTGCGCACGGCCTGGCGGTGCAGGCTGTTGACCTCGAGTTCGGTGCAGCCGGTCGCCGCTTCCAGATGCGAGCCCGGTTTGATCCGGATCGGCTTGCGAAAGATCATGTATTCGATCGCGGTGGTCGGCCATGAGGCGATGATGTCAGGGTCGAGCGTCTGGTGCAGATCGCCGCCGGCATGAACATTGAGCATTTGCAGGCCGCGGCAAATCCCAAAGGCGGGGATGCGCGCATGGTCGGCCCAGTCCATCCAGGAGAATTCCAGATGGTCGCGGTCATGATCGAACTCGGATTCAAAGCTCTCATCGCCGGCATAGCGGGTCGGGTGGATATCGAGCCCGCCGCTCAGCAACAGGCCGTCGGGGCGCTCGCCATGCCAGTCCTCAAACGGCGCCGTGATCCGGGTCGAGCGGCCGCCGCCGAGAAAGATCGCCAGCCGCAACAGCCAGGCGACACCGTGATCGCCGCGCGTGGCGGCGGTGAAGCCGATCAGCGGTTTTCGCGATCTCGCAGGACCGTCAGGCATTATTTGACCTCGGCCGGCAGGCGGCCATGGCGCAGCAGATGCGAGATGATGAAGAGCGTGCCCAGCGCGACACTGCCGGCCTCGTCGGCGCGGATATCGGTCTGGGCGTGCTTGCCACGCTCGCCGCGTTCGAGGGCGGCATGGATATCATCCTTCAGGGTCTCGAAATCGGTCATATTGGCCCAGAGATGAGCGATGCGCGCGTGCAGCTTGGTGTCGGACCGCGTCATGCGGTGCCAGCTCTCCTCGATCTGGGCGAAATACTCGGCATCGTCCAGGCTGGTCCCGGTGAGGCCGGCCAGCCAGACGAGCGGGAGTTTGGAGCGATAGCCGATTTGCGGCTTGCCGGGCTCGGGCAGGGGCTCGCCCAGCGTCTGCAGGGCGAGCAGGAGCGGATAGTCGATCCCGGAATGCACGGAGTGGGTGATGCCGGCCCAAAGCCGCGGATTGATCTCGATCAGTTCGGGGGCGTGATCGGCCGCGCCGGTCCAGCGGAAATCAGCCTGCAAAGTGCCGGTCCAGCCGGAGGCCTCGACGAGGCGCTGCATGGCGGGCTCGAACGGGGTGGCCAGCACGGTTTCGCGCAGGGCGCCGGCGCCATTATGCGGCGGGTATTGTTCCAGATTGCGATAGGCGGAAAGGGCGAAGACATGCTTGCCATCGGCCATCGCCGTGACGCAGTAATCCTCGCCGGGCACGAGCGCCTGCAGCAATTGCGTGCCCTTGCGATGGGTCAGCTCGTGGTCCAGCGCCTTGGCGGTTTCCACCATCAACACGCCGCGCCCGCCATTGCCCTGTGCCGGTTTGATGATTAGCGGCGGGCTGTTGCGGAAATCGCCCTCGCCCGGCTGGAGCGGCGCCTCGAACACGTCGGTCACCGGGGCCGGCACGTCCCAGCTCTCCAGCGAATGCGCCAGCCGGTCCTTGGGATCGACCTGGTCAATCGCCTCCGCCGGTGAGGCCGCGATGACGACACCGTCGGCAAAGCGGTCGCGGTGTTTGGCCAGCAGCGAGGCGTCCTCGAACACCGGCATGATCAGGACCGGGCCCTCATCAAGGAATTCCCGGCTCAACTCCACGAGCGCCTCGACATAGGCCTCCGGGGTCTCGCCGGGATCGGGCACGCGCCGGTTGTCGTCGCACAGTCTGGAAAAGCCCAGCACCGTCCATTCGACACTGTCGACACCGATCAGCCTGCCGGCGATGGGCCGCAGGGACTGGCCAACGGTCAGGGCCATCAGGGAGCGGGCATAGGTGATGATGATGGTCGGCTTTGACATGTCGGGCCCCTGTGTGTCCGGGTGACGTGGAAAACTAGCATGGATTCGGCGGGCGAAACGAGTGACGCCGCTGACCATCCCGGCCTTGTGCGACGGGCCGCCCGGTTTTCAATTCGATGCGAACGCGTCGCAGCCGCATACATACTGCGCTTGGCAGGGCCGATTTAGGGCGAAACTGCTTGACCCCAATGGCTAAGACAATGTGAGAATGCCTCCCAATAAGGGGCGGGTGCCAGACATCGGGCCTCAGTCATGAACGGGGCGCTGCCCCGGGGGGAAGCTCGCAATGAAGCCGACCAATACCGGCGATCCCGACTATTTCCACAAGGTTGTTGATTGTCAGTGGGCCTGTCCGGCCCATACCCCGGTCCCGGAATATATCCGGCTGATCGCCCAGGGGGAGTTCACCGAGGCCTATATGGTCAATCGGCGCTCCAATGTGTTTCCCGGCATTCTCGGCCGCGTCTGCGACAGACCGTGCGAGCCAGCCTGCCGCCGCGGGCGCGTCGAGGAAGAACCGGTCGCGATCTGCCGCCTCAAGCGCGTCGCCGCCGATCATCGCGGCGAGGTCGCCGACCTGGTGCCGCAGAAGCCAGCGAATACGAACGGCAAGAAGATCGCGCTGATCGGGGCGGGTCCCGCCTCGCTGACCGTTGCCAATGATCTGGCGCCGCTGGGTTATGACTGCACGATATTCGAAGCCATGCACCGCCCCGGCGGGCTGATGATCTCCAACATTCCCTCCTTCCGCCTGCCGGAAGAAGTGCTCGATGAAGAGATCGGCTATATCCTCAATATGGGCGTCGATCTGAAGCTCAATCACCGTATCGAGAGCATGCGCGCCATGCTGGCCGGCGGTTATGACGCCATCTTCATCGGCTCCGGCGCCCCCAAGGGCAAGGATCTGCAGATCGAGGGCCGCGACGAGGCCGACGCCAATATCCATATCGGTATCGACTGGCTGGAAAGCGTCGCTTTCGAGCATATCGAGAAGATCGGCAAAAAGGTGTTGATCATTGGCGTCGGCAATACGGCGATGGATTGCTGCCGCTCCTCGCTGCGGCTCGGGGCCGACGACGTCAAGGTGATGGCGCGCAAGCCGCGCGAATTCTTCAAGGCCTCGCCCTGGGAGCTGGAAGACGCCGAGGACGAGAATGTCGAAATCCTCGTCAATCATTCGCCCAAGCGCTTCGTGACCGAGAATGGCAAGCTTGTCGGCATGGAATTCGAGCTGATGGAGTATGATCTCGATCAGCGCGGCAATATCACCGCGACGCGCAATACCGGTACCACCATCATCCCCTGCGATGATGTCATCCTGGCGATCGGCCAGGAAAACGCCTTCCCCTGGATCGAGCGCGATATCGGGCTGGAATTCGACAAATGGGGCGTGCCCATTGTCGACACGACAACGTATCAGTCGACCATTCCCGGCGTGTTTTTCGGCGGCGACAGCGCCTTCGGTCCCAAGAATATCATCTGGGCCGTCGAGCATGGCCACCAGGCGGCGATCTCGATCCACAAGCATTGCGAGAAAACCGATCTGGCGGCGCGCATGCCGCGCGGCGTCAATCTCAACAGCGCCAAGATGGGCGTCAATGAGTGGATGTATTCCAATGATTACGAGCGCGGCCATCGCGGTGTGATGCCGCTGGTCGAGCTCAAGGCCCGGCTGGGCAATCGCAAGATCGAAGTGGAGATGGGCTATACCGCCGAGCAGATCCACACCGAGGTGCAGCGCTGTCTCAATTGCGATGTCCAGACCGTGTTCGATCCGCCCCTGTGCAAGGAATGCGATGCCTGTATCGATATCTGCCCGGTCGATTGCCTCTCCATCGTCGAGAATGGCGATGAGGGCGAGCTGCGCACCCGGCTCAAGGCCCCGGCGGACAATCTCGACCAGGCGCTCTATGTCTCGGCGCCGCTGAAGGATACCGGCCGCGTCATGGTCAAGGACGAGGATCTCTGCCTGCATTGCGGCCTGTGCGCCGAGCGCTGCCCGACGGCCGCCTGGGACATGCAGGATGGCGATATTCTCATCCCTCATGTCGATGACGAAGCGCGCCGGGTGGCGGCAGAATGAAGGACATTGTGGACACCATGGCGGATCTCCGCATCAATGATTTTGTCATCAAGATCGGCAATGTGAACGGCACCGGCTCGGCCAGCGCCAACGGTCTTCTGATGAAGGCGATCTTCCGCATGGGCGTGCCCGTGGTCGGCAAGAATCTCTTTCCGTCGAACATCCAGGGCCTGCCGACCTGGTTCGAGATCCGCGTCACGAAAGACGCCTATATGGCGCGCTCCGGCGCCGCCGATCTCGTCGTCGCGATGAATGCCGAAACCTACAAGCGCGATCTCGCGGAAGTCTCGCCGGGCGGCTATCTCCTGTATGACGATACCTGGCCGCGCCCCGAGCTGCATGCCCGCACCGATATCACCGCCATCGGCGTGCCGCTGGCGCGTCTGTGCAATGCCAAATTCGACAATGCGCGCACCCGCGTGCTGATGAAGAATATGGCCTATGTCGGCGCCGTCGCCGGCCTGACCGGGATTGATGTCAACATCATCAAGGCCATGGTCGAGGAAATGTTCGGCTCCAAGCCCAAGCTGATCGACGCCAATATGACGGCGATCAATCTTGGCCTGGATTATGTCCGGCAGACCTATGCCGAGCCGCTGCCACTGCGCGTGCAGGCGATGGATGCGACCAAGGGCAATGTCCTGATCGACGGCAATACGGCTGCCGCGCTGGGCTGTGTCTATGCCGGCGCCACCTTCGGCGCCTGGTATCCGATCACGCCCTCGACCTCGCTGATGGACGGGTTCAAATCCTTCTGCGAGAAATTCCGCACCGATGCGGAGACCGGCGAGAAGAATTTCTGCATCATCCAGGCCGAGGACGAGCTCGCCTCGATCGGCATGGCCGTCGGGGCCGGCTGGAATGGCGCCCGCGCCTTCACCCCGACCTCGGGGCCGGGCATCTCGCTGATGAGCGAGTTTATCGGCTTTGCCTATTATTCCGAAGTGCCGGTGGTGTTGTTCAACGTCCAGCGCGCCGGGCCGTCCACCGGCCTGCCGACGCGCACCCAGCAATGCGATCTGACCCTGTGCGCCTATGCCAGCCATGGCGATACCAAGCATATCATGCTCTTCCCGGCCAATCCGGCCGAATGCTTCGAGATGGCGGTGCAGTCCTTCGACCTTGCCGAGCGCTATCAGACGCCGGTCTTCTTCATGACCGATCTCGATATCGGGATGAATGACTGGATGATCCCCGAGCTGGAATGGGATGACAGCTATCAGCCCGATCGCGGCAAGATCCTCTCGGCTGAAGAGCTCGAGGCCTTGCCGAAATATTATCGCTATGAAGACCGCGATGGCGACAATATCGCCTATCGTACCGTGCCCGGCGTGCATCCCAAGGGCGCCTATTTCACGCGCGGTTCGGGCCATAACTGGAAGGGCGGCTATACCGAGGACGCGGCCGAATACAAGGAAGTGCTCGACCGGCTGACCCGCAAATGGGAGGACTCGGCCGACGCCGTGCCCGGCCCGGTCATCATCGAGGCGAGCAAGCCGACCCGCCGCGCTATCATCTCGCTCGGCGGCTGCGACGGTGCCGTACGCGAGGCGCTCGACCGGCTCGCCGAACGCGGCATCGAACTCAATTATCTGCGTGTGCGCGGCTTCCCCTTCTCCGCCGAGGTCGAGGCCTTCATGGACAGCCATGACGAGATCTATGTCGTCGAGCAGAACCGCGACGCCCAGCTGCGCGGCCTGTTGATCAATGAGACCTCGGTCGACAAGACCAAGCTCATTCCCGTGCTCGATTATGCCGGCATGGCCGCCAACCCCGCTTTCATCATCGAGGGCGTCACCGCACACCTCGTGGCCGAGGAGGCCTGACATGACCTCAATGTCCAAACCGCTGATCGACAAGCATTTGCCGCGCAACAAGCTCGGCCTGACGGTGCGCGATTATGAAGGCTCGATGTCGACCCTGTGCGCCGGCTGTGGCCATGACTCGGTCACCGCCGCCCTGGTCCAGGCATTCTGGCAGCTCGACCTGCCGCCGCACAGCGCCGCCAAGGTCTCCGGTATTGGCTGTTCGTCCAAGACCACGGCCTATTTCATGGGCCAGTCCCACGGCATCAATTGCGTCCATGGCCGCATGCCCTCGGTCGCGACCGGCGCCAATGCCGTCAATGGCGATCTCCACTATATCGGCATCTCCGGCGATGGAGACAGTCTCTCGATCGGTTTCGGCCAGTTCGCCCACGCAATCCGCCGCAATCTCAACATGCTCTATGTGCTGGAGAATAATGGCGTCTATGGCCTCACCAAAGGTCAGTTCTCGGCCTCGGCCGATATCGGCACCAAGTCCAAGAAGGGCATTGCCAACGAGCAATCGCCGATCGATCCCTGCGTCCAGGCCCTCACGCTCGGCGCCGGCTTCGTCGCGCGCGCCTTCTCCGGCGACAAGTCCCAGCTGGTGCCGCTGATCCAGGCCGGCCTGATGCACAAGGGCTTCGCCCTGATCGACGTCATCTCGCCCTGCGTCACCTTCAACGACCATGCCGGCTCGACCAAGAGCTATGCCCACACCTTCAAATACTACCACCCGCTGGTCCACACCGATTTCGTCGCCGAAGCCGAGGAAATCACCGCCGACACCAGCCAGGGCGGCGCCATCACCGTCACCATGCATGATGGCGGCATCCTCAAACTGCGCAAGACCGCCGACGATTACGACCCGCGCGACCGCGCCCAGGCCATCGAGACGCTATTGCTCGGCGACCGCAGCGGCGAGATCCGCACCGGCCTGCTCTATGTGAGTGAGGATCTGCCGGATATGCACGCTGCCAACCATTTGCCGAAGACACCGCTGAATGCGGTTCCGTATGAGGCGTTGACGCCGGGCAAGGCGGCGCTGGCGAAATTGCAGGGTCGGTGGCGGTAGGGGGGTCAGACGCTCGCGATTGCGCTCAAGGCAGTCAAAGACCCGCAAATTAGAAGCCCGAAGCCTATAAAACCAAACGCGAAAGATGACCAAGACATGAAGTCGCCGGCTCGAGCAACGAACCGCTGCCAACGAGTACGTCTTGTGTGGCTGTAGTCCCACATTGCGATGGAGAGAGATGAAAACCCCGCGACACCGATGACCGATATTGCGGCGGCGATCAGTTGGACCATAGACAGCCTCAGCTGTACGATGTCGATCGCCGCACGGAGCGCCGCGCTCCCCTCAGTACCGGCGAGCGCCTCGCCGTAAATTCCAATGATCGTGGCGAGCGCACCGCCCGAATAGAGCATGGCGCTTGTGACGAAGAGTCCCGCGAACTGCAGACGTTGGGAATTGTAAAACGCCTCAGTTTCGACGGTGTATTCTTGGGTGCTTCCCGGAGATGTGTCGGTGTCAATGATCCGTTCGTTCATGCCTCATTCCTTCGTATTGGGTGCCATGGCTTTGTGTGGGTGGATAGCGATGACTGGCCAGAAGGGGGCACTGACGTGTTCTAGAGACCTTGTGCCTATTCTCGCCAACACCATCCCATAAATCCCTTGCCAGCCAGTGGGCCACCGGTGTTCAGCGTCGTCAAGGCCGCCTTTGGCGCCGCTTTGCGCGCATGCGCCTTGACGGCGCTCAACCCCGGTGGCGAGATCCCGGCATGAGGTTTATGGCGGCGCCTGGCGCGCGCTGGGGCATCCGTTTTCACCCATAACCACAAATATTTGTCATCCCTGACGGATGCCCGGACGCGATAGCGATCCGGGCGCAGATCAGGGACCCAGACGCCCGACAGATGGCCTTTGCCGCGTCCGTCCGGCCTCACTCGACTGACCGTGGTGCGTCTGGGTCCCGGATCTGCGCCCCGCCTGCGCGGGGCATCCGTCCGGGATGACAAAATTTGAGTTGTTTGGCGTTGTGGTGGCCGCGTTGCCACTCACTTATCCCCCACCGCCGACAATTATCCCACGTCATCCTGACGTAAGTCAGGACCTCGACGTGACAGGGTCGGAGCCCGCAATATCGAGGTCCTGACTTGCGTCAGGATGACGAATTTAGCCGATGTTATCCCCGCCCCCTCCACCTGCGCCTATGCTCACAGCGTTCCGGTCGCACGGGAGGCGTGAGCTCAGTCATTCGCGGCGGCCGGGAGCGTGGAGCTCGTCCGGGCAGAGGGGTGACATCCCGAGCTCTGGTGAGGCCATGACCGGGGAAGGGCAGCATGAATGCTCGACTGTTCGTCCACGGTCATTTCGAGGCAGGGCCCGCGAGGGACCTGAGTAAATCTCCACGTGCGGGACGTTTCGAATGTCTCACTTACTTATTGCGCTAACCGGCATTCGCCGCGTCCCGCACCCTCCCATCCCGGGAGGCCCACTCAAACCTCCAGCGGCCAGCCGCGTGGGGATTTTCGTGCGGGTGCTGCCTGCTCCAGGCTCAAAAACAAACTTCCCCCGGAACAGGTCCGGAGGAAGTCAGCAGATGCAGAGATGAAGCGCAGCCATCGGGGCGGAAGCGCATCGCCTCCGCCCCGTCTTGCCGGGCAATCAGCCCTTGGGCACGTCGGTCAGGCGCAGATAGGAGCGCACTTCTTTCCAGCCCTGCGGGAAGAGGTCCTTGGCGGCCTCGTTGGAGATCGAGGGCGGGATGATGACCTGGTCGCCCGGGGTCCAGTCGGCGGGCGTGGCGATCTTGTATTTATCGCCGGTCTGCAGCGCGTCGATGACGCGCAGGATTTCATCGAAATTGCGGCCGACACTCATCGGATAGGTCATCGTCAGGCGGATTTTCTTGGCCGGGTCGATGATGAAGACCGAGCGCACGGCAGCCGTGGTGCTCTCGCCGGGATGGATCATGTCATAGGTCTGGGCGACCTTGTGACCGGCATCGGCGACGATCGGGAATTGCAGATCGGTGTTCTGGGTGTCGTTGACGTCGTCAATCCATTTGACGTGTTCGGCGACGGTGTCGGTCGACAGGCCGAGCGGCTTGGTATTGCGCTTGGCGAATTCGGCGGCGAGCTGGGAGGTGCGGCCCATTTCCGTGGTGCAGACCGGGGTGAAATCGGCCGGATGGCTGAAGAAGAAAACCCAGCTATCGCCGGCCCAGTCATGCAGGCTGATCTCGCCCTTGGTGGTCGCAATGGTAAAATCGGGGGCGGTATCGCCAATCCTGAGTGACATGTCAGTCTCCTGTGCGGGCGCCAATGGCTTGGCGGCGGTTGAATATCCCGGCGCAGCGCCTCGTGCCGCTGGCCATAATGTCTAGATAGGGTTGGGGGGCGGACTTATCAAATTGATTGTGCCCGCCGCGCCGGCAATCGCCCGTTTTTGTGCCGATCAGGCCGGCTCCGGCCAGGCCAGTTCCTGCGCCAGCAGATCGAACACCAGCCGGATCCGGCGGCTGGTATGCAGTTCGCGGTGGGTGACCAGCCAGACCGGGACGGGGATGGGCCGCAGGCCGGGCAGGGCGCGTTCGAGTTCGGGATAGAGGCGGGCCATGTCCTCGGTCAGCATCCCGATACCGAGCCCCTGGCGGATCAATTCCACCAGCACACTGCCACTGCCCGTATTGAGTTTGAAATTGCGCAGGGTGAGCGAGAGACCGAGCTCATTGAGATAGGGCAGGAAGCGCTCATTCTGGTCAAAGCCGATGAAATCATAGCGCGTCAGCTCACCGGCGGATTTCGGGCGGCCATGCCGGTCGAGGAATGCGGTGCTGGCGTAGAAATAGGCCCGGGTCTCGCGCAGGAGTTTGCCGATCAGTTCGGGCTGTTCGGGGCGGGCATGACGGATCGAGATATCGGCCTCGCGGCGGGTCAGGTCACGCACTTCATTGGAGGCGATGATCTCCAGCTCGATCTCCGGTGCGATCTGGCGCAGCTTGGCCAGGATGGGGGGCAGGTATTGCGTCGCCATATTATTGGTCGCGGTCAGGGTGACCCGGCCGGCAATCGTCAGCGATTGGCCTGACGCGGTCAGCGAGATCTGCGTCGCGGCCTCGGCCATGGCCCGCACGGGCTCCAGCAGGGCGCGGCCCGGCTCGGTCAGCGCCATGGTGCGATGGCCGCGCTCGAACAGGGTGATGCCGAGCGCGTCCTCGAGGGCGGAAATCTGGCGGCTCAGGGTCGGCTGGGTCTGGCCCAGTGCGCGGGCGGCAGCGGAAAACGAGCCCTCCTCGACGGTGGCAAGAAAGGCGCGGATCTGATTCCAGTCAAAGGCGATAGCGGGCCAGTTCATCCATTTGCGTATACCAGAACCGCATGATTGGGCAATATACCTTCTGTTTGTGTATGGATAAACCTGTGGATCACGAGATCAGCCACCGCGTCCCGGCGGCGCAGGAGAGGATGTTCGATGCCCAGTGATTCAAGCAAGCCCGATGATTCAAGCAAGCCGGACAAGGACCAACGCTTCTGGGACCGTCTGGCGCAGAAATATGCCAATGATCCGATCAGCGATGAGGCCGCCTATCAGACAAAGCTCGAGATCACGCGCCAGCATTTCACTGAGCAATCGGATGTGCTCGAATTTGGCTGCGGCACGGGCATGACGGCGGTCAGCCATGCACCGTATGTCAAACATATCCACGCCACCGACCTGTCCGGCGAAATGCTCGAGATTGCCCGTGGCCGTGCCGTTGAGGCCGGGGTGGAGAATATCAGTTTTGAACGCGTCGGCTTCGAGGATATCGATGCCGCGCCGGGCCGTTTCGACGTTGTGCTCGGACTGAGCATTCTGCATTTGCTGGCGGACCGGGACGCCGCGATCGCCCGCGTCCATACCCTGCTCAAGCCCGGCGGCGTGTTCGTCTCCTCGACGGCCTGCCTGGGTGAGAAAATGTGGTTTTTCAGCCTGATCGCACCGATCGGACGCGCCCTCGGCCTGTTCCCGATGCTGCGGGTTTTCACGGCGGTCCAGCTGGCGGAGAGCCTGCGTCAGGCCGGGTTTGAACTCGAGCATCAATGGCGCCCGGACAAGGCGGTCGCGGTCTTCATTGTCGCCCGCAAGCCGGCCAACTGATCGCGCACGGTATCGACCGGTGCAAGCGCGCGCCGAACATCCTATATGCAGGGGTCTTATTGATGCGCCCCCGCTACGAGACCGGAGATCCCCTTGGCCGAGACCCCGCAAACCGCCGAACATCGCGCCGATACTGACCGGGGCTCCAGCTTCGCCTCCGAGCTTGAACGCGATGCCGCCCATCGCGAAAAAGCCCGCAGCGCCCGGCCGCTGCGCCGGCTCCTGCCCTATGTGCTCGCCTATCCCGGTCTGCTGGCGGCCTTCACCCTGTTCCTCGTCCTCGCCTCGAGCCTGACGCTGATCCTGCCCGGCGCCTTTCGCATGGTGGTCGATTGCGGCTTTGGCGGCGCCTCGGATTCGGCCCTGTGCAGCGCCTTCTCCATCGGCGATGGCCTGTCGGCCTATTTCCTCGCCGGGATCGGTGTTGCTGCCTTGCTCGGCCTGGCCAGCGCAATGCGTTTCTATTTCATCAGCCGGCTCGGTGAGCGCGTTGTCGCCGATCTGCGCCGCAATGTCTTCGATCACCTGCTTTCGCTCAGCCCGACCTTCTATGCCAGCACCCGCACCGGCGAAGTCCTCTCGCGGCTGACCACCGACACGACGCTGATCCAGACCGTGGTCGGCTCCTCCGTCTCTGTCGCCCTGCGCACTGTGGCGACCACGACCGGGGCGCTGATCCTGATGGTCGTCGTCAACTGGCAGCTCGCCCTGATGGTGCTGGCGCTCGGCCCGGTGATTCTCGGGCCGATCATGCTGTTCGGCCGCCGGGTGCAACGCCTGTCGCGCTCCAGTCAGGATAATCTCGCCGACGCCTCGGCCCGCGCCAGCGAGAGCCTGCAGGCGATCGAGACGGTCCAGGCCTTCACCCGCGAACCCGAGGAAAGGTCGCGTTTTGCCGATGCGGTCGAGACCACGTTCAAGGTTTCGCTCGCCCGTATCGAGGTGCGGGCCTGGATGACGGCGATCATCTTCACGGTAATCCTGTCGGGCCTGATCGCGGTCTTGTGGTTCGGCGCGGTCCAGGTCCAGGCCGGCAGCATCACGCCCGGCGCGATGACGCAATTCGTCATGTATGCCTTCGTCGCCGTCTCCGGTGTCGGCATGTTGACCGAGACCTATACCGAAGTGATGCGCGCCGCCGGTGCCACCGAGCGCCTGATGGAATTGCTCGCCGCCAAACCCGATATCGATGTGCCCGAAACGCCCGAGCATCTCGCCAAGCCGGTGCGCGGCGAGATCGCTTTCGAGGATGTCTCCTTCGCCTATCCGACGCGCCCCGACGCGCTGGCGCTGGAGGGGATCAGCCTGAAGGTCGAGCCGGGCCAGACCGTGGCCCTGGTGGGTCCGTCCGGTGCCGGCAAGAGCACCATGTTCCAGCTTTTGCTGCGGCTCTATGATCCGGCTTCGGGCCGTCTCACCGTCGACGGCGTCGATATCAGCCGGCTCGACCCGACCGAGCTGCGCAATGCCCTCTCCATCGTGCAGCAGAATGCGCCGCTGTTTGGCGGCAGCGTTGCCGACAATATCCGCTTCGGGCGTTCCGGTGCCTCGCTGGAAGAGGTGATCGACGCGGCCAAGGCGGCCAATGCCGATGAATTCATCATGGCCCTGCCGGACGGCTACCAGACCCAGCTTGGCGAGAATGCCCGCACGCTTTCGGGCGGCCAGCGCCAGCGCCTGGCGATTGCCCGCGCCATTCTGCGCGATGCCCCTGTCCTGCTGCTCGACGAGGCCACCAGTGCGCTCGATTCCGAAAGCGAGGCGGTGATCCAGACCGCGTTCGAGACCCTGTCGCGCAACCGCACCACACTGGTCATCGCCCACCGTCTGGCGACCGTGCGCAAGGCCGATTTCATCGTCGTGCTTGAGGGCGGCCGTATTGTGGACCAGGGCACGCATACCGAATTGCTCGCCCGCGGCGGGCTGTATGCCCGCTATATCGAGCTGCAATTCACCGTGCCGGATGCGGATGAGGTCAGCGCCTCCGCCTAGAACAGGCCGACCACATTGCCCGCATCATCCAGTCCGATATTCTCGGCCGAGGGTATCCGCGGCAGGCCGGGCATGGTCATGATCTGACCGCAGATGACGACGATGAAACCGGCGCCGGCAGCGAGGCGGACCTCGCGGATTTCCAGCATATGCCCATCGGGCGCACCGCGCCGTTCCGGATCAGTGGTGAAGCTGTACTGCGTCTTGGCCATGCAGACCGGCAAATCCCCGAAACCGGCCGCCTCCCAGGCACCGAGCTGGTCGCGCACAGCCTTGTCCGCGGTGACGCCGTCGGCGCGATAGATCTCGCGGGCGACGGTCTCGATCTTTTCGAACAGCGGCCGCGCATCGGGATAGAGCGGCTTGAAATCGGCGATCCCGCCCTCGACGAGTTCGACCACTTTCGCGGCCAGGTCCCCGGCGCCGGCGCCGCCATCAGCCCAGTGGCGGCAAACCACAGCCTTGCGGCCGAGCCGGGCGACATAGGCCTTGACGGTTTCGATCTCGGCCGGGGTGTCGGCGGTGAAATGATTGATCGCCACGACAGCCGGCACGCCGAACTTGGCGAGGTTTTCCAGATGCCGGCCGAGATTGGCGCAGCCCTCGCGGACGGCCTCGACATTCTCCGCGCCGAGATCGGCTTTCGCGACGCCGCCATTCATCTTCAGCGCCCGGATGGTGGCGACGAGCACGACGGCGGCCGGTTTGAGTCCGGCCTTTCGGCACTTGATGTCGAAGAATTTCTCGGCTCCCAGATCGGCACCGAACCCGGCTTCGGTGACGACATAGTCCGCCAGCTTGAGCGCCGATTTCGTCGCGATCACGGAGTTGCAGCCATGGGCGATATTGGCGAAGGGACCGCCATGGATAAAGGCGGGATTATTCTCCAGCGTCTGGACGAGATTGGGCTGCATCGCGGTCTTCAGCAGCACGGTCATCGCACCGTCCGCCTTGATATCGCGGCAGGTGATGGCGGTCTTGTCGCGGCGATAGGCGACAATGATCTCGCCGAGCCGGCGTTGCAGGTCGGCCAGATCTGTGGCCAGGCACAGAATGGCCATCACTTCCGACGCGACGGTGATGTCGAAACCGCTCTCGCCGGGAAAGCCATTGGCAACGCCGCCGAGCGAGGTGGTGATCTGGCGCAGGGCGCGGTCATTCATGTCCACCACGCGGCGCCAGACGATACGGCGCTGGTCAATCTCCAGCGCATTGCCCCAATAGATGTGATTGTCGATCATCGCCGAGAGCAGATTATGCGCCGAGGTGATGGCGTGGAAATCGCCGGTGAAATGGAGGTTGATGTCCTCCATCGGCACGACCTGGGCATGGCCGCCGCCGGCCGCGCCGCCCTTCATCCCGAAACACGGACCCAGTGAGGGTTCGCGAATACAGATCGCGGCCTTCTTGCCGATCCGGTTGAGGGCATCGCCGAGGCCGACCGTGGTCGTGGTCTTGCCCTCGCCGGCCGGGGTCGGATTGATCGCCGTGACCAGGATGAGATGCCCGTCCGGCTTGTTCTCCAGACTGGCGAGGAAGGGCGCCGTCAGCTTGGCCTTGTCGGTGCCATACTGGGCAATGGCATCGGCGGGGATGTCGAGCCGGGCAGCGACCTCGGTGATCGGCAAGAGGGTTGCGGCGCGGGCGAGTTCAATATCGGTGGTCATCAGGGCAATCCGATCCGGTCTGGTGTCAGCTGAGGGCGATGAGCCGCTTGATCGCGGCAGCAATGGTCGGGCTGAGCCCGGCATCGGGGGTTTGCGAGAGAGCGATCAGGCGATCACGCATGCCCGGATCCCAGAATTTCCGGATATGCACGGCCACCCCCTCGATCGCCTCGGCCTCGGTATAGGGCGCGTAGAAATCGGCGATCTGATGGGCCATCCGGATGAGATTGGCATCATTCATCGGCACACTCCGGGCTGAAGAAGACAATGGCACCGTCCGGGCCGGCCGATGCAATCGGCAGGGCGAGCTGGGCGGCGAGGTCGAGGGCGAGGCCGGTCGGGGCCGACTGGGCCGCGAGCAGGGCCGCACGCATTCGGGCCGCCTTGAAGACAAGTTCGAAACTGCAGCGGCTGCTCATCACGACGAAGCCGGAATCGTCTGGTTCACCGCGGCGCAGACGGGCACCGGCCAGCTTGTCGAGGGCGTTATGGCGGCCAACATCCTCACGCACGAGGATGATCTCGCCATCCAGGCGGCACCAGGCGGCAGCGTGAACACTGCGGGTTTCGCGGTTGAGATGCTGGTGATCGGGCAGGGCGCCGAGTGCGGCGCGTATGGCCTCGGTTTCGACGGTCGGGCCCGGCAGCAGCGCGGGCGGCGGCGCGTGCAGATCGGCGAGCTGTTCGACACCGCACAGGCCGCAACCGGTGCGGCCATCCAGCGCGCGGCGATGTATCCGGTCACCGCGCAGCCTATCGGGAGCGATGCGGATATCAGCGGTGAGGCCTTCCGGCCATTGCCGGATTTCCACGGCTTTGATATCGCGCCCGCTCGCCACGGCACCCTCGGTCAGGGCCAGTCCGATGGCGAGATCCTCGATATCGGCCGGGCTCGCCATCATCACGGCCCAGGCGCTGCCGTTGAAACCGATCTCGATCGGAACTTCCTCGGCAATGCCCCAATCGCGCGGCCCGTCGGCCCGGGAATAGACAGTCGCGCGCCGGCTGACAGGAGTGGGGGAGCTCACCACGCGGCAGACCTATTCCGCAGCCGGCATTATGCGCACGGCCTGATCTGCGCGGCGCTCGCGCTCCGCCTGCCAATCTGACGGCATGTTGGACGGTGAGACCTGCACCGCCGTCACCTTGTATTCCGGGCAGCTGGTGGCCCAGTCGGAGAGCTCTGTGGTGACGACATTGGCCCCGGTCTCCGGGTGATGGAAAGTGGTGTAGACGATGCCCGGCGGCACCCGGTCGGTGATCGTCGCGCGCACGGTCACAGCACCCTTGCGGCTTGAGAGTGAGACCATGTCGCCATCCCGGACGCCGCGCATTTCCGCGTCAGCCGGGTGGATTTCCAGCAGGTCCTCGTCATGCCAGCGGGAATTGGCGGTGCGCCGTGTCTGGGCGCCGACATTATACTGGCTGAGGATACGGCCCGTCGTCAGCAATAGCGGGAAATGCCGGTTGGAGCGTTCCTCGGTCGGCACATACTGGGTCATCATGAAATGGCCCTTGCCGCGCACGAAGCCGCCGACATGCATCACCGGCGTGCCGTCCGGCGCCGCCTCATTGCACGGCCACTGGATCGAAGGGCCATTGTCGAGCCGCTCGAAGCTGACGCCGGCGAAGGTGGGGGTCAGGGCCGCGATCTCGTCCATGATCTGGGCGGCATTGTCGTAATGCATTTCAAAGCCCATCGCGGTGGAGAGCCGGCAGACGGTCTCCCATTCCGACAGGCCCTGTTTCTCCGGCATGGCCGGGCGGACGCGATTGATGCGGCGCTCGGCATTGATGAAGGTGCCGTCCTTTTCGAGGAAGGAGGTGCCGGGCAGGAAGACATGGGCGAAGGCTGCCGTCTCGTTGACGAAGAGGTCCTGCACGATGACACAATCCATCGCCCTGAGCGCGGCGAGCACATGATGACTGTCCGGATCGGACTGGGCGATATCCTCGCCCTGGACATAGAGGCCGCGGAATGTGCCATCGAGGGCGGCGGAGAACATGTTGGGTATGCGCAGGCCGGGCTCGGCCAGCAGCTCAAGCCCCCAGGCCTGTTCGAAGGTGCCGCGGACTGCGTCGTCGGAGACATGGCGATAGCCGGGGAATTCGTGCGGGAAAGAGCCCATATCGCAGGAGCCCTGGACGTTATTCTGGCCGCGCAGAGGATTGATTCCGACACCCTCGCGCCCGAGATTGCCGGTCGCCATTGCCAGATTGGCCATGCCGATCACCATCGAGGAACCCTGCGAGTGTTCGGTGACGCCGAGGCCATAATAGATCGCGCTATTGCC
This sequence comes from uncultured Maricaulis sp., assembly GCF_963976135.1. Lineage (GTDB taxonomy): Bacteria > Pseudomonadota > Alphaproteobacteria > Caulobacterales > Maricaulaceae > Maricaulis. The sequence goes on from NZ_CAXBKN010000021.1 coordinate 19,137, forward strand.
GCCCGTGGCATAAAGCCGGGCGGCCTCGCGCAGCTCCTGCGCTGGCACGCCGCTGACGGCTTCCACAGCTTCGGGAGAATTGCTGGCATCGCGGATGAAATCGGCCCAGCGCTTGAAACTCTCATCCTCGCAGCGTTCGGCGACAAAGGCCTTATCGACCAGGCCCTCGGTGACGATGACATGGGCGAGGGCATTGATGACGGCGACATTGGTGCCGGGGCGCAGCTGCAGGTGATGCGCGGCAGTGACATGCGGTGTGCGCACCAGATCAATACGGCGCGGATCGATCACGATCAGTTTCGCACCGGCGCGCAGGCGTCTTTTCATGCGTGAGGCAAACACCGGATGCGCATCGGTCGGATTGGCGCCGATCACCAGGATGACATCGGCCTGCTCGACCGATTTGAAGTCTTGAGTACCTGCGGACGTGCCCAGCGTGACGCTCAACCCGTAGCCGGTCGGCGAATGGCAGACCCTCGCGCAGGTATCGACATTATTATTGCCGAAGGCGGCGCGGACCATTTTCTGGACGACATAGACCTCTTCATTGGTGCAGCGCGAGGAGGTGATGCCGCCGATCGCACCGGTGCCGTGCTCGGCCTGGATGCGGCGCAGGCGGGTGGCGGCGAAGTCGATCGCCTCGTCCCAGCTGCATTCGCGCCAGGGGTCGGTGATATTCTCGCGCACCATCGGCGAGAGCACGCGCTCCTGGTGCGTGGCATAGCCCCAGGCGAAGCGTCCCTTGACGCAGGAATGGCCTTCATTGGCGCCGCCCTCGCGGTCGGGTGTCATGCGCACGACCTCATCGCCTTGCAGCTCGGCGATGAAGGAACAGCCGACGCCGCAATAGGCGCATGTCGTCTTCACCTCGCGCCGCGGCTGGCCGTGCTCAACGACGGTCTTCTCCATCAGTGTCGCGGTCGGGCAGGCCTGAACACAGGCACCGCAGGAGACGCATTCGCTGTCGAAGAAGCTCTCGCCGAGACTGGCGGTGACCTTGGAATTGAAGCCGCGGCCCTCGATCGTCAGGGCCAGCGTGCCCTGGACTTCATCGCACGCCCTGACACAGCGCGAACAGACAATGCATTTCGATCCATCAAACTGGAAATAGGGATTGGAGGCGTCGACGCCTGCCTCGAGATGATTCTCGCCATCAAAGCCGTAGCGAACCTCGCGCAGACCGACTTCGCCGGCCGTGTCCTGCAGCTCGCAATCGCCATTGGCAGAACAGGTCAGGCAATCGAGCGGATGGTCGGAGATATAGAGTTCCATCATGCCGCGGCGCAGGGCTTCCAGACGCGGCGACTGGGTGGTGACTTTCAGGCCCTCGGCGACCGGCGTGGTGCACGACGCCGGCGTGCCCTTGCGGCCCTCGATCTCCACCAGACACATGCGGCAGGAGCCGAAGGGCTGCAGACTGTCTGTGGCGCAAAGCTTGGGAATACGCGCCTCGGTCAGCGCGGCGGCGCGCATGATTGAGGTGCCAGCAGGAACCTGCACGCGCTTGCCGTCGATCTCGAGGCTGATGCTCGGCTCGCCGGTTTTGGCGGGAGTTCCGAAATCTGTCGCTTTGCGGCTTCCCATGTTTTTATTCTACCACCGTTTGGTCGGCTTGTAGTGGCCGGGGTTGGAAGTCCTCCCGGAAATGGCGCAGCGCGCTCATCACCGGCATCGGCGTCAGTCCGCCCATCGCGCAGAGCGAACCGTCGGTGAGAAGGGTGCAGAGCTCCTCGACCAGAGCGAGATTGGCTACGACACCCTCACCGCGCCGCACCTTGGCCAGCGTTTCGGCGCCGCGCACCGAGCCGATGCGGCAGGGCGTGCATTTGCCGCAGCTCTCCTCGGCGCAGAATTCCATCGCGAACTCGGCCTGGCGCGCCATATCGACCGTGTCGTCGAACACGACAATGCCGCCATGACCGAGCATGGCACCGGCCTCCGCGAAAGCCTCATATTCCAGTGGCAGATCGAGCATCGAGGCGGGCAGATAGGCCCCGAGCGGGCCACCGACTTGCACGGCGCGGATCGGTCGCCCCGACAGTGTGCCGCCGCCATGGGTCTCGATCAGCTCGCGAAGGGAGAGGCCGAAGGGCGCTTCGAACAGGCCGCCGCGCTTGATATTGCCGGCCAGCTGAAAGGCCTGGGTGCCGCGCGAGCGCCCATTGCCGAGCGCCTGATAGGCGGCCGCGCCCTGGCTGAGAATATCGGGCACACTGGCGAGTGTGAGGACATTATTGACGATGGTCGGCTGGCCGAACAGGCCGGAGATGGCGGGGATGGGCGGTTTGACCCGGACTTGGCCGCGCTTGCCCTCAAGGCTCTCGAGCATGGCGCTTTCCTCGCCGCAGACATAGGAACCGGCGCCGCGCCGCAGGGTGATGTGGAAGCGGGTGCCGGAGCCGAGAATATCGTCGCCGAGCCAGCCGCGCGCTTCCCAGGCCGCGATGGCGGCGCGCATCGTGCGGATCGCATCGGGATATTCCGAACGCAGATAGATGAAGCCTTGGGTCGCGCCAACGGCGAGGCCGGCAATGACCATGCCTTCGATCAACAGGCCGGGATCGCCCTCCATCAGCATGCGGTCGGCAAAGGTGCCGCTATCGCCCTCATCGGCATTGCAGCAGATGTATTTCTGTTCCCCCGGTGCCCCGGCAGCGGTCTTCCATTTGATCCCGGCGGGGAAGCCGGCGCCGCCGCGGCCGCGCAGGCCCGAGGCGGTGACGGCCTCGATGATGCGGGCAGGGGTCTGCTCCAGCGCCACGCGCAGACCGGCGAGGCCGCCCTCCCGTTCGAAGGCATCCAGATCGAGCGGGTCGATCACACCGCAGCGGCGGTAGAGAAGCCGGGTCTGGGATTGCATCCAGCGCAGCGACTCGACGGGGCCGAGCGCGAGCGGGTGGTCATTGGCGAAACCCTGCTCGAACAGCGCTTCGACATCATCTTCGCCGACGGGTCCGAAGCCATGGCGGACGCCATCGCGCTCAATCTCCAGCAAGGGCTCCAGCCAGAGCATGCCGCGCGAGCCGGTGCGGACCAGGTCGAGGGCAATGCCGCGTTGCCGCGCGATATCCTGCAGGCGTTCGGCAACAGCATCGGCACCAACCGAGCGGGCTGCGGCATCGCGTGGCAGGAAGAGGGTCACAGGATCAGTCATCATGACCACTCGCGGCGCTGGCGGCGGCAAGCCGGTCGGGAGTTGCCCGGCCGATCAAGCGTTCGCCAATCAGGGCTGCGGGGCCGAGCGCGCAATTGCCCAGGCAGTAGACCGCTTCGTGCGGCGTTCCGGCACGGTCCAGTTCTTCGGCAAGCCGGTCCGCCCCGACGGCCTGGCAGGCCTCGGCCCGGCATAGCCGGATCCGCTGCGGCGCACGCGGGGTCGTCGAGAAGTCGGCGTAGAAACTGCGCACGCCCTGGATTTCGGCACGGGAGATATTGAGACGGGCAGCAATGGTGCGGGCGGCTTCGTCGTCGACACAATTCTGCGTTCGCTGGACATCATGCAGAATTTCGATCAGGGCATCGGCACGGTGATCATACCGGGCGCAGACCTGTTCCACAATTTCCCCGTCTGTCTTCGACAAGCCCATCTCCCCATGCGTGAACATATCCAGGCCAGCGTATACAGCCCGCCGGCAACGCACTCACACCCGATCACCAACGCGCCCGGCCGACTGGCCATATCGCCCGGTCGGGAGCGGTTCCTGCGCAGACCATACTGGCTCCATCGCGCGCGGTACAGACCGGGCTTGGGGACCGGCGAACAGGTTGGTGGGGCTCCGGCAGTGCGATTTCATGCAGTATATGTTTGCTACCAGATGTTTTGCTGCCATCACTTTGAAAAACCCGAGTAAATTCGATCAATCGGCGCCGTTTCGTGTGTTCGAACCCCTGGCTCGGGGCGCCCAGCGGTCAAATTTCACGGTCGGAGTCAGCGGGATTCTTTGACGCGATGCGCGAAACCGTTGAAAGTGCAGCAGAGGGTATTGCGTCAGCCTGATTGCGACGCTTCGCGGAAGCCCGACCGGGAAGATCTGGCGGCATTTTCACGAAGACAAGCGCGCAAGCTGAGGTGATCCGTGTGTCGATGCGCGTGTTACCATTTGATGTGCCTGGCTTCGGACGATCGAGGGTAGGAGCCTGCAGGATCATAACGGAAATCAAGCCCTAGGGGGGCCAATTGGTACAAGACATCAATCTCACCGGGTCTCCGAGCAAGGTGAACTGGCCGTCGATCATCCGCAATTTCCGGATGTCGAAACGCCTGAAGCAGGCCGCGCTCGCGGCTGATCTCGGCGTCACACAGGCCATGATTTCCCGCTGGGAGAATGGTGAATCGGATCCGCCTGACCGGGTCAAGCGCCGCATGGCCGAGTTGGTGCAGGATGCCTTTGTCGTCGCGCCGGCCCCGACCTGGATTGATCTCGTGACGCTCAATCCCGGTATCGAATTCGTCACCGATTCAATGGGCGTGTTGAAGGCGGTTTCCGCTGGCGCGCTGGAATTGTTCGGCGTTTCCCGCGAGGCGGTTGAAGGCCGTCCGGCGGATCGTTTCCTGGGTGGTGATTTTGCCCAGACCCTGGAGACATTGCGCAGCAAGGGCATGTTCCGCAGCGATCTGGTGTTTGCCCAGAGCCTCGGGCGTGTCGAGCTTACGAATGGTGCTGCGCCGCGTACGGTGCTGTGCGATTTCATCCATTGGCCCCGCATCTCCGAGGTGCGCGCCGTGTTCTGTGTCCATTCCGGTGCCGTTCTCGATGAAGACAAGTATCAGCGCCGTCTCGACCAGCGCGGCCAGAAGATCGTGACCCGCCAGACATTCTGATTTCACACGCGCGGCACACAAAAAAGGGCGACCCTCCGGGCCGCCCTTTTTGCCATTCTGGCGATGCTGTCTACGGGGTGCGCTGGGCGTCGCGCAGGGCGCGGAACTCATTGCCTTCATACCAGTTCGGCCAGGCGTCTGAATTGGCCAGGCGGGCGCCGACATTGTAGAGCAGCGTCACATCCTCGACCATTCCATCCATTTGCCAGTCGGCCGAGTATTCGTCAGCCGGGCCGTGGTAGCGGTTTGCGCCGTAATCAGCAGCGATGGCCTCGCCCGCTTCGCTACCACCCTCGATCAGGTCAATCCCGCCATCGGCATACAGCATTGGCAGGCCGTGCTTGGCGAGCGAGATATGGTCGGAGCGGTAGAAATAACCGGCTTCGGGACTTGGATCCGGAACAATATAGCGGTCCTGGGCGGCAGCCTCTTCGGTGAGGATGTCCTCCAGTTCGGACGCACCATAGCCAACCACGATCACATCGCGTGAGCGGCCCTTCGGCATGATGGCGTCGATATTGATGCCGCCAACGGTCTGGCTGTAAGGCACGAGCGGATGCTCGCCATAATAGGCCGAACCCAGCAGGCCGGATTCCTCGGCTGTGACAGCAAGGATCATCACCGAACGCTCCGGCGGATTGGCGATAAAGGCCTGGCCGATCTCCAGAATGGCCGCGGTCCCGGAGGCATTGTCGACCGCACCATTATAGATGCCGTCTTCGCCATCGGGCACGTCGCGGATGCCGATATGGTCCCAATGCCCGGTATAGAGCACGTATTCTTCGGGCCGTTCGGTACCGGGAACGACACCGACGACATTGCGCGAATCCATCGTCCGCGTGCTGTTGTACAGCGTGCCGGCTGAACTCAGGCCGGTCATTGGAACGGCCGCAAAACCCGGCTGTGCCGCGCTGGCGGTCAATGTGTTGAAGTCGAGACCGGAGAGCTCGAACAAATGCCGTGCGACATCCTCGGTGACCCAGCTTTCGACGCCGGCAAAAGTGCCTTCACCCGGTTCGCGGGCGAGGGAGAGGCGGGAGCCAGACCAGGAGCCGGTGATGACATTCCAGCCATAGGAGGCGGGCGCGGTCTGGTGGATCAGGATCACGGCCGCAGCACCCTGGCGGGCGGCTTCCTCGTATTTATAGGTCCAGCGGCCATAATAGGTCATGGCACTGCCATTGAATATGCCGCCGTCCGGATTGGCGAAGCCTGGATCATTGATCAGCATCACTACGGTCCGGCCGGTCACGTCGACGCCGGCATAATCATCCCAGCCATATTCCGGGGCGACAACGCCATAGCCCACGAAAACCAGATCGCTGGCATCGACCGAGACTTCGGGCTGGTTGCGCTTGGTCCAGTAGACGACATCATCCCCCATTGCGAGGTCGAGCGGTTCACCATTGAAGAAGACGTCAAACGCGGAGCGCGCCGTGTCGAGGGTGATTTCCAGCAGCGAAACCGGCTGGAAATAGCTGCCCTGATTGCCGGGCTCGAGGCCGATGCGGGCCATTTCGTCGGCGATCCACTGACTGGCTGCAATGCCGCCGGGCGCGGCCGGTGCGCGACCTTCAAACCCGTCATCGGCCAGGGTTGAGATGCGGTAGCGCAAATCGGCTTCATTGATGTCTGCGGTCGTCGCCATCACGGCGGGTTCGAATGCCGCAGTGGTGGCCATGGTGGCGGTTTCGTCTGCAGGCTGGCTGCAGCTGGCGAGGGCCAGACCGCTGAGCGCAGCGGCAAGAACCAGATATCTCATCCCGATTTCCCCTTATTCGGTTGGGCTTCGACGCAATTGTGTGGCACATCCTGCATCCGGGCAAGTCTTGCGCAAGCTGCGGCCTGCAGAGGGTTGAGGGAATTGGTGTTTGACCAAACATGAATGAGGGTTCAGGTTTGGTTGCAATCAAGATAGCCGGCACCATGCTGTGACCGGGCCATGTCAGGGGAGAGACGATGACGGATAGTCCAGCCGGGGCGAAAGCGGCCCCATTGCCGAGCGCGGGTTACAGCAAACTGGTCATGTTGTTGCTGTTTCTGGTCTACGCGTTCAACTTCCTTGACCGCCAGATCATCTCGATCCTGGCCATCCCGATCAAGGAAGATCTCGGGCTTACCGATGAACAACTCGGCCTGCTCGGCGGCATCGCCTTCGCACTGCTCTATTCAACGCTGGGCGTGCCGATCGCCTGGTTTGCCGATCGGGTCAACCGGACCTGGATCATGACCGGATCGCTCCTGATCTGGAGTGGTTTCACGGCTGTCAGCGGTCTGGCAACCAATTTCATGCAACTCTTCCTCGCCCGGGTCGGCGTCGGGATTGGCGAGGCGGGCGGCGTCGCTCCGGCCTACACCATCATTGCCGACTATCATCCACCGGAAAAGCGTGCCCGGGCGCTGGCCATCTACTCGCTGGGAATCCCCGTCGGTAGCGCCTTCGGCGTTATTGCAGGGTCACAGATTGCTGGCGGCGGCATCTCCGACGGCCTCGATTGGCGCTCGGCCTTCATCATTGTCGGCCTGGCCGGCGTGCTGCTGGCGCCGATCTTCAAACTCCTGGTCCGCGAGCCCCGGCGTGGCCAGTTTGATGGCGTGCCTGCCAAGCGCCCGACGGCGCTCGAGACCGAGGCGGCCTATCCGCCAGCCAAGGCGCGAATTCTGTCGATCGCCGGTTCGGTCATGTTCGCCCTGCCGAGCCTGTTGGCGATTTTCAGCATCACGGTGTTCGGTGGCGGTGCGATCCAGTCGGTCGGCTTGCTGAGCTTGGCTGCCCTGGTCGGGGCTGGCTGTGGCTGGCTCGCGGGCCAATGGGTGAGCCGCCGCGCACACTGGATCGTGCTCGCCCTGGGCACCAGCATCCTGATGCTGATCCCCGGACTCGTTGCCTGGGGTGTCCCTGCCATCATGACGGGTGACGGCTTCGGCTTGGGCGCTGTGGCCTGGCTGATCGGCCGGGCGATTGCCGGCGCGCTGCTGGGTATCTTCTTCGTCTTCTTCCGCGAATTCATGAATCTCGCGCTGGAGAAGCCAAGCTTCTGGCTGATGATAATGGGCGCTTCGGCATCCTCGATGATGGGCTATGGCGTCTTCTTCTGGCTGCCCTCCTTCTTCGCTCGCAGCTTCCAGCTCTCTCTGACCGAGACCGGCTGGTTGTTCGGCGGCGTGCTCTTCTTCGCCGGCAGTCTGGGTATAATCCTGGGCGGTGTGATGGGCGACTGGATCGGCAAGCGCAAAAGGGCCGCCTTCGCCTTCGTGCCGGCGATCGCCTTCCTGATCTCCGCGCCGCTCTATTGGGCCGGGATCATGTCGCCATCGGCCACCCTGGCAGTCATCGTCCTGTTCGTTCCGACCGCGCTTGGCCTGGCCTGGCTCGGACCGGTTCTGTCGGCCTTCCAGCATCTCTTCCCGCCGCATCTGCGCACAAGCGGATCGTCGGTCTTCCTGCTGATCAATAATCTTCTTGGCATCGGCGGCGGTGTTTATGTGCTGGGCCGGCTGTCGACCCTTCTCGAGCCAACCTATGGCGAGGGGTCATTGCGGATTTCCATCCTGATCGGCTCATGCCTGTATCTCGTTGCCGCAGGCTTCATGTTCTGGGCTTCGCGCTATCTGGCGCGCGACTGGGTGGAGCATGTGGCCGTCGATGACGCGAATCGAGTCACCGAGCCGGCTTGATGTCACAGGGATATAGCGATCACTTCTTCACGACTGTCGACGGGCCGCGCCTGCACTATCGCGATTATCCGCCGCTGGGCGAAGTCCGGGGCCTGCCGGTGCTTTGCCTGCATGGGCTGACGCGCAATGTGCGTGACTTCGAGGATCTGGCTCCGCGCCTCGCGGCGATGGGGCGGCGGGTCATTGTCGTCTCGCAACGCGGCCGGGGGCGATCTGATCCCGACCCGCAACCCGAACGCTATCAGCCGCTGACCTATGCGCTCGACATGATCGGACTGCTCGAACAGATCGCGGTCGAGCGGGCGGTCTTCATCGGCACCTCAATGGGCGGCCTGATGACGATGATCATCGCCGCGCAGCAGCCGCAGCTGATTGCCGGGGCCATTCTCAATGATATCGGGCCGGAGATTGCCGGTGCCGGTCTCGACCGGATAAAGGCCAATGTCTCCAGCCGCGACCCGGTCGCGAGCTGGGGTGAGGCTGCAGCCCGGTCGCGGGAGGCCAATCTGGCGGCTTTTCCGAAACGGGCGGATGATGCGGAATTCTGGTTCGATTTTGCTCGCAAGACCTGGAGCGAAACCGGTGATGGCCGCATTGCCCTCGCCTATGATGGCGCGATCGTCGACCAGCTGGACAGCAGCGCGGTACCGCCTGATCTATGGCCGTTCTGGGAGCCTTTCAAAAGCTTCCCGACCCTGCTGGTCCGGGGCGGTATCAGTGATTTACTGACGCCGGAAACGGTCGCAGAAATGGCGCGGCGCAATCCTGCTCTCGCCTGTGTCGAAGTGCCCGATACAGGCCATGCACCCTTCATGACCGAGCCCGAAGCCTGGGCTGCGATCGCGGCCTTCATGCAGCGTGTGGATTAGCCGAAAACCGATGTCAGCCGCGCAGCGCTCGGCGCCTCATTCCAGAAGAGGCGCTGGCCCGCCTCGATATCGGCGGCGCAGATATTGCCGGTCTTGACCTTCGCGTCATGAGCTTCGCCGCCCAGTACGCCGTGCATATAGCGCAGTACGCCATTGGATGTGATGATCAGGGCAAAGCGGCGGCTCAGGGCTGCATCCTGCATTACGGCCAGCGCATTGGTCCGGAGCGTCGCTTCGTCCGGTGACCAGTCCACGCCTTCGGGGCGGCGGTGTTCTTCATTCCAGGTGCGATGGGCGTCGGCGCCAAACTCGGCGATGATCTCCTCGCAGGACCTGCCGCCCCAGGAGCCGTAATCAATCTCGCGCAGGCGTTCGTCGATCTCGACCTTGCCGTGAAAGCCGCACAGGACTGCGACCAGCTCGGCGGCCCGGCGCGTGCGCAGTAGCGGGCCGGTGATGATGCGCTCGGGCGTCAGGCGCGCGTCGCGCAGGGCATTGCCCAGTGCGGCGGCCTGTTCCTCGCCCTTGGCGACCAGGGGCAGGTCTTCCTTGGCGCCGACCCAGACCACCTTGTCGCCGGGACCGAATGTATTGCCGTGACGGGCCAGCAGGACCTTGCTCATGGCACCAGCTCGCCTTCGCGGGCGATAATCGCCTCGACCACCGGCACGTCTTCCGGCGCATCTACCGACCAGGCCGAGCGGCCGCGATAATCGGTCGGCACGATTCGGATCGGGATGCCGTTTTCCAGCGCCCGCAATTGTTCCAGGCTTTCGGCCTTCTCCAGCGGTGAGGGCTCGAGCGCGACGATCCGCTCCAGCGTGTCGCGGCGATAGCCGTAGAGTCCGATGTGCTGCCAGGTCGGGGTGCCCGCTTCCGGGTGGCGCTGGAAGGGGATGACGCCCTTGGAAAAATATAGCGCGTCCATCATCCGATTGAAGACAACCGTCGTGCCGCCGACAATCCCTCTGGCCTTCATCTCGCGCATGCGGATGGCGGTTTCCTCGGGCATCTGCACCGCCGGAGTCGCCATGGCGAGATCGGAATCAGCGCGCATGGCGGTGGCAACATCGCCGATCACCCAGGGCGGGATCAGCGCGGCATCACCCTGGACATTGATGATGATGTCGTCGTCACTGCCAAGCCGTTCCACGGCGTCGAGGGCGCGCTCGGTCCCGTTGCGGCAGGCCGGATCGGTCATCACGGCCTCGCCGCCAAATCCGCGGACAGCGTCGACGATGCGTTCGTCATCGGTGGCGACGACAACGCGGTCGACGCCCGGCGCAGCGCTGGCTGAACGCCAGACGCGTTCAATCATCAACCGGCCGGCAATGGTCTCGAGCGGTTTGCCCGGAAAACGGCCGGAAGCATAGCGGGCGGGAATGATGGCAATAACGGACATTTGGCAGGGCTCCTCAGTCGCGACTGCTTGTTCCACAGGCCTGCACTGATTTCCAGTCTTTCCGCGCCGATGAGCATGGCCGCCAGGTGATCAGGAATTGAGCCATGCCGGCCGTCCATGTCGGGGCTGCCAAGCGTCGGCTGATCGTGGTCGGTTGAAGGCGGCAAGGGAGAACGCCATGAAGGAATTGTTCGTAACAGGTATTGCCATTATGATGTGGATGTCGGCCCCGGGTCTCGTGAGTGCCCAGGACAGCGTCAAGCCGGAAGTTGCTCCGCCTGCTGCCGAGGCCAGCCAGGCAGAGCCGGCCACACAAGAGGCCGCCGCGCCTGACGAGGTTGAAGTCGTCGAAAATGACCCCGATGAAGTGATCTGCCGAACGCGCCGGCAGACCGGCAGCAATTTTCGCGAACGGATCTGCATGACACGGCGTCAGATCGAACGGTCTGAGGAAGCGGCGGATTACGCCCTGAGGCGGATGCGCCGGTCGCAACCCTTCTCGCCCAATTAATACCGTTCTGCGCGCCCGTTGAAGTCGCAGGCATTCTAGTCGCCGGACAAGACCTGGTCCGGCCAGTGTGCTTCTGTTGCGTGTTTGCGGCTGGAGCGCCACTGGGCCGGTCTGCAAAAACGCGTGAACTCGCTAGTCTTGCAATGATATATGGACATCAATGACACCCGGTCTTATGGCCGGGTGTCTGTCTGTTTCCGCAAGCTTGAGATTTTGAGACTTCCATGCGCCATTTTCTATCGACTGCCGACTGGACCCGCACCGAATTGCAGGGCTTGCTTGATCGCGCCGCCGCGTTCAAATCGGGAACCGTCAGCCGTGCGCTGGAAGGCAAGTCGATTGCCCTGCTGTTCTTCAATCCTTCGCTGAGAACCCGGACCTCCTTCGATATCGGTGCCAACAAGATGGGTGGCCACGCCATCGTGCTGGATGCCAAGGGGGCAACCTGGCCGCTGGAATTCGCCGACGGTGCCGTGATGGACGGAACCGCCGAGGAGCATGTCCGAGAGGCAGCGCGGGTCCTGTCGAGCTATGTCGACCTGATCGCAATCCGTTGCTTCCCTGAATTCAAGGACTGGCCGAGCGAGCGTGAGGACCCGATGATTTCGGCCTTCGCCAAACATTCCACCGTGCCGGTGATCAATATGGAGACCATCGTCCATCCCTGTCAGGAACTGGCGATGATGCTGGCCCTGCAGGAGCGGATCGGTGCGGTTCAGGACAAGACTTTCCTCCTGACCTGGGTGCCGCATCCAAAACCGCTCAATACGGCGGTCGCCAATTCGGCCCTGTTGATGGCGGCCAAGTTCGGCATGAATGTGCGTCTCCTGGTGCCTGATGAGCGCTACCGCCTTGATGAGCGCTATATGGGCGCCGCTGAACGCTTCACCGCCGAGGGTGGCGGTTCGGTGACGATGATGACCGATGTCGAGGCCGCCTATCGCGGCGCCGATGCCGTCTATGCCAAGAGCTGGGGCGCGCTGCCCTTCTATGGCCATTGGGACGACGAGGCTCCCTTCCGCGCCAAGGGCAGGGATTTCATGATCACGCCTGAAAAAATGGCGCTCACGAATAACGCCACCGTCAGCCACTGTCTGCCGATGCGGCGAAATGTGAAAATCGCGGACGCCGTCGTCGACAGTCCCGCCTTCCTCGGCATTGAGGAGGCGGCCAATCGCTTGCCGGTGCAACAGGCCGTGATGGAAGCTCTTGCCAGTCAGGGAGGCGTCAAGTGACGTCGCAACTCCCCGGCGTTCGCCCGACGATTGTCCGCCTGCTGTCGCATATGCGCGATGGCAAGGAGATCCGCGAATACCTGCAACGCTTTTCCGGTGTGGATCAGGAGCGCTTCGCCGTCATCAAGGTCGGCGGTGCGGTGATCCAGGAGGATCTTGACGGTCTCGCAACGGCGCTGGCCTTCCTGCAATCGGTCGGCCTGTCACCGGTCGTGGTCCATGGCGGCGGCCCACAACTTGATGCCGCCCTGTCGGAGGCCGGGATCGGCACCGAACGCATCAATGGCCTGCGGGTGACGCGCGAGGAAGCGATCCCCATCATTCGCGACACGCTGACCCAGGCCAATCTCCAGTTGGTCGACGCGATCCGCGAAGCCGGCGGGCGTGCGGCTGCCGTGCCGCGCGGCGTGTTTGAGGCCGAACTGATCGACGAGGACAAGCTCGGCCGGGTCGGCGAGCCGACGAAAATCCATCTCGAACTGGTCGCGGCCGCTGCGCGCGCCGGACAGGCCGCGATCCTCGGCTGTCTCGGCGAGACCCATGACGGGCGTCTGGTCAATATCAATGCCGATTCCGCCGTCCGCGCCCTCGTGCACGCGCTGCAACCCTACAAGGTTGTCTTCTTGACGGGTACGGGCGGGCTCCTGGACGAGTGGGGAGATGTCCTGTCCTCAATCAATCTGGCGACCGATTATGCGGCGCTTTTGCAGGCCGATTGGGTCAATGGCGGCATGCGGCTGAAGCTGGAAGAGATCAAACGTCTGCTCGATGACCTGCCCCTGTCCAGCTCGGTCTCGATCACCAGCCCGGCGGAACTCGCGCGTGAACTCTTCACCCATGCCGGCGCCGGCACGCTGATCCGGCGGGGCGAAACCATTATCTCCACGGCCTCCAAGGAGTCGCTCGATCTCAACCGCCTCGACGCGCTGGTGGCCAAGGCGTTCGGGCGCGCGCCGATCGCGGGCTATTGGGACGGGCTGGAGCTCGACCACGCTTTTGTTACCGACAGCTATCGGGCCGCAGCGATCACCACGCGGCTGGATGACTGGATCTATCTCGACAAATTCGCCGTTCTCGACGATGCCCGCGGCGAAGGCCTGGGGCGCACGGTCTGGAACCGTCTGGTCGAATATGCACCACGCCTGATCTGGCGTTCGCGCACCGCCAACCCGGTCAACAGCTTCTATTTCGATGAGTGCGACGGGGCGATCCGGCGCGATGAATGGACAGTCTTCTGGCGCGGGGAAGGCATTCGCCCGGCCGAGATTGATGGCGTCGTGACCCGGGTCTTCGATCTGCCACCGACGCTGGAGCCGGTCTCGTGAGCCAGAAGATTGGCCTGGTCGGTGCACGTGGCCATACCGGGCGCGAGTTACTGCGTCTGATTGCGGGGCGTCCGGACCTCGAACTGGTCTTCGCCAGTTCGCGCGAACTGGCCGGCCAGGCGGTGCATGATGTGGCTCCGGAGATTGCGGACGGGCTGATCTTCGAAGCGCTGGCACCCGAAGCGGTGGCCGCACGCGGGGCGGACGCCGTCATCCTCGCCTTGCCGAACGGGGCAGCGAAACCGTTTGTCGCGGCGATTGATGACGCGGCTCCGGACACGGTGATTATCGATCTGTCTGCGGATTATCGCTTCAATGACGCCTGGACCTATGGCCTGCCGGAAATTCATGGCCGCGAGGCTTTGCGGACCGCGAAGCGGATCTCCAATCCGGGCTGTTATGCGACGGCCGGCCAATTGGCGATCGCGCCGCTGCGGGACCGCCTGGCGGCCGATCCGCACGTGTTCGGCGTTTCGGGCTATTCCGGCGCCGGCACCACGCCCTCGCGCAAGAATGATCTCGAGGCCCTGCGCGACAATTTCATGCCCTATGCCCTGACCGGGCATCTGCACGAGCAGGAAATGTCGCGCCATCTCGGGCTGAATCTCCATTTCACCCCGCATGTCGCCGCCTTCTTTCGCGGCATCGTCGCGACGGTGCATCTTTCCCTCGCCGAACCGATCACGCGCGATGCCTTGATTGCGCGCTACGAGGCGCACTATCGCGGTGAGCCCCTGGTGCGGGTTATGCGCGAGATCCCGGAGGTTCGCGATGGCGCCGATCTGCCCGGCGCCGTGATTGGCGGCTTCGGCCTGAGCGATGATGGCCGCCATGCCGTGATCGTCTGCACCCTCGACAATCTGCTGAAGGGCGCCGCCGTGCAGGCGATGCAGAATCTCTGCCTGTCACTGGGCCTGAGCGAATAGTCAGTCGCCGGCCTGGATAGCGCTGTCGATCGCCTGCCATCGTGTCTCGAAGGCGTCGTTGCGTGCGATGCGGTGATAGCCTTGAGCACGCCACAGCGTGAATTCGCGCGTCTTGTCGCCATCGAGCGCAATGGTCAGGCTGCCTGCCGATTCGAACAGGTCAAAATCCTCGCGCATTTTCGCGACTTCCAGCGGGCGATGCGAGACCAGCAGGACCGGGTCCGGGTGACCGTCCTCGAGCGGCCATTCCTGTTCGGCGTGATTGACCGGTCCGGAATAGCGCAACCACATCCGCAGCGGACGGTCGGCCGTGCTGCCATAGCGCTGCATCTGGTGGAAGATATTGCGGTCGTCAAACACGATGGCGCTGAAGTCTTCGGCCAGTCCGGCCTCGCTGATCGCCGCCGCGGTCTCTTCCCAGGCACGGATGCGCTTGGTGCTGTTTTCCAGCCGGAAGGTTTCGACGAGGGCCGGATTGACGACGGTGACGGCCATGAAAACGCCCAGCGCCGTGTGAAAGGCGATGGAGCCATAGAGAATGCCGCGGCGCCAGGCCGGGCCGCGCAGCAGAAAGCTGGCGACAAGCAGGGTTCCCGCGACATAGGCGGCGCTGGCCCAGTTTGCATGGGCCCGGCTGATGAAGGCCTCGACGCAGACGGTCAGCAAAGGGGGCAAGCTGAAGGCAGCCAGCAGGCGCGCCTCGGGCGATGATTGCGTATAGCGCCAGATAACACCGCCCAGAATGACGACCAGAACAGGAAACAGGGCCGGACCGAAAATGCCCAGCTGGCCGGCGAGAAATTCCAGCAATTCCCCGGGATGAAACAGATCGCCCCCCCAGTTTGCATTGGCCGCTGTGTGGGTCACCGTGGCGAAGTCATGCGCCGCATTCCAAAGGATATTGGGTGTGAGCAGGGCCAGGCCGATAAGCAAGGCGAGGGCGCCGCGCAGATTGAGCAGGGCAGCGCGGGCGGGAGCATCGATCACAAGCACAATGCCAAGCCCGAGCGCGAAATAGATCATCGCGTATTTGGAAAGAAAGCCGAGTCCTATCGCCAGGCCAAGCCCGGCAGCGCTGGCCCAGCCGCCGCCATCGCGCAGGCGGAGCAGAGCATAGAGGCCGCCGGAAAAGGCGCACATAACCGGCACATCGGTGGAGATCACGGCGCCGGAAATCCACATTGACGGTATCGTCAGATAGATCGCGGCAGCCCAGAAGCCTGTGCGGGAATCCCAGAGGCGCCGGGCGCTGAGGAAGATGAAGCTCGCGGTGATAGTGTGCAGGAGTGGCGAGGCAAGCCGGACGCTGAAATCACTGTCCCCGAACAGGGTCGTCATCAGGCGGATCAGCCAGGCGATCATGGGTGGTTTGGAGAAATAGCCCCAATCAAGTTGCAGCGACCAGACCCAGTATTGGGATTCATCCGCATAGAGCTCGATCGGGTTGAAGCCGAGGGCGATCACACGCGCCAGGGCGATCCCGAGAATCAGAAACGCCGCCGCGTATTCCCAGGCCCACACCTGACGCGAGTGATTGACTTTTTCTGCAACCATGGCGGTCTCACAAGTCTTAAGAAAGTGTAGCATTTTCGCCGCAGGCTATGCCCTTTCCGCTGCGGCCCGTAAAGGGGGCTGTGGACAAGGATTGGGGCCGCGCTAGCGGGTTAACCCCCGTATGTTGAGCAAATGCTGCACTGCACACACATATCTTGCGCTTTTTCGCGATTTCCCGACGCATTGGAGCCCGCCTGCGTCTCCGGGACTGTCGCAAAACCTTCGCGTAGCTGTCTTGGATTCTTCGAACGCCCGGCGTACGAGGCGCTTGCTTCGTTGGGGGACCTCGTCCCCTGTCCGGTCGATCCTAGGGGGACACCTCCATATGACATTCATGAAAAAACTTTCACTCAGCGCGGCGGCGATCGCCCTGCTGACAGCCGCGCCCGCCGCGGTTTACGCGCAGGAAACCTCGTCCTCGCTCCGCGGTTCTGTGACCGACGGCGCCGGTAACGCGCTCTCCGGTGCCAGCATCACCATCCTGCACACGCCAAGCGGCTCGGTCTCGAGAACCTCGACCGGCGTCAATGGCGGCTTCTCCTCGTCGGGTCTGCGCGTTGGCGGTCCTTACAATGTGACAATCACTGCGGACGGTTTCC
>NZ_CAXBKN010000022.1:0-35674 GCF_963976135.1 uncultured Maricaulis sp.
AAGTGAATCACGCAATCAACGATCCGGGAATCCCCTTATTGAGTACAGGCCCTAGGGCGTCAGCCTTCGTCCGACCGGGTTGAGGCGCCGGGCACCAGCGGCTTCGCCAGCGCATAGCGATCGGGATCATAGGGTTTCGGCGCACGCGGCCAGAATAGCCGCATCAGCCAGGCGCCGGCCGCCACGCCAGGCAGGAAAAACAGGCCGGCGGCGTTTTCCTGCAGCAGGAAGAGCCAGACAAAACCGGCCAGGCAGGCGGCGCCGGCCACGGTTCCGACCGCGAACAGCGTCCACATGAAGCCGAGTTTCGGGCCCTCAAGAAAGAGGATTTCCTCGCGGCGCGGAGCGAGAGCCTGGTGCAGGCCGATGAGAACACTGCGAAAGGTGTCGGCCTTTACTTCCCATGCGCCCGGGCGGACCCAGCTCATTGATCCGAAGACGAGCTCATTGCCCAGCGCGTCGCGAACACGGCAGACAACCTGGCTCGCAGGCCCGGCCATTTCGACATTCAGCCGGACCGAGCGAATATCGGCAAACGCCATGGATTGGGCCGCTTCGCCGCGGTCATTCGCCTGCACGAGGGACTCATCACTCACTTGTGTCGTGCGCAGGCCACTGGCCGCATTGCGCCGGTCCTCATGTTGAATCATGGCGGATTGCACCCTTGTTTCGCGCGCCCGGAAACCAAATACTGGACGAGACCGGTTGAACTCGCCAAACTCCACGACAATGTCAAATCGCACCCGAAAATTTCTCACCATCGCCGATGAAAGTCCCGAGTGCCGCAAGGCGCTCTATTTCGCCGCGCGTCGTGCTCACACACTCGGGGCCAAGGTGGCCATTCTCGCTACCTACCAGACCGGTGATTTCAACCACTGGATCGGGGTTGCCGAGACCGCCAAGCGTGAGGCCGAAGTGGCCGCAGAAGCCATGCTGGAATCGCTGGCCGAGGATGCCGAGGCGGTTACTGGCGAGCGCCCCGAACTGATCCTGCGCGAGGGCGAACGTCGCGCCGCTCTGGCCCAGGTGCTCGAGGAGGATCCGCTGATTTCGTTTCTGGTTCTCGGTGCCTCGGTTTCAAGCGAAGGTCCCGGCCCGCTGGTGATGGCGCTGGCACGGGGCAAGGGCTTGTTCAGCGGCCGCGCCGTTCCGGTGACGGTGGTGCCGGGTGATATGGAAAACTCCGAAATCGACGCCATGTCCTGATAACCCTGTCCATGAAGGGGTTGAACCTTGTCCGATTCAGCGCCAATTGAGGGACAAGGAGATGCCCGATGTTCATCCAGACTGAAGCCACGCCCAATCCCAATACGCTGAAATTCCTGCCCGGTCGTGAGATTTCTCCCGGCGGACCGCATGAATTCGAGACCGCAGACGCCGCCGAGGCCTCGCCGCTGGCGGCCGATCTCTTCCTGATCCAGGGCGTGACGGGCGTGTTCCTCGGCGAGGATTTCATCGCCATCACCAAGGATGGCGCGGTCGAGTGGGATCATGTCAAACCCTTCCTGCTGGGTGCCATCATGGATGGGCTGCAATCGGGCCGGCCGATTCTCGGTGACGCGGAAACCGAAAGCGGCCACGCTGCCTATGCCGGCGATGATGCCGAGATCGTCAAGGAAATCATTGAGCTGATCGATACGCGCGTGCGGCCGGCGGTGGCCCAGGATGGCGGCGATATCCTGTTCCATTCCTTTATTGCTGATAGCGGCACCGTGCGCCTGAAGATGCGCGGCGCCTGTTCCGGTTGCCCGTCCTCGACGATGACGCTGAAGGCCGGGATCGAAAATCTCCTCAAGCACTATATCCCGGAGATCCAGTCTGTCGAAGCGGTCGCCTGACGACTGCGTCCGGGACGAAGCAAGTCTTTTTCCAAATCGGCATATTAAATTTGGTTCCTGGCCTGTTTATGTCTGCCGCAACATCAATTCATTCTGCGGAGACCGAAACATGGCAGGCGAAGTGACCAGCAAACCGACCAATAACACCGTCATCAATGAAGACGCGATTGCGCAGGTCTTTCTCGATGCGCGCACCTATAATGACTTCGAGGACACCCCGATCCCGGAAGCGACGCTGAAGCGTTTGTACGACATCACGAAAATGGGCCCGACCAGCGCGAACAACTCGCCGGCCCGCTTTGTCTTCGTGCAGTCCGACGCAGCCAAGGCGCGCCTCAAGCCATTTCTGGCCGAAGGCAATGTCGAGAAGTCGATGAAGGCCCCGGTGACGGTGATTTTCGCCTGGGACGAGAAGTATTATGACAAGATTCCCCAATTGATGCCGCACAATCCCGGTGCCCGCGAATGGTTCACCGGCCCCGGCGCCGAGCTCAATGGCCGCCGCAATTCGGTTCTGCAGGCCGGTTATTTCCTGCTCGCGGCCCGAGCACTGGGGCTCGATACCGGACCGATGACCGGCTTTGACGCCGCCGGTGTCGATGCCGAATTCTTTGCCGGCAATCCGGGCACGGAAAACTGGAAGTCGGACATCCTGATCAATCTCGGGACCGGGACGACGAAAAATCTCTTCCCGCGTCTGCCGCGTCTGAGCTTCGACGAGGCCGCACAAATCATCTAGACCGCTCGCATGGCTTTGTTGGCGATCGATACGACCGGTTCTGACTGCTCCGTGGCGCTGCGCGTCGCGGGGCAGCCGGACCTGTGCCGCAGCGACCCGATCGGGCGCGGCCATGCTGAATATCTCGCCCCCATGATTGCCGGCATGCTGGACGAGGCGGGCCTGCAAGCGGCCCAGCTCACGCGGATCGGGGTAATGACGGGACCCGGCAGTTTTGCCGGCAGCCGGGTCGGGGTGGCCTTCGCCCGGGGCCTTGCGCTGGCGACCGGCGCGCAGGCTGTCGGGATCGGTAATCTGGCGGTTCTGGCCCGGGCCGCGGGAATTTCCGGCCCTCTGGCCGTGCTGCATGACGCCAAACGCGGCGATATTGTGGTTCAGGTCTGGCAGGGCGGTGCCGCGATGAGTGCGGAATTATTACCCGTTTCCGAGGTGGCGGCACGCATCCTGGAACTGGCCGGCGAGACCGGGCATATGACCGGCAGTGGTGCCGGTCTGATCGATTTGCCACAATTCACCGATCTTGCCACGACAGCGATCGATTTGACGGCATTGCTGGATCTGACCGAACGCGCCGATGCGGCCCAGGCGCCGCCATTGCCCTTCTATGCGCGCCCTCCGGATGCGAAACTGCCCGGAGGCCGTCAGCCTTGAGCACGATACGGGTCGAGCGAACCGGGCCGGACTCGGCGGGCAAGATGGCGCAAATCCATTCGCTCTGTTTTCAACCCTTCTGGTCTGAGGGTGAAATCGCCGCGATGATGCATATGCCGACGACGGTCGGTCTGTTGGCGAGGCGCGGCGATGAGTGGGTGGGCATGGCCCTGTATCGGGTCGCGGCCGATGAGGCCGAGCTTTTGACGATCGGTGTCGTGCCTGCACAACGCTGCCAGGGAGCCGGGGCTCAAATCCTGGCCTGTGGCGAAGCGCAAGCCGCGGCGCGTGGTGCAGCGCGGTTGTTTCTGGAAGTTTCGACGCTCAACACCTCGGCGAAAGCATTGTATCTACGGACGGGTTACAGCCAGATCGGGCAAAGGCGGGCCTACTACCCAGACGGTAGTGACGCTCTGGTTCTTGAAAAATCACTGAGCGGTGATGGACAGCGCAGCGGTTCACGGCCTATCACTCCATTCAGCGAATAGGGGAATCACATGCCGGATCGGATCGAGAAGCTTTGTGTCGACAAGGGTCTGCGGATGACCGATCAACGCCGGGTGATTGCCCGCGTCCTGTCGGACTCCGAGGATCATCCCGATGCCGAGGAGCTCCACCGTCGCGCCGCCGCGGAAGATCCGAGGATCTCGCTGGCGACCGTCTACCGGACCGTGCGCCTGTTTGAAGAGGCCGGCATTATCGAGCGTCACGATTTCCGCGACGGGCGTTCGCGCTATGAGGAAGTCGGCGACGAGCATCATGATCACCTGATCGATCTGAAATCCGGCGAGGTCATTGAATTCGTCAATGAGGAGATCGAACGGCTGCAGGAAGCGGTTGCGCGCAAGCTGGGCTACAAGCTTGTCGATCATCGCATGGAGTTATACGGCGTACCGCTCAAGAGCGCCGGGGAATAGGCGCCCGATCGAGGAGCGGTCATGTCCGCACGCCCACCCGGCAAACACGCCTTTGTCTTCATCTTCATCACCGTTTTGATCGATATGGTCGGTTTCGGCATCATCATCCCGGTGATGCCGCAATTGGTGATGTCGCTGACGGGCGAGCCTGTCGAGTCAGCCGCCGTGATGGGCGGGCTGTTGATGGGCGTTTTCGCCTTCACGCAATTCATCTTCGCCCCGATCATCGGCGGATTGAGTGATCGGTATGGCCGCCGTCGCGTCCTGTTGTTTGCGATGCTCGGTTTCACGATCGATTATCTGATCATGGGCACGGCGACGACCTTTGCGGTGTTGTTCATCGGCCGGATGCTGTCGGGGGTGTTCGGTGCCACATATACCACGGCCAACGCCTATATCGCTGATATCACTGACGCCAAAGACCGTGCCGGCCGTTTCGGCATGATGGGCGCGGCCTTCGGTCTTGGTTTTATCCTGGGCCCGGTGATCGGCGGCCTGCTGGGCGATGTCGACCCGCGCTACCCTTTCTTCGCCGCCGCAGCCCTGGCCGGCGCCAATGTGATTTATGGCTATTTCATCCTGCCGGAGACGCTGAGCGAGGAGAATCGACGGCCCTTCAATATTCGGCGTGCCAACCCGTTCGGTTCCTTGATTCAAATGCACAAATACCCGGTCGTGTTTGCCATGCTGGCTGCGGCCTTTCTCTTTTTTCTCGGTCATGCCGCCTTCCCGGCGCTCTGGACTTATTTCTCGACCCTGCGCTTTGACTGGACGCCGCGCGATATCGGCTTCTCGCTGATGGCGGTGGGGCTGGCCTCGGCGATTGTGCAGGGCGGGCTGACGCGGATTATTGTGGGCCGGATTGGCGAATGGCGGGCCTATGGGATCGGCTTCTCGATCGCGGCAGTGGCCTATATTGGCTATGGATTCGTCAGTGAAGTCTGGGTGTTCTACGTCATCATGGCCTTCGGGTCCTTTGCCGGAATCGGCGGGCCGGCGATGCAGTCGATCTGCTCGCGTCTCGTGCCGGCCAATAGCCAGGGCGAATTGCAGGGGGCGATGTCGAGCCTGCAGAGCCTGTCCATGGTGATCGGTCCGCTAACCCTGCCGTTGGTCTTCCGCTACTTCACCACTGATGACGCGCCGGTCTATCTTCCAGGTGCTGCTTTCCTGCTGGCCGCTGTCCTGACGGTCCTGGCGCTGGTCGTCGGCCTGTCATCGCGCGGCAAAGACGTCACAACGCTCAAGAAACCGGCCCTGGCCGAGGCGGAGTGAGGCGGCAGGTCTTGCCTTGAGGACGAGTTTCGCCCATAACGCGCGGCTTCCCCGGCATGGACCGGGACGGAAACAAGTCGACCGGTCGCGGTTGCCCCAGAGTGACGATGAGCTCGACGCGTAAACGCCTTTATATCAAGACCTATGGTTGCCAGATGAATGTCTATGATTCCGAAAGGATGAAAGACGTTCTGACGCCGCTTGGCTATGAGACGTCCGAGGAGGCCGAGGGCTCCGATCTCGTCATCATCAATACCTGCCATATCCGGGAAAAGGCGGCGGAGAAACTGTATTCCGATCTCGGACGCCTGCGCCCCTTCAAGGACGCCAAGGCAGAGCATGGCGGCATGACGATTGCCGTTGCCGGCTGTGTCGCCCAGGCTGAGGGTGCCGAGATCATGCGCCGCGCGCCGACGGTCGATCTCGTGGTCGGGCCGCAGAGCTATCACAAGCTTCCCGAACTGATCGCCCGCGCCCACCGCGCCCGCGGCGAAGCGCTCGACACGGAATTCGAGGTCGAGGACAAGTTCGACCAATTGCCGAGCGAGCGCCATGTCGAGGGCTATTCGGCCTTCGTGACCGTGCAGGAAGGCTGCGACAAATTCTGCACTTTCTGCGTCGTGCCCTATACGCGCGGCGCCGAATGGTCGCGGCCGGTTGACCAGCTGGTCGACGAGATCCGCCGTCTCGCTGCCAAGGGCGTGCGCGAAATCACCCTGCTGGGTCAGAACGTCAACGCCTATCACGGCGCCCCGCCGGCCGGCCGCGAGGCCGATGGGCCCTGGGGGCTGGGTCAGCTCTTGCGCCATATCGCCCTGATCGGTGGCATTGAGCGCGTGCGTTATCTCACCAGTCATCCGCGCGATATGGATGAGGCGCTGATTGCAGCGCATCGCGATGAATTCAAGATCATGCCCTATCTGCACCTGCCCATTCAGAGCGGGTCGGACAAGATCCTCAAGGCGATGAACCGCCAGCACACCTATGGCGAATACGCCGGGCTGATCGCCCGCATGCGCGAGGTGCGGCCCGATATCGCGATCTCCGGCGATTTCATCGTCGGCTTCCCGGGCGAAACCGATGCCGACTTCGAGGACACGATGCGTTGCGTGCGCGAGATCGGTTATGCCAGCGCCTTCTCCTTCAAGTATTCGCGCCGTCCCGGAACGCCGGGTGCGGCGATGCCGAACCAGGTCGACGAGGCCGTGAAGACGACGCGCCTGCACGCCCTGCAGGCCCTGCTCGACGAACAGCAGACCGGTTTCAACCGTTCGCAGATCGGGCGGACCTTGCCGGTTCTGTTCGAGAAAGCCGGCCGGATTGCCGGGCAATTGCACGGCCGCAGCCCCTATCTGCAGTCGGTGCATGTTGACGGGCCGGCCGATCTGATCGGGCGTATCGGCATGGTCCGGATCGAGGATGCATCGCGCAATTCCCTGTCAGGCCAGCTGGTGGGTGCGGAGCGAGACGTCGCGTGAAGCCGCCCAAGACAACCCCCTCGAAAGCCCGAGCCGCCAAGCCGCGCCGTGAAGTCTCCGAAGGCCTGCATTTCGACGATGTCGAACGTCTGCGCGCCATGGTTGGTGCCGGTGACCGCTTCCTGATCCTGATCGAGGAAGAGCTCAATGTGCGCCTCAGTGCGCCCGGCGGTGGCCAGATCGTGATCGCGGCGGGTGACCCGCAGGCGCGCGATGATGCCAAGCGTGTGCTCAAGGGCCTGTATGCCAGTCTCGCCCATGGTCTGACTTGTGACGAGGCGACGGTGCGCGCCGCCTTGCGCATGCTCGATGGTGGCGATCTTCCGAGCCAGCCCGATGATGGTGTGATCCGCGTGCCGCGCGGCGCCAGCCTGATTGCCCGCACCGAGGGCCAGCGCGCCTATGTCCGCGCGCTGAAGAATGAAAAAGCCTATGACCTGATCTTCGGCGTCGGCCCGGCCGGCACCGGAAAGACGCTGCTGGCGGTCGCCTATGGCGCCTCCATGCTGGTGCAGCGCAAATTCGAGAAACTCATCATCACGCGTCCGGCCGTCGAGGCCGGCGAGAAGCTCGGCTTTCTGCCTGGCGATCTCAATGAGAAGGTCGACCCCTATCTCTTGCCGGTCTGGGACGCGCTGGCCGATACGCTGGGCCGGGCCGAGCTGGAGCGTATGCGCGCCGATGGCCGCATCGAGGTTGCGCCGATCGCCTTCATGCGCGGGCGCACGCTCAATCGTGCCTTCGTCATCGTCGATGAGGCGCAAAACACTTCGCGCGCCCAGATGCAGATGGTGCTGACCCGGCTGGGTGAAGGCTCACGCATGGCGGTGACCGGCGATCCGAGCCAGTGTGACCTGTTGCCGCGTGACCCGTCCGGCCTGCCGCATGCGCTCGAGATCCTCGCCGAGACCAAGGGTGTGGCGGCGATCCGCTTTACCCGGGCCGATGTTGTGCGCCATGATCTCGTGGCCCGCATTGTCGCGGCCTATGAAGATGATCTGAACAAGCGAGGCGGAGCCCGGACGTCATGAATGCTGTCGACGTCATCGTTGAAGACGAGACCTGGAAGGTCATCGAGGGCAAGACTCGGCTGGTCGAGCAGGCCGTCGCAGCCGCCAGCGCGGAAATCACCAATGCCCGGCCTGGCGTGATTGCCGTCCTGCTGACCGATGACGCGGCCATGGCCGATCTCAATACGCGGTTTCGCCAGAAGTCAGGGCCGACCAATGTGCTCTCCTTCCCGGCATCGGAGCATACGGATAATCATCTTGGCGATATTGCCCTGGCGTCCGGTGTGGTCATCAGCGAGGCAAATGCGCGCTCGCTTCCCCTGGCCGATCACCTGCGTCATTTGATCGTGCATGGATTCCTGCATCTTCAGGGTTATGATCACCTCGAAGATGACGAGGCCCAGGTAATGGAATCGATCGAACGCCGGGCATTGGCCCGGCTGGGGGTTGCCGACCCTTATCTCGACATGGCTGACGGCGGGGCAGAAGCCGATGAGTAGCGTGGACGATACTTCCGAGGCTGATACCCGGTCCTGGTTCGGGCGAATTTTCGGCGGGCCGGATGATATCAAGGAATCGGCGCTCCCGATCGAGCCCGTCAAGCCGGCATCGCCGCCTGCGTTCGCGATCGACCCCGATGCCCTCGAGGATTTGCGGGTCGTCGATGTCATGGTGCCGCGCGCCGATATTATCGGCGTCGAGGTCTCCACGCCGCTTGGCGAGCTGGCGCACGCCTTTGCCAAGGCGGCCCATTCGCGTTTGCCGGTCTACCGGGAAACCCTCGATGACCCGATCGGCGTCGTCCATATCAAGGATCTGATCGCTCACCTCGCCCCGAATGAGGCGGGGGTGCGCGAGGCGGGCTGGGCCGATCTCCAGGTCTTGCCGGCGATCACGCGGCCGCTCCTCTTCGCGCCGCCCTCCATGCGGGCCACCGATTTGCTGCGCCGTATGCAGGGGCGTCGCATGCACCTGGCCCTGGTCGTCGATGAATATGGCGGGACTGACGGGCTGGTGACGTTTGAAGACCTGATCGAGCCGATCGTCGGGGATATTGAAGACGAGCATGACGACGAGGATGCGCCGGTGATCCGCGCCCGCGGGCCCGGCGTCTGGGATGTCGAGGCGCGGGCCGAGATCGATGCTTTCGAACAGGTGGTCGGCGAGGAAATTGCCGGTCCCGATGAGGATGAGGATGTCGATAGTCTGGGCGGACTCGTCTTCACCCTGACCGGCCGGGTTCCCGAACGTGGTGAGGTGATCCGTCACCCCAAGGGTTATGAGTTCGAGGTGCTGGAGGCGGACCCGCGGCGCATCAAGCGGATGCGGGTGCGGGCGACCCACTGGACTCATGCCGGCGCTGCGGCGGATGAAGGGGCCGAGGCGTCTTGACCCGCCATGCCTGGTATTCGCCCGGGCGATTGCGCACACGGATCGCCGCCGCGAGCGGATGGCAATTGGCCCTGATGCTGTGCCTGGGCGGCGCCGTGTCAGCCCTGGCGATGGCGCCGGTCTTTGCCTGGCCGGTTCTGATTGTGACCCTGGCAGTGCTGTTGTGGACTGTCGACGGTGCCCGCCGGCGCGCCAGGCCGTTGCGCGCAGCCTTCTGGCGCGGATTTCTGTTCGGCTTCGGCTATTTCCTCGCCGGCATGTTCTGGCTTGCCTATGCCTTCATCAATCGCGGCCCGGAATTTATTCCGCTCATCCCGCTGGCTGTGCCGGCCCTGGCGGCGCTGTTGGCCGCATTCTGGGGCGGTGCCATGGTCGCCTATGCCCTGCTGGCGCAACGCTCGGAATGGCGCGTGCTGGTGTTTGCGGTGTGTATCGCGGTGTTCGAGTGGTTGCGCGGGCACATGTTCGGCGGTTTGCCGTGGAATCTGCCAGCCTATGCCTGGCCAGCCGGTGGTGCGGTCAGCCAGACGGCCTCCTGGTTTGGCGTTTATGGCCTGAGCCTGCTCACGGTTTTAACGCTGGTCTCGCCTGCGGTTGCTGTCGGCCCCGCCTTCAATCTGAAACGAAGCATGCCCGCCATGGCAGGCGCGGCGATCTTGTTGATCATGTTCAGCTTTGGTGCATTGCGGTTGCAGGAATCCGATCCCGGCACGGTGCCGGACGTAAGGCTGCGGATCGTGCAATCCTCCATCACCCAGGCGGAAAAATGGGGATCGGATGGTGCCTTGCTGGCCCGGGACCGGTATCTCGGCCTTACCGCCGCGCCCGGTCTGGCTGATGTTACTCACGTGCTCTGGCCCGAGGGCGCGTTGCCGATCTACATGCTCGAGGACGGCGCCACGCTCAGCCTGATTGGCGAGTTATTTGCCAGTGACCAGGTCTTGATGACCGGGATTAGCCGCCGGGTGGTGGGGCCGGAGGACGATACCTATTACAACTCCCTGGCCGTCTTGCGCTATCAGGGCGGGGCACCGCGCATTGTCGGACTCTATGACAAGGTCCTGTTGGCCCCGTTTGGCGAGAGCATTCCCTTTTCCGGCCTGCTGTCGATGATCGGATTCGCCGATTTTGCCCGTCTGCAGTACACGCCCGGTGCCGGCCCCTTCGTGATGGATTTGCCGGGCGCGCCGCCGGTCATGCCACTGATCTGCTATGAGGGGATATTCCCCGGCTTTGTCCGTGCGGGCACGCCGCGCCCGTCCTGGTTGTTCAACCTGTCAAATGACGCCTGGTTCGGTGAGACCAGTGGCCCGCGTCAGCATGTCAACCAGACGCGCTACCGTTCGATCGAGACCGGCCTGCCGATGATTCGCTCCGCATCGCGGGGTGTCTCGGGCGTGATTGACGCCCTCGGCCGCATGCCGGTAGAGATCCAGCCGCGCAGTGAGGGCGCCTATGATGTCGATTTGCCGCGACCGGTTGCAGCACCGCTTTACGCCCTCTGGGGCGACTGGCCGTTCTGGATTATCAATGGCTTCCTGATTGCGGGCATCATTTTGCAGCGACGTAAAGTGGTAGAAAAATATTTAAAATACCGGCGCTGAACAGATAGTGATGATGCCGAGCCGCCGTGCTCATGTTAATTATAACGGCGATCGATGGCTATTTGGCCCGCAAACGAGGTAATTTTATGCAGAAGGTAAACCCCCGCATTCCCAATCCGGTTGATATGCATGTGGGGTCAAGAATTCGACTGCGTCGCCAGTTGATGAAGATGAGTCAGGAAAAACTCGGCGATGAGCTGGGTGTGACCTTCCAGCAGGTCCAGAAGTATGAACGCGGTGCAAATCGGGTTGGTGCGAGCCGGCTTTACCGGCTGTCGCGCGTGCTCGAAGTACCGGTCCAGTTCTTCTTCGAGGATCTGGCGGACAAGCCCAATGTCTCCGGCATGGCGGAAGGCGACCAGACGCCGATCGTCTATAACTTCATCCAGAGTTCTGACGGCGTCTCGCTGGCCGAGGCCTTTTCCCGGATCAGCGATGCGAAAGTCCGCCGGCGCGTACTCGAACTTGTGCGCACCCTGGCTGCCGAGCAGGACGAGCTCGCCCACTGACGTTGCGCGTGCAGGCGGCCACACAATTCGCTATGTCGTGCGCATGACCGACCAACTCAACGCTTCCGGGGACTTCCGGCTGTTTGGACGTGCCAAGGGCAAGCCGCTCTCGGCGCGCCAGCAGGCGCTTGTCGATGATGTCCTGCCGACCATTGATCTGCCGCCGGACGGGGAGATCGATCCGGCACGCCTGGCCGCCGGCAAGGCGGCGCATAT
This sequence comes from uncultured Maricaulis sp., assembly GCF_963976135.1. Lineage (GTDB taxonomy): Bacteria > Pseudomonadota > Alphaproteobacteria > Caulobacterales > Maricaulaceae > Maricaulis. The sequence goes on from NZ_CAXBKN010000022.1 coordinate 11,630, forward strand.
TCTCGAGATCGGCTTTGGCAGCGGCGAGCACCTGGTGGCCCAGGCCGCGGCGCATCCGCAAAATCTCTATGTCGGTATCGAGCCCTTCCTCAATGGGGTCGCCAAGACACTGGCCGGGATTGATGATGGCGGGCTGGAGAATGTCCGTCTGCATCGCGGCGACGCGCGCGACGTCCTGCCGCGCTTCGCCGACGGGGTTTTCGACCGCATTTTCCTGCTCTTCCCCGACCCCTGGCACAAGAAGCGCCACGCCAAGCGCCGTTTCATCCAGCAATCATCGCGCGATGATTTTGCCCGTATTCTCAAGCCGGGCGGACAATTGCGCATTGCCACCGACGTGAAGTCCTATGCGGACCATGTGATGGCCGAGTTCGCTGGCGATGGGCGCTTCGAATGGACGGCGCAAACGGCTGCGGATTGGCGCCTGCCACCCGTTGATCATGTTCGCACCCGCTATGAGACCAAGAATCTCGGCGATTGCGCGCCGGTCTTCATGGATTTCATTTGCCGCTCGGGCGCTCCCTTGCCAAGCGGCCCCAAGGCGGCTATATAGCGCCCATACACAAGTTCGATCGCATTGGATGATGCTATCGAGCGGTCGCCTAACGGCGGCCGCTCTTTTTGTTACTGCAGACGGAGCCGCCGGCTTGAAGACGAAGACACCACAGGATATCCGCATTCTGAATCTGGCCGAGCCGGTTGCCGCCGAGCTCGGACTGGAGATTGTCCGCGTGCGCGTCCTCTCCGGAAAGCGCGCCCGCCTGCAAATCATGGCCGATCGCCCCGATAACGCCATTGACGTTGAAGATTGCGCGCGCCTGTCGCGCGGCATTTCCGGCGCCCTGGAGACCGAGGATCCGATTTCCGGAGAATTCGATCTTGAGGTATCATCACCGGGGATCGACCGGCCCTTGACCACCCTGCCGCATTTCGCGCGCTGGGAGGGCAATGAAGCCAAGATCGAGCTGGACCGCCTCGCGGATGGCCGCAAGCGATTCAGAGGTATTCTCGCCGGCGTCGAGGGGGATAATGTCCTGCTCGACGCGGATGGCGAAGAGGACACTACGCTGATCCCGTTTGACTGGATCACCGATGCCAAGCTGGTTTTGACGGACGCCTTGATCGAGGCGAATTTGAAAGCGCGCGCCGAGGCGCCCGCGACGACCGAAGGAGACGAATGATGTCGCAGTCCATCGTAACGGGGAACTTCCGATGAGCATTGGTGTCAGCGCCAACAGGCTTGAATTGCTGCAGATCGCGCGTGCCGTTGCGGCCGAGAAGTCGATCAGCGAATCGATCGTGATCGAGGCGATTGAGGAAGCGATTCAAAAGGCCGCCAAGTCTCGCTATGGCGCCGAAAACGACATCCGGGCCAAGATTGACCCGAAGACCGGCGAATTGTCGCTGACCCGTTGCATGACGGTCGCCGAAGAAGTCGAGAATGACAGCCAGGAAATTTCCCTCGTTGAGGCCCGCAAGATCGACAAGACCGCCGAGATCGGCACCGTCTTCTCCGACGAGCTGCCTCCGATCGAATTTGGCCGGGTCGCGTCGCAGACCGCCAAGCAGGTGATCACGCAGAAAGTGCGTGAAGCCGAGCGGGCGCGTCAGTTCGAGGAATACAAGGACCGTGTCGGCGAGATCATCAATGGTATCGTCAAGCGTGTTGAATATGGCAATGTGATCATGGATCTCGGCCGCGCCGAGGGCATTATCCGCCGCGCCGACGGCATCCCGCGCGAAAACCTGCAGACCAATGAGCGCGTCCGGGCCTATATCTATGACGTGCGTGAGGAAATCCGCGGACCGCAGATCTTCCTGTCCCGCGCCCATCCGGACTTCATGGCCGCCCTGTTCGCGCAGGAAGTGCCGGAAGTGTATGAAGGCATTATCGAGATCTCGGCCGTTGCCCGCGATCCCGGCAGCCGGGCCAAGATCGCCGTCATTTCCAATGACGCCTCGATCGATCCGGTCGGTGCCTGTGTCGGTATGCGCGGTTCGCGCGTCCAGGCTGTGGTCTCCGAACTGGCCGGCGAGAAGATCGATATCATTCCCTGGTCCGACGATCCGGCGACCTTTATCGTCAATGCGCTGCAGCCGGCCGAAGTGTCCAAGGTCGTCCTCGATGAGGAAGATCGCCGCATTGAAGTCGTGGTGCCTGACGAGCAGCTGTCGCTCGCCATTGGCCGCCGTGGCCAGAATGTGCGCCTCGCCTCGCAGCTGACCGGCTGGTCGATCGACATCCTCACCGAGGAAGAAGAATCCGAACGCCGCCAGCGCGAATTCGCTGAACGCACCGCCCTGTTCACCGGCGCGCTTGATGTCGACGAAGTCATCGCCCAGTTGCTGGCGACCGAAGGCTTCACCGATGTCTCGGAAATCGCCTATGTCGGCCTTGGCGAAATTGCCGCCATTGAGGGCTTCGACGATGATACGGCTGAAGAGATCCAGGCGCGTGCCCGGGATTATCTCGACCGCCTCGCCGGCGAACAGGATGCCAAGCGCAAGGAGCTCGGCGTCGAGGACGCCCTGCTCGAGGTCGAGGGTATTGATCTGCCCATGGCTGTCGCGCTCGGCGAAAATGACGTCAAGACGGTCGAGGATCTGGCCGGTCTCGTGACCGATGATCTGCGCGGCTGGTTTGAAACGGTCAATGGCGAACGCGTGCGTCAGCCTGGCGTGCTGGAGAGTTTCGAGCTCTCCGCCGATGATGCCGAAATGCTGATCATGCGCGCCCGCGTTGTTGCCGGCTGGATCTCCGAGGAGGACCTGCCGGTGCGCGAAGTCGAGGAAGTCGAGGATGAAGATCCTGACGCCCACGTCTTCGACGTCGAGAATATGGATCTGGCGGAGCTGGAAGCCGAGGCCGCTGCATTGGGCCTCGACCTAGACGCAGCTGACGCCGGCGAGGAGGAACAGAAGGCTGAGTAATCCGAAGGCGGCGACACAGGCGATCCGGGAGAAGCGTTGCATCGCTTCCGGAGAGGTCAAGGACGAGGCGGAACTGATCCGCCTTGTGATTGGCCCGGGAGACGAAGTCTTCCCCGACATCGCCGCCAAATTGCCCGGCCGTGGCATATGGGTCAGTGCCGATCGCGCTTCGGTCGACACGGCCGCCCGCAAGGGATTGTTCAACCGGTCAGCCGGACGGGCCGTCAAGGTTCCCGACGGCCTGGCCGACATGATCGAGGCGCAACTTGCCGCCCGTGCATTGAGCCTTCTGGGCCTGGCGCGGCGGGCCGGTGAGGTGGCGCTGGGATTTGATGCCGCACGCATCGCCCTGAAGGCCGGTCGGCCGGCCTGGCGGATCGAGGCGGTCGACGGCGCCGAGGACGGACGGGTCAAACTCGACCGTCTGGCCCAGGCGGCCTGGGGTGATATTCCGGTTGCCGGTGGATTTACCGCCGAGCAATTGGGCGAGGCACTCGGGCGCGGCACGGTCGTGCATGGAGTGCTTACCGGTGGTTCGCAGGTGCGGGCTTTCGGCGTGACAATGAGGAAGCTCGAGGGCTTCCGGCCGCCGGCTCCCTGAACCGGGAGCTGCGGCGCATGCCGCAACAGCGGTTGAATACGGGGTGGAGGTCGCTAGGTTAGCGAGCCTTCAGGCCGGACAAGGTATGAACAGCGCGGATTTCCGGCACTCGGCTACCGGAAAAGCCCGTCAAACGATAGCCGAACTTGGAAGGCTCGCATGAGCGACGCAGACGACAATAATTCCTCCGGCCGCCGGCCGCTTTCTCTGAAACGACCCGGTGCGGGCACCGTGCAGCAAAGTTTTGCGCGCGGACGTTCGAAAGCCGTGGTGGTCGAGAAGAAGCGCAAACGTGTGGTGACCCCTGGCAAGGACTCCGGTCCGGCCGGTGGGAGAGGTCCTGGTGGCGCCGGCGCCAGCAAGGGTGAGTCCGCGCTTGCCGCGAAAGCCCGTCAGCTGGGATTGTCCGAGGAAGAACTCGTATCGCGTCAGCGGGCGATTGCCCGTGCCCGTGCCGAGTCGGCCGATCGCGATGCCAAGAAGAAACAGGAAGAGGCTGAACGCTCGGCGCGTGCCGATGCCGAACGTCAAAACCTTGACGATCTGAAAGCCCGCGAGGCCGATGAGGCCAAGGCTGCCGAACGCGAAGCCGAAGCCGCGGCCGAAGCGCGCCGCCTGGCCGAAGCTGACGCCTCACGCGATGCCGATGATGGTCCGAAAAAAGGTGATGGCGAAGTTCGCCGCAAGCCTGCCGCTGAAAAGCGTCCACAGCGTCCGATGGATGGGGCAGACCTGCCCGACCCGGCCGCGACGCTCGACGCTATGGGTGGCCGTGTCAAACGCAAGGGTCCGCCCGTCAGTGCCGGTCCGGTCAAGCCCGGCCAGCAACAAACGCCAGCCCGCGCCAAGGCTGATAGCCGCCGCCGTGGCAAGCTGACGATCCAGAATATTCTCGAGGGCGATGAAGAGCGTCAACGCTCGCTTGCCTCGGTCCGCCGGGCCCGGGAACGTGAAAAACAACGCCGCAGCGACGGTACGACGGCGCGTGAGAAGATTTCCCGCGAAGTCATCATTCCGGAATCGATCACGGTTGCCGATCTGGCCAACCGGATGGCTGAGCGCTCCATGGACGTCATCAAATATCTGATGAAGCAGGGCCAGATGGTCCGCATGGATGATGTGCTCGAGGCCGATGATGCGGAACTCATCGTGGAAGACTTCGGCCACACGGTGAAGCGTGTCTCCGAATCCGACGTCGAAACCGGCTTTATCGCCAGTGACGATCCGGAAGAGAGCAAGGTCAAGCGCGCACCGGTCGTGGCGATCATGGGTCATGTCGATCACGGCAAGACCTCGCTGCTCGACGCCTTGCGTTCAACCGATGTCGTTTCGGGTGAAGCCGGCGGCATCACCCAGCATATCGGTGCCTATCAGGTGCAGTTGAAGTCCGGTGACAAGATCACCTTCCTCGACACGCCGGGACATGCGGCTTTCTCGGCCATGCGTTCGCGCGGTGCCGAAGCGACCGATATCGTCATCCTCGTCGTGGCCGCCGATGATTCCGTGAAGCCGCAAACCATCGAGGCGATCAAATTCGCCAAGGCGGCCGGCACGCCGATCATCGTCGCCGTCAACAAGATCGACAAGCACGAAGCCGATCCGCAAAAAGTCATTACGGACCTGCTGCAGCAGGACATCGTCGTCGAGGCCATGTCCGGCGATGTCCAGTCGGTCAATATCTCGGCGAAGAAGCGCACCGGTCTTGACGAGCTGACCGATGCCATTCTGCTTCAGGCCGAATTGCTGGATCTGAAAGCCAATCCGGACCGCGATGCCGAAGGCGTCGTGATCGAGAGCAAGATCGACAAGGGCCGCGGCTCTGTCGCGACGGTTCTGGTTCGCCGCGGCACGCTGAAGCGCGGCGACCTTCTGGTCGCTGGTGGTCAGTGGGGCCGTGTCCGCGCCCTGACCAATGAGCGCGGCCAGACCCTGGCTGAAGCCGGCCCGTCGGTACCCGTTGAAGTCCTCGGTCTCGACGGCGCTCCGGATCCGGGCGAAGTCTTTGCCGTGGTCGAGAATGAAGGCCGGGCGCGCGAAATCGCGATGTATCGCCAGCGCAAGACCCGGTCCGCCGGTGGCGCCCAGAATGTCGGCCTGGGCACATCGCTCGAGCAGATGATGGCGCGACTTCAGGAAAACCAGACCAAGGAAATGCCGCTGCTGATCAAGGCAGATGTGCAAGGTTCCGCCGAGGCCATCAAGCAGTCGCTTGAGCGTCTCGGGAATGACGAGGTCCAGGCGAAAATCGTGCTCGCCGCCGCAGGCGGCGTGAATGAGGGCGATGTCCTGCTGGCCAAGTCTTCGGGCTCGCCGATTTTCGCCTTCAATGTCCGCGCCAATAAACAGGCTCGCGACCTTGCCGAGCGTGAGAAAGTCGAAATCCGCTATTACTCGGTGATCTATGATGTCATCGATGATGTACGCAATACGATGGAAGGCATGCTGGCTCCGGAGAAGCGCGAAAACTTCATCGGTTACGCCGACATCCTGGAGGTCTTCAATATCACCCGCTTCGGCAAGGCTGCCGGTTGCCGCGTGACCGAAGGCGTCGTCAAGCGTGGCTGTGGCGTCCGCCTGCTGCGCAACGACACCGTCGTGCACGAGGGCCATCTGTCGACCCTGAAACGCTTCAAGGAAGAAGTGAAGGAAGTGAAGGCCGGCACCGAGTGTGGCATGGGCTTCATCGAGTATCAGGAGATCCAGAAGGGCGACAAGATCGAGTGTTTCGAGATCATCGAAGTGCCGCGCAAGCTTGAGAGCAACGGCTAGACCGGGCTTTCATATCCGGAACAGGAAAAGGGCGGCTCCATCGGGCCGCCCTTTTTGTGTTGTGAAAGCCTCGCGGGGCGTGTGAGCCTGGATCTATTGCGCCGGGATCAGGCCCTGCTCGGGTGCGGCGTAATTGGCGAAGTCCTGATGGTGGACGACCAGCCCGTCGCGCACCGTGATCACGCTGACCTGGTCGGCCCGCCAGCGAAAGGTCTGGCCTTCGGTCTCGGTCGGGTAGAGGGCGTTGACATGCCCCGTGAAGACGACCCGGTCATTGCTCGCGAAGACCGTATCCCAGACGAAGCCGAGCTCGATCGGATTATAGGTGCCGATGAAGTCCCGCAGCATGGCCAGGCTGGCGTCGCGGCCCTCGCGGTGAATCCCGTCCGGGCCGAGGCCGTCGCCGAGCGCCGTCGGGTCATCGAACACCATGTCTTCGGCCATCAGGGGCTCCATGGCGTCGATATTCGCGGCCGAATAGGCGTCCATATAGGCCCGGGCAATGCTTTCGGCGCCGGGCGCGTCCTGCGCGCCGGCGCCGGCCGACAGGGCCATGATCGCGGCCAGGGCCACCAGAGTGCGTTTCATTATTCTCTCCTGATTTGACGGGATGGGGGTGCCGGCAGCTCGCGCGCGCCTGCGAAGTCTGTGTAGTCCCTGTGCTCGACGACCTTGCCGTCCTGCACAGTGATGATCGTTATGATCGGATAGACGAAGCGCCTCTCGCCGATCCCGGTCTGATAACTCACCACTGTGCGGCCATCGAAGATCACGGCATCCGAGGATTCATAGCTGCGATCGATTTCATAGCTCAATTGCGCAATACCCCAGCTGGAAATGCCGGCGATGATGGCGTCGGCCCCGCGCCAGTCGATTGGCGGGGTGATCTGCGGAACCGCCAGTGAGGTCGGATCGATGAAACGCGCGGTCTCGGCATAGAGCGCCCGCATCGCATCATGGTCCTGGCGCTGATAGGCCGCGAGATAGGCCTCGGCGATGTTGCGTGAATTGCTGGCTGTGCCGGTTGCCCTGGCAGGCGCAGCCAGGGTCAGGCAGGCGAGCAGGCACAGGACAAGTCGGTTCATGGCAGGGCTCCGGCCGGGATGGCGGTCGTCACGATGTTTCGCATTGCCTTGTGTGCAGTGTGCGGCGGCCTGATCGCAAGACACGAGGCCGCACGCGGGGTCACATTTTCGCGTGCTTCTTGAACAGGCTGTAATCCGGGCCATCTTGACGGGCTCGCCCCCTGGCGCTTGCATCCATTGCGCAACCGGCGTACACCCGCGCGCCTTGCGGTGCAGCGATTTGACGCTTGTGCCCCCGACCTCGGAGAGGTGTTATGGCCCGTAGACCAACCCGCGAACCGAAGACAGCCACGCAGCGGCAACTCCGCGCGGGAGAAATTATCCGGCATGCGCTGGTGACCTTGCTGGCGCGCGGCGATCTGCGCGACCCCGAGCTCGAAAAGGCCCTGATCACGGTCAGTGAAGTGCGCATGAGCACGGATCTGCGGGTGGCGAAGGTCTATGTCGCACCGCTTGGTCCCGGTGAGCCGGCCGCGCTGGCCAAGGCACTCAATCGCGGTGCCGGCTTCCTGCGCGGGCGGCTGGGTCGCGAGATCGAGCTCAAATTCACGCCGGAACTGCATTTCCACGCCGATAACAGCTATGAGACCGCCAGCCATGTTGACCAGCTCCTGGCGCGGCCACAGGTGCAACGCGACCTCAAGGCGGACGATGATGGCGACAGCCAGGAATAAACCGGCTCGCGCTGATGGTATCCGCGGGCGTGAGGTTTCACGCCGCCGCCCTTTCGATCGAAATTGAGAGACAGACATGGCTCGCAAGAACAAGGGTCAGGACATCCATGGCTGGGTGATCCTCGACAAGCCCTTTGACATGACCTCGACCCAGGCGGTCTCCGCGGTTCGCCGGATCTTTGACGCCAACAAGGCCGGCCATGCCGGCACGCTCGACCCGCTGGCGACCGGCATCCTGCCAATCGCACTGGGCGAGGCGACGAAGACGGTTCCCTTCACGATGGAAGGCGCCAAGGTCTACCGGTTCACGGTCAAATGGGGCGAGCGCACTGATACGCTGGACGCCGAGGGCAAGGTGGTCGCGACGTCCGATGTGCGGCCGCAGCGCAGTGCCATTGAGGCGGTCCTGCCGGGCTTTACCGGCGAGATCCAGCAAATTCCCCCCGTCTATTCGGCGATCCGGGTCAATGGCGAACGCGCCTATGACCTGGCGCGCGATGGAGAAGAGGTCGAACTCGAGGCGCGCACGATCCGGATCGATGCGCTCGAGCTGGTCGATTGTCCCGATCCCGATCATGCCGTGTTCGAGATGCGGTGTGGCAAGGGGTCCTATGTCCGCGCCATGGCGCGCGACCTCGCTCACGCGCTGGGCACTGAGGGCCATGTCGTGGCCTTGCGGCGGCTGGTTGTCGGGAGCTTCGTCGAGGCAGAATCCACAACGCTGGACGGATTGCGAGAAATGGCTCATAAGGGCGCCGCTTCGGAAGCTCTGCTCCCGGTACAGACCGCGCTGGACGACATCCCGGCGCTGGCCATCACCGGCGAGGAGGCATCCAATCTGAAGCTAGGACGGTCGATCGTCCTGCTCCCGCGTCAAGCGCAAGAGCTGAAAGCCCTTCGGCGCCCTCTTATGATAGCGGGCAAGGATTGTTCTTTCATGGCTCTGGCGACCCTGGACGGGCAGGCAGTGGCACTCGGCGAGGCGCGGGCCGGAAGGTTTCAGCCCGTGCGTGTATTCAACTTGCCCCATGCCGGGGCCGACAGAGTTTAGGAGAACCCGATGTCGATTACGCAAGAGCGCAAATCCGCGCTCATTACAGAGCATGCCCGTGGTAGCGCCGATACCGGCTCACCGGAGGTCCAGGTGGCCATCCTCACAGAGCGGATCGCCAACCTCACAGAGCATTTCAAGACCCATAAGAAGGACAACCACTCGCGTCGCGGCCTTCTGAAAATGGTCTCCCAGCGCCGCCGTCTTCTCGATTACGTGAAGAATAAAGACGATGCCCGCTATCGGGCAATCATCGAGAAGCTTGGCCTGCGCCGCTGATCCGCGACCGCATCCGTACGAAAGACGATATGTTCGATATTCAAAAAGAAACGATCGAGTGGGAGGGCCGCCCTCTCACTTTCGAAACCGGGCGTGTAGCCCGTCAGGCCAATGGCTCGGTCATGGTGACCTATGGCGAGACGACTGTTCTCGCCACCGCCGTTGGCGTCAAGACCGTCAAGGAAGGGGCCGACTTCTTCCCTCTCACGGTCAATTACCAGGAAAAGACCTTTGCCGCCGGCAAGATCCCGGGTGGGTTCTTCAAGCGCGAGGGCCGTCCATCGGAAAAAGAGACGCTGACCTCGCGCCTCATTGACCGTCCGATCCGTCCGCTCTTCCCCAAAGGCTTCAAGAACGAAGTCCAGGTGATGCTGACCGTGCTCTCGCACGACATGGAAAACGATCCTGACATTGTCGGCCTGATCGGCGCTTCCGCCGCCCTGGTCCTGTCGGGTCTGCCATTCATGGGTCCGATCGGCGCGGCTCGCGTCGGTTATTTCGACGGTGAATACGTCATCAACCCGCCTGTCTATGACATGGTCGACAGTGCGCTCGACCTCGTCGTTGCGGGCACGGGCGATGCCGTCATGATGGTTGAATCGGAAGCGAAAGAGCTTTCCGAGGACATCATGCTTGGCGCCGTCATGGCCGGCCATGCTGCTTTCCAGCCGGTGATCGATGCGATCATCCGCCTGGCTGAAAAAGCGGCGAAAGAGCCTTGGGATTACGAGCCGGAAGATCATTCCGCCGTTGAGACCCAGGTTCGTGACCTGATTGGTGACGAGCTGGCTGCTGCCTATACCAATGTCGACAAGACCGCGCGTTATGCGGCTGTTGGCGTGGCCAAGGCGAAAGCCGTTGTGGCTCTGGCCCGTTCCGAAGAAAACCCTGACGGCCTGCCCGGCACGGTTCTCAAGGACGTGATGAAATCTGTTGAGGCCTCCATTGTTCGTGGCGGCATCATCAAGACCGGCAAGCGTATCGATGGCCGTGCCCTCGACACGGTCCGTCCGATTGTGTCCGAGGCCGGTATCCTGCCCCGCACACATGGTTCGGCCCTGTTCACCCGGGGTGAAACCCAGGCGATGGTCGTTGCCACGCTGGGCACCGGTGAAGACGAGCAATTCGTCGACGATCTGACGGGGACCTATAAGGAGCGCTTCATGCTCCATTATAATTTCCCGCCTTACTCGGTCGGTGAAACCTCCTTCCGCCTGGCTCCGGGCCGTCGCGAAATCGGCCATGGCAAGCTTGCCTGGCGCGCTGTTCGTGCGGTTCTGCCATCGCATGTCGATTTCCCCTACACGATCCGTCTCGTGTCGGAGATCACCGAATCCAATGGATCGTCCTCGATGGCCACCGTGTGTGGTGCCTCGCTGGCGATGATGGATGCCGGTGTGCCCCTGACGCGCCCGGTCTCGGGTATCGCCATGGGCCTGATCAAGGATCCTGAAGGCATTGCCGTGCTGTCCGACATCTTGGGTGATGAAGATCATCTCGGCGATATGGACTTCAAGGTTGCCGGTACGTCCGAGGGCATCACATCGCTCCAGATGGACATCAAGATCGCCGGTATCGACGAGAAGATCATGCATACAGCCCTCGCCCAGGCGAAGGGTGGCCGTCTGCATATCCTCGACGAGATGGCCAAGGCTCTCGACACGTCGCGCACCGAGCTCGGCGAGTTTGCGCCGCGCATCGAAACCATCACCATTCCGACCGACAAGATCCGTGACGTGATCGGAACCGGCGGCAAGGTGATCCGCGAGATCGTCGAAAAGACCGGTGCCAAGGTCGACGTCAATGATGAAGGCGTGATCAAGGTCTCGTCTTCGGATGCGGCTTCGATCAAGGCTGCGCTCGACTGGATCATCGGCCTCACCGCCGAGCCTGAAGAAGGCAAGATCTACAAGGGCAAAGTCGTCAAGGTCATGGATTTCGGTGCCTTCGTGAACTTCTTCGGCCCGAAAGACGGCCTGGTCCATGTGTCTCAGCTTCGTGCCGAGCGCGTGAACCATCCGTCCGACCTGCTGAAGGAAGGCGATGAAGTCTACGTCAAGCTCCTGGGCTTTGACGATCGCGGCAAGGTCCGCCTGTCGATGAAAGTCGTCGACCAGGAAACCGGTCTCGAGCTCGCCAAGGATGGCGCGGAGGCGTAAGCCCCCTTGCTTCCTGACGCGTTCAGAACTGAATGAAGACCCCGCCGGAGCCATCCGGCGGGTTTTTCTATGCGGCTTCGAGCCGGTCGCGATAACGGCGACTGCCGGGGACGGTCTCGCCATTGGACAGGGTGAGGGTGACGTCGCCTTCTCCGGTCGGGGCGGTTTGCGCGATCATGTCGCGATTGACCAACCAGGAGCGGTGAACGCGAACCGAGTCCACGCCCGCCTCGCGCAGCAGCTGGTCCAGTTGATTCAACGTCATGCGCGCCAGGTGTTGACGCGTGCCGAAGCGTGCCTCGACATAATTTCCGGCCGCGCGGGCCGAGCTGAAATCGGACGCGGCAAGGTGCATGACACGGCCGCCGCATTTGAGATTGACCCGGTGATGGGTGCGCGCTTCCGTCCGGGCAGCGGCGGCTTCCAGCCGGTGCCATTCAATGGTGCGAAAACCGGTCAGGGTCAGCAGGACCGAGACATAGCTCAGCACATCCTTGCGCAATTCATAGATGAAGGTCTGCAGCGGATTTTCGAAGAAGTGATAGTCCGTGTTGAACAGGACCGGATAGAGCGCGTCGCGTGTGACGCCCATCGCGGTGACGTGCAGGAGCGAGAACACCAGGGCGCCGCCGATATGCGCGGGTAGCCAGCGCGTCCAGCTGGCGCCGCCGAGGGGGAAGCGACGCTCCCACGGTCCCACCGCTATCCAGCACAGGATCAGCAGGTAGACCGTGCTGCTACCCTCGAGAAACCACGCTTTCCAGGCATTGAAGCTTTCCCCGTCGCGCGCTTCCTCCATGATGATGGAGGTGGCGTTGACGACCCAGAAGGCCAGCGCCATCGCTGAGAAAGCGAGCAGGGCGTGCAGTCCGGCGCGGCGCTCGGCGTCCTGTTCGTTTTGAAAGTCGATCGTGTTCATGGCCTGATCATGCCATTGCTGCCCGCTGAGGCAAGCCGGGCACTGCGCCGCTTGGCCCTGCTCGCCGCCGCTTGTCCCCGGGCTGCAGCCGCCCGTCACAGCGGGCCGCTATCGATACCGGGACGCTGGCCATCCCGTCAGGCGCCGGCCATGAAGGTGGCAATTCTTCTCTATCCGGGAGTCCAGGAAAATGACCAACCCTGCCAAGGCTGTCTCGCCCAGCACCCGCCGCTATGATCTCGACTGGCTTCGGATCGGTGTCTTCGGACTGCTGATCTTTTACCACATCGGCATGTTCTTCAACACGGAGGGCTGGCACGCCAAGAGCTCGCACATGAATGATGCGATGGAGCCGCTGATGTGGCTGTCCAGCCCCTGGCGCCTGCCGCTGCTCTTCTTCATCTCCGGCGTCGCGATCCGCTTCCTGTCCGACAAGCTGGGGGCGGGAAATTTTGCCCGTGACCGCTTTGTCCGTCTTTTCCCGGTCATCGTCTTCGGCATGTATGTGATTGTGCCGCCCCAGATGTGGGTCGAGCTGCAGCGTGCCGGCGAGATCGGTGCGAATTTCTGGACCTTCTATCAGAGCTATGCCTTCGAATGGTCCGGGCCCTGGTCGGAGCATTCACCCACCTGGAATCATATCTGGTATGTGGTCTATCTCTTCGTCTACTGCATGCTGCTGGCGCCGGTGATTCCGATCCTGCGGGCCGTCGCCGACAGCAAGGCCCTCAAGGCCGTTGGCGAGCTGTTCCAGCGTCCGGTGCTGGGCCCGATCCTGATGATCGTGTTGCCGCTTCTGCCCTTCGTTCTGATCCGTTTCACCCTGGTGGAACGTTTCCCGACCACTCATGACCTCACCAGCGACTGGGCCAATCACGCCAATAGTTTCCTGATCCTGCTCTATGGCTATTTCTTCGCCCGCAATGAGGCGCTCTGGCGCGCGGTTGACCGGGTCCTGCCCTGGGCCGCGACGCTCACGGTGACCTCCTTTGTCTTCCTCTATGCCTGCTATTCCACCTGGCCGGCGATCGAGAACAATATGCCGCTCATCTGGACCGCGCGCTTCGACCGCATTTTCTTTGCCTGGGCCATCATCCTGACCCTGCTGGGGGTCGCCCGCCGTTTCTTCAATCACGACAATGCTGCGCGCCGCTATCTCACCGAAGCCGTCTTCCCCTATTACATCCTGCACCAGACCATCATCGTGGTTGGCGGTTTCTGGATCGGCTCGATGGGGTTTGGTGTCTGGACCGAGTTCTGGGTGCTTGTCGCGATGACGGTAGTCGGGTGCGGGCTAGGCTATGAACTGGTGAGGCGGGTGCCGTTCCTGCGGCCGGTGATGGGGCTGAAATGGGTCGCCACACCGCGCAGCGGCCGCGCGGTGAGTTCGACGGTGTAGTTCGCGCCAATGTTACGAACTTGTCAGACTCGGGGGCGGCAATCTCATTTACCTTCCAGGCACAGGTCGGGCCGCCCGTGCGGCCTCCATGCAAGGGAAGCGAATGATGATGGCAATCCAGGGATGGTGGAAGACGGGCGCCGGCGCGGCGGCGGTGATGTTGGCAGGCCTGGGCGCGATGGCCCAGGCCCAGGAGCCATACCGGCTGCCGCCGCAGGAGATTGTCGACATCGTCGACGCCCAGCCCACCCCCTGGACATCGCCCTCCCCGGCACGCGACACAATTGCCCTGCTGCAGCGCGAGAGCCTGCCTCCGGTATCCGAGCTGGCGCGGCCGATGGAGCGGCTGGCCGGTTTGCGGCTGGATGCTGAAACGAATGGCCGTCACGGACCGCGCAGTGTCGTCGGGCTCAGCCTGCTGGATATCGCGACGGGCGAGGAAAGGCCTGTGGCCCTGCCCGAAAATGTCGGGATTTCGAATGTCAGCTGGTCCCATGACGGATCGAAAATCGCCATGGTCATTACCCGTGGCGACCAGCTCAGCGTCTGGGTTGTCGATGTCGCCCGCGCACGGGCGCGCCAGATTATTGCATCGGGGGTCAATGCGGTCTTCTCGCCGCTCAGCTGGATGCCGGATGGCGAAACCCTCCTGGTCAGCCTGGTCTCGCCCGACCGCGGCCCGAGGCCTGTGCGCTCCCGGGTACCCGACGGGCCGGTTATCCAGGAGGCCAGTGGCCAGGAATCGCCCGTGCGGACCTACCAGGACCTGCTGCGTGATAGCGATGATGCCGATCTCTTCGCCTGGCTGGCCAGCAGCCAGCTGGTTCTCGTCAATGCCGACGGGCGCAATCAACGCCGGATCGGCGCGCCGGGCCTCTATTACAGCGCCAGCCCGGCCCCCGGGGGCGAGTATATCCTCGCCGAATCGATCCGCCGGCCTTTCTCATTCCTGCAGCCCTGGTATCGCCTCGCCGATCAGAGCCAGGTGCTTGATCTGCGCGGCCGTGTCGTCGCCGAGATCGCTCAGCAACCCATCGCAGATGCTGTTCCCATTGGCGGTGTGATCACCGGACGCCGCAATATTGGCTGGCAGGCTTCACACCCGGCGCGGCTGGTATGGGCCGAGGCGCTCGATGGGGGTGACCCACGCGTCGAGATCGATCAGCGCGACAGCGTCTGGGCCCTGGAAGCGCCGTTCGATGGCGAGCCGAGGGAGATTCTGCGCACCGAAGACCGTTATTACGGAACCCAGTTCACCAATATCGGCGAAACCGGCTTCGCGGCTGAATATGACCGCGATACGCGGGTGATCCGGCGCTGGCTGGTGGATTTCGCCAATCCCGATATCGAGCCCCGCCTGGTCGAGGAACGCAATAACCAGGACAGTTATGCCGATCCCGGCGACCCGCTCACCGTGCGCAACCAATACGGCCAGAGCGTGATCGGCGTCGAGGATGGGTTCATGTATTTCGCCGGCGATGGCGCGACGCCCGAGGGAAACCGGCCCTTCCTGCACCGGGTCAGTTTCGAGACATTTGAGGCGGAGGAGATCTGGCGCAATAGCGGTGAGGTCTATGAGCGCGTCATCAGCCTGGTCGCACCGGATGCCTCCTCATTCCTGATCTCGCGCGAAGATCCGGTCACTCCCGCCAATCTCTATCTGCACTCCGGCGATGGCGAAATGGCCCTGACGCAATTCGTCAGCCCGCATCCGCAACTTAATGAAATTTCGCGCCGCATGATCACCTATGAACGGGCCGATGGCGTCTCGCTTTCGGCGACGCTCTACCTGCCGGCCGATTACGAAGAGGGTGACAGCCTGCCCGTTCTGGTCTGGGCCTATCCGCGTGAATATAATGATGCCGCCACTGCGGGACAGGTGCGCGGTTCGCCCTGGGAATTCACCCGGATTTCAGGCACCAGCCCGCGCTTCCTCGTCACCCAGGGCTATGCCCTGCTTGAAAATGCCACCATGCCGGTGATCGGCGATGATCCCGAAACCGTCAATGACACCTTCATCGAGCAATTGGTCATGTCCGCCGAGGCCGCGATTGATGAAACCGTGGCGCTCGGCTTTGGCGATGGTGAACGCGTCGCCATTGCCGGCCACAGCTATGGCGCCTTCATGACGGCTCACCTGCTGGCGGCCAGTGACCGCTTCCGCGCCGGCATTGCCCGCTCCGGCGCCTATAACCGGACCCTGACGCCCTTCGGCTTCCAGTCCGAACGGCGCACCTTCTGGGCCGCCCCGGAGGTCTATTTCGAGCTGAGCCCCTTCATGCATGCCGATGCGATCAATGAGCCTCTGCTGATGATCCATGGCCTTCTGGACAATAATTCGGGGACATTCCCGATCCAGTCCGAGCGGATGTTTGCGGCGGTCAAGGGCAATGGCGGCACTGCACGCCTGGTCATGCTGCCCTATGAAAGCCATGGCTATCGCGGCCGCGAGAGCGTGCTCCACGTGCTCGCCGAGAGCATTGACTGGCTCGACCGCTGGGTGAAGCCCATCGAGGATCCGCGCGGCGAGGGTGATGCTCTGGAGGATGAGGATTTGATGGAGTGAGGTTCAGCTCACCCTGACCTGATGAAAAACCCCGCCAGATTGCTCTGGCGGGGTTTTTTGTGACTTCTGGTTATGACAGCGGGAGAGCCGCTAATCATCCCCGTCCATGCTCGGCACGCCGACAGCGTGGAAGCCGGCATCGACGTGGAGTGTTTCGGCGGTGCAGGACTGGCCGAGATCGGAGAGCAGATAGAGTGCGGCGCCGGCGACGCCTTCAATTTTTGTGTCTTCCTTCATCATCGACCATTCGCGGCCGGTGCGCATCAGCGCCTTGCCGCCGGAAATCCCGGCCATGGCGAGGGTGCGCATCGGTCCGGCCGAGAGCGCATTGACGCGGATGCCGGCCGGGCCGAGATCGCGTGCCATATAGCGCATCGAGGCTTCCAGGGCCGCCTTGGCGACACCCATGACATTGTAGGACGGCACGACACGTTCCGAGCCGAGATAGGTCAGCGTCACCATGGCGCCGCCATTGGGCATGATGTGCGAGGCGCGCTTGCCGGCATCGACAAAGGAGAAGGCGGAGATTTCCATCGCCCGGCGCCAGCCTTCGCGCGTGGTATTCTCGGTGAAGGAGCCGACCAGCTCGTCCTTGCCGGCAAAGGCAATGGCGTGAACCAGGAAATCGATCGTGCCCCACTTGTCCTCAAGCGCCTTGAAACAGGCATCCATCGAGGCTTCGTCGGTGACATCGGCCGCGACCATGAAGGGCTCGCCGCCAAGGCTTTCCACCAGAGGCCGCACGCGGCGCTCGAGTTCCTGCCCCTGATAGGAGAAGGCAATCTCCGCGCCCTGGGCGGCCAATTGCTGGGCAATGCCCCAGGCGATCGAATTCTTGTTGGCGACGCCCATGATCAGGCCCCGCTTGCCCTTCATCAGAGTTCCGGTGGGGAATTGGTTCTCACTCATCATGTATCTCCTCGCCTGCGATCACAGGCAATGTGGGATCAGACTTTCTGGAATACGACCGTGCCATTGGTGCCACCAAAGCCGAAACTGTTCGACATGGCGGTCTGGATATCGGCATCGCGCGTTTCGGTGATGATCGGCAGGTTGAGGGCCGCGATCTCCGGATCCATCTCGAAAATATTGATCGAGGGGGCGACGAAGCCATGCTTCATCATCAGCAGCGTATAGATGGCCTCATGCACGCCGGCCGCGCCGAGGGAGTGGCCGGTCATCGATTTCGTGCCGGAGATCATCGGCGCATTATCACCGAAGACTTCCTTGACCGCGCCCATCTCCTTGATGTCACCAACCGGTGTCGCAGTCGCGTGCGGGTTGAGATAATCGACTGGCTTGGTGACCGTTTCCATTGCCAGCTTCATCGAGCGCACGGCGCCTTCGCCGGACGGGGCGACCATGTCGTAACCATCCGAAGTGGCACCATAACCGGTGACTTCTGCATAAATGGTCGCGCCGCGCTTCTTGGCGCGCTCATATTCCTCGAGCACGACAACGCCGGCGCCGGCACCGCCGACAAAGCCATCGCGATCTTTGTCGAAGGCGCGCGAGGCGAGTTCCGGCGTATCATTATACTTGGTCGACATGGCGCCCATCGCGTCGAACAGGTTGGAGAGGGCCCAATGGATCTCCTCGCAACCGCCGGCGAACATCACATCCTGCTTGCCCCACTGGATCTGCTCGGTGGCCGCGCCGATGCAATGCAGCGAGGTCGTGCAGGCGGAGGTGATGGTGTAGTTGACGCCAAGGATCTTGAACGGGGTCGCCAGCGTCGCCGAGGCGGTTGAGCTCATTGCCTTGGGAACGGCAAAGGGGCCAACGCGTTTGGGGCCTTTTTCGCGGGTGATATCGGCCGCGGCGACGATCGTACCGGCCGACGGGCCGCCGGACCCCATGATGATCCCGGTGCGTGTGTTGGAAATATCCGATTCAGGCAGGCCCGCATCGGCGATCGCCTGCGCCATCGCCATATAATTCCAGCCGGCACCTTCCGACATGAAGCGGTAGATACGCTTGTCGACATGCTCGGCTGGATCGACCGTCGGCTTGCCGCCAACCTGGCAGCGGAAATTATACTGCGCGAAGCTCTCCATGTGGCGGATGCCACTTTTGCCTTCTTGCAGGGATTGGGTGACGTCGGCGGCATTATTCCCGATGGGAGAAATTATGCCGAGACCGGTGACAACAACACGGCGCATCGCGAACTCCTGGATCAGTCTTCTTGAGTTTCGGCGGGCTGGAACAGGCCCACACGCAGGTCTTTGGCCGTATATATGATCTTGCCGTCGGCTTCGACATGGCCATCACCAATGGCCATGATCAGCCTGCGCTGAATCACCCGTTTCAGGTGGATGACATAACGGACTTTCCTGGTTTCCGGTGTGATTTCGCCGGTGAATTTGACCTCGCCGACGCCCAGCGCCCGGCCCTTGCCGGGATTGCCCTTCCAGCACAGGAAGAAGCCGACCAATTGCCACATCGCATCGAGGCCGAGACAACCGGGCATCACCGGGTCGCCCTTGAAGTGGCAGGCGAAGAACCAGAGGTCCGGATTGATGTCGAGCTCGGCGACGATATAGCCCTTGCCGTGATCGCCGGTATCGTCGTCGATATGGGTGATGCGGTCCATCATCAGCATGGGGGGGGCGGGCAGACGCGACCGGTCGGGACCCCACATGCCACCATCTCCGGCGGCGATCAGATCTTCGTAGCTAAAAGAGCTTTGGCGTTCAGTCATGTAACCGATCGGCTGCGCCACGGGGCGGGCAGCAAATGCTGCCCCTCGCCGGGCTGGGAATGGGGACCCGGTCTTGCGTGAAAACCGGGAGGATCAGCGCAGAGCGGTATCACGCGCCGGTGAGCCGCTCAAGGCGGGGCTGCCGTCATTTTCGCCACCACGCTCGTCGCCACGCTCATTGGCATAGACGCCCCAGAGCGCGTCCGCCCTTGCCCAGCCGCGATATCCCTGACCTTCAACCCGGCACCAACCGGTCCGGCAACGCTCCAGGGCGAGAATGACGCCGGCTTCGGCAATCGCCTCGGCGGAGGCTTCCTCATCGGCGCGAGCGCGCAGGGTGGTGTCCTCGGTTGTGACCACGGTTCGCCGGCCGGACAGGATGGACCGGTGCATCCAGGTCAGTTCGCCGCCCGGATCACGGACCCGGCGCCAGTCCGGGGTCTCGGCCACGACTTCCATTGGCAGGCCGGCGCGCACATAGCGCCAGGCGACGGGGTGCGAGCGGCTGGGACCGGAACGGCCGTTGGCAACGTCGAATTTCAGGCTCACGAAGCGTGGCACTTCCTGGCCCGAAGGAGTCGAGGGATCTGCGTCTTGCGCCTGGGCCGGCACGAGACAGCACAGCATGACAATCAGGGTCGCAAGCGAGCGCATGGGAAACTCCTCTCCCCTATCCCTGTGCCTGACACGGTGAATAGGTGGTAAAGATTCACGGAATGAAGGGGCAGGGATGATGAAGGCTTCGCTCAGGCCCGGGGCATCGGTTGCGCTGGGAATTGCCATTGGCACGGCTGTTGGCGTGGCTCTGGGTCAGCTCGCGATGGGCGTGGCGCTCGGGGTAGGCCCCGGCGTGGCGTTCGAAGCGCGCGCTTCCCGCCGCCGGTCGCCGCCTGCCGGTCCCGATGCCGGGGACGGTGATTCGGACACCGGGGGTGCAAACGAGAAATAAGCACCTATATCCTCCTGACGTCAGGTCGCATTGAGGGGCCGGCGAAATTCAAAGGGGATATCATGCGCTTTCGTTTGGCCATTACGACCGCAGCCGCCCTGCTGGCTGCCAACTCATTGCCCGCATTGGCGATCTCCGCCCATGCGCAGGACGAACAGCCACAGGTTTCTGTGGAGAGCACGGATCTCGGTGACGGCCTCTACATGCTGTCGACCGGAGTGGCCGGAAATCTCGCCGTATTGAACGGCCCTGACGGCGTCGTCATGGTCGATGACCAATTGCCCAATACCGGCGGCCTGATCGAAGGCGCAGTCGTCGAGATTACGGGCGGCGATGCGCCCCGTTTCATCGTCAACACCCACTGGCATGGCGACCATACCGGCGGTAATGCCCATTTCGCCCAGCTCGGCACGACGATCGCGGCGCATCATAATATCCGCGCCCGTCTCGACAATGCCGAGGCCGAATGGGCCCAGGCGCCGGGCATATTGCCCATCCTCACCTTTGGCGATGATCTGACCTTTCACATGAATGGCCAGACGGTTGAGGCCGTCCACATTCCCCACGCCCACACCGATGGCGACGCCATGGTGTATTTCCGTGAGGCGAATGTCCTGCATATGGGCGACACCTTCTTCTCCGGGCGTTTCCCCTATATCGATCTGTCTGCGGGCGGTTCGGTCGACGGCTTTGCTGCGGCGATGGAGCGCGGGCTGGAGATTGCCGGCGATGAGACGCGCATCATCCCGGGCCATGGGCCGCTCTCGACACGTGTCGAGCTGCAGGCCTCGCTCGATATGCTGCGCGAAGCGGCCTTCCGGGTTCGCAATCTGGTCGAAGCCGGCGCCGATCTGGCAACGGTCCGCGCTGCGGCGCCCCTGGCTGATTTTCATGATGACTGGAATTGGGGTTTCATCACCACCGATCGCATGGTGCAGACGCTGTATAATGACGCCGCCGGCAATGCCTACGCTTACGAATAAGCGCCATCAGGGCTGAAGCGGGGGCGGGAAATCTGAACAGGATTTATACCCGCCCCCAGCTTCCCGACAGGCGTGATCGTTCAGATTGGCCGGCATGACGCCCCCTGATCGACTCCCGCCGCCTTCGACCCCACCGCAAGTCCGAAAATCCCTTGGTCTCGCTGCCGGAATTGGCGCGGGCCTGATGCTTTGGCTGATCATCGGTCTGAGCACGGACAACGCCCTGCTCGGTCTGCTGTTTGGCTTCCTGCCCGGTCTCGTGATCGGGATCGCATTGCGGCTGACAGCGCGACCTTGAAGCTCAGCGTTCTGCGCACCCCTGACACTCCGGATCGCGCCGCAGCTTTACCGTCC
This sequence comes from uncultured Maricaulis sp., assembly GCF_963976135.1. Taxonomy (GTDB): domain Bacteria; phylum Pseudomonadota; class Alphaproteobacteria; order Caulobacterales; family Maricaulaceae; genus Maricaulis. The sequence goes on from NZ_CAXBKN010000022.1 coordinate 33,050, forward strand.
GGCTTTCCATCGCCAGCCCGTCGAACAGCAGGATGCGGCCGTCGAGTGTCTGACCGGCGCCGCAAATGTGCTTGATCGCTTCCAGTGCCATCATCGAACCGATCAGGCCGGGCAAGGCGCCGACCACGCCGACGCGGGCGCAGGTTTCGGCATCGGGCGGGATTTCCGGCACCCAGCAGCGGTAGCAGGGGGCGTCGGGGCTGGCGTTGAACAGCGAGACCTGTCCGTCCCAGCGGCCGATGGCGCCGGAGACCAGCGGGATGCCAAGCGCGCGGCTGGCGGCATTGACGGCGAAACGGGTCTCGAAATTATCGCAGCCATCGAGGATGAGATCGGCGCCGGCGAGCAGTTCGCGCGCATTGTCCGCGTCCAGCGCGGCCGGGATCGCGATCACCTGCGTGCCCGGATTGAGCGCCCGCAGCGCCACCGCTCCGGTCCCGGCCTTGGATTGGCCGATATCATCGGTGCGAAACAGGATCTGCCGCTGCAGATTGTCGAGGCTGACCGTATCGGGGTCGATCAGGGTGATGTGTCCGACGCCCGCCGCCGTCAGATACAGGCTCGCCGGAGCGCCCAGGCCCCCGGCGCCGACAATCGCCACCCGGGCGCGGCCCAGCGCCTGCTGACCGGGGCCGCCAATCTCGCGCAGCACGATGTGGCGCGCGAAGCGTTCGATATCGATGGGAGTGCTCATGGGTGAAGAGGTGGCCGAGAAGACGCTGCCAATCAAGTGCATTCCTGTTGGCTTGAACGGCGAACAGACGCAGTTTGCCGCCATGTCCGACACGCCACTCACCCCCCGCGCCGAACCGACGCTGTCCGAAGTCCAGATCAATCTTCTGGGCTGGTTGCGGCGCGACAAGCCGAATATCTTCCTGACCGGCCGGGCCGGCACCGGCAAGACGACATTGATGCGCGAGCTGTTGCGTCAGGCGGGCAACAAGGCCGCGGTGCTGGCCCCGACCGGGGTTGCCGCGATGCAGGCCGGCGGGCAGACGATTCACAGCTTCTTCCACCTGCCGCCGCGCGTCATCACCGGCCGCGATATCCGCAAGGTGCGCCATAGCCGTGTCGTCAAGGCGCTGGAAACGCTGGTGATTGACGAGATCTCGATGGTGCGCTCCGACATGATGTGGGCGATCGACCAGTCGCTGCGCCTCAATCGCGAATGCAATGAGCCGTTTGGCGGCGTGCAGATGGTGATTGTCGGCGATCTGGCGCAATTGCCGCCGGTGGTGCAGGGCGGCGAGGCGGAATATCTCGAAACCACCCATGGCGGGCCCTTCTTCTTCAACCCGCAATGCTTCCGCGAGGCCGGTTTCGCCCTGGTCGAGCTGGAAGAGGTGTTTCGCCAGACCGATGAGGATTTCATCCATCTTCTCAACGTGGTGCGTGAGGGCGATGTCAGGGCTGACGAGGCCGAGCGGCTCAATGAGCGCGTCACCGGCCGCTCCGGTCTCGAGGCGAGCCTGAGCCATGTCGTGCTGACGGCGACCAATGAGACCGCCTTCCGTATCAATAATGCCCGCCTGGAAGGCCTGCCGACCACGCCGCACGCCTTCAATGCCAAGGTCGAGGGCCAGTTCGATCAGCGCCTCTTCCCGGCCGAGGAGCCGCTGGTGCTCAAGATCGGCGCCCGCGTGATGATGACGCGCAATGATCCGAAGGGGCGCTGGGTCAATGGCACGCTGGCCGAGGTCGAGGGGTTTGACGAAAAGGCTGTGCGCGTGCGCATCGGCGACAATGTCTGGGCGATCGAGCCGGCCAAGTGGGAGCGCAATGCCTATGCCTTCGACGAGGCGACGCGAGCCCTGACCAAGACCACCGCCGGCGCCTTCACGCAATATCCGCTGCGTCTGGCCTGGGCGATGACCATCCACAAGGCCCAGGGCCTCACCCTCGACAAGGTCTATCTCGACCTCGCCCGCCGCCTCTTCGCCCACGGCCAGGCCTATGTCGCGCTCTCCCGCGCCCGCACGCTGGAAGGGCTGGAGCTGTCACGCCCGCTCACCCCGGGCGATATCATCTGCGACCAGCGGATTTTCGACGTGAAGAGCTTCTGCGACCCGGTGCCGATGAGTTTGCGGGGTTAATCCTCAAACAGCGCGGTCGACAGATAGCGTTCCGCCGAGCTCGCCAGTACCACGACAATCGTCTTGCCGGCCATGTCATCGCGCTTGGCGACCTCCAGTGCGGCTTGAATGGCGGCGCCTGAGGAGATGCCGGCCGGAACGCCTTCGCTGCGTGCCGCTTCGCGGGCCATGGCGAAGGCCTGATCATTGCTGACCTGGACGGTTTCGTCGATCAGGCTCACATCGAGATTGTCCGGGATGAAGCCGGCGCCGATGCCCTGGATCTTGTGCGGGCCAGGCTTGCCGCCGGAGATGACCGGGCTGTCGGTCGGCTCGACGGCGATGATGCGGACGCCGGGCTTTTTCGCTTTCAGAACCGAGGCTACGCCGGTCAGCGTGCCGCCGGTGCCGACGCCGGCGATGAAGACATCGATGTCGCCGGCCGTGTCATTCCAGATTTCCAGCGCGGTGGTCTGGCGGTGAATCTCCGGATTGGCGGGATTGGAGAACTGGCTCGGCATCACCGCGCCCGGCGTCGCCTCGATCAATTCCT
>NZ_CAXBKN010000023.1:0-34614 GCF_963976135.1 uncultured Maricaulis sp.
GAGTTATAATTGACGCATTATCGTTATAATGATCGTTAAAGCGTCAATTATGAAGCATTAAGGCGGCCGAATCAGGCCTTTTCGGCGAGGCGCATGAAGCGGTCGCGCAGATTGGCGTCGGTCTTGAATTCGCCGGTAAAGGTCGAGGTGATGGTCGACACATTCGGGTGATGCACGCCGCGCGTCGTCATGCACTGATGCTTGGCATCGATCAGGATGGCAACGCCACGTGGATTCATCGCATCCATCAACGCATCGGCGATCTGGGCGGTCATGGTTTCCTGGGTCTGCATGCGTTTGCAGAAGATCTCGACGACGCGGGCAATCTTGGAAATCCCGACGACGGCGGCCGATGGCAGATAGGCGACATGCGCCACGCCCATGATTGGCGCGAGATGGTGTTCGCAATGGCTCTCGACATCGATATTGGTCAGCATGACCATATCGTCATAGCCCTGCACATCCTCGAACGTCTTGCCGAGCGCCGCAGCCGGGTCGGCGCCATAGCCGGAGAACCATTCCTCATACGCCTTGGCGACGCGCTTGGGCGTGTCGAGCAGGCCTTCGCGGGCCGGATCATCACCGGCCCAGGCAATCAGCGTGCGGACCGCTTCCTCGGCTTCGTGGCGGGAAGGGCGAACGGGTTTCGCCTCGGTCAGGCGGGCAGAATCTGTAGTCACAGCGTCCATCTCCATGGATCCTTTCGTTGTCGGGTCGGCTCTGCCATCAGGGCAGATTCCGTAGTGCCGGTTTCCGGATCGGGGATGGACAGTCTGGCGATTTCGCCGCCAAATCCGTATACCCACCGTGTCCACGCTTGCGCGTCGGGAAGCATTTAGGCCTTCCCTGTGGCAATTCCAATGATATGACCGCATCCGAATGATACATTTTTCAGCAATGACCTATTGAGCGAACGGAAATTTCCCATGGCATCCCTCACCCTTTTCGACACGATGGCCCGCCACAAACGGCCGTTCGAACCGATCGATCCGGACCGGGTGACGATGTATGTCTGTGGCCCAACTGTTTATAATTACGCACATATCGGCAATGCCCGGCCTGTGGTCGTGTTTGATGTCCTGTATCGTATTCTACGCCGGGAATTCGGCGTGGATCACGTCGCCTATGCGCGCAATATCACCGATGTCGACGACAAGATCATCGCCGCGGCCAGGGAACTCGGCGAGCCGATGTCCGAGATCACCGAGAAATTCGCAGCGATCTACAATGCCGACATGGCCGCACTGGGGGCCCTGCCGCCCACCATCACGCCGAAAGCGACGGAACATATCGGCCAGATGATCGGCATGATCCAGTCCCTGGTCTATGGCGGTCATGCCTATGAGGCGGACGGACATGTCCTGTTCGATGTCGATTCCTTCGAGAAATACGGCAAGCTCTCCAATCGCGATCTCGACGACATGATTGCCGGCGCCCGTGTCGAAATCGCCTCCTACAAGCGTAATCCGGCCGATTTCGTGCTGTGGAAGCCGGCCGCTGATGACGAGCCAGGCTGGGACAGCCAGTGGGGCCGGGGCCGTCCGGGCTGGCATCTGGAATGTTCCGCCATGAGCGCGGCGCATCTCGGCGACACGATCGATATCCATGGCGGCGGCGTTGATCTCGTCTTCCCGCATCATGAGAACGAGATCGCCCAGTCGGTCTGCGCCCATGACGGTGCGCCGATGGCGAATTACTGGCTCCATAACGGCTTCCTCACCATGGGAACCGACAAGATGTCGAAATCCCTCGGCAATGTTCAGCTCGTCCATGATCTCACGGAGCATTATTCCGGCGAGGTGCTGCGCTATGCCCTGCTGACCGCGCATTATCGCGCGCCGCTGACCTGGACCACCGACCTGCTCACCAAAACCCGCCGCGCCCTCGACCGCATTTATGGCGTATTGCGCCGGCTCGGTGATGTCGAAGCCGCCGGGACCGAGGCACCCGAGGCCTTCCTCGAAGCGCTGTATGATGATCTCAACACGCCGAAAGCCCTGTCGGAATTGTTCCAGATCGCCGGCGAGGCCAATAAGGCCGAAACCGATGCGGACAAGGCGCGCGCCAAGGGTGAATTGCTCGCTGCCGGCGCATTGCTGGGTATCGGCCAGGGCGACCCGGATGAATGGTTCGGCCTCAACGAGCTCGATGCTGCCGAACGCGCCGCGATCGATGATCTCATCGTCAAGCGTCAGATCGCCCGCGAGACCAAGGACTGGGCCGCGGCCGACGCCGTGCGCGCCGAGCTGACCGCTCTCAATGTCCAGGTCGATGATGGCCCGGAAGGCTCGACCTGGCGCAAGCTGGAGCAGGCCTGATGGCGCTCACCGGTTTCAACGTCCTGGTCCAGGTCGAGGATGCGGTCGGTGAGGGCTTCGTCACCTATGGCGTCGTCGCTGCCGACAAGGACCAGGCCTGCAAGCTGGCCGCCGGCGCGGCCCAGGCCGAGGGTTTCTGGAATGTCGAGATCGACGAGGCCTGGTGTCCCGAGGGCGTTGATCCGGCCGATCTTGGCGATGTCCCCGAAGTGCTCGGCCGCACCGAACCGACCTATCTCGACGAGGATGAACTCGATGAAGCCGACGAGCTGGCTGCGGATGATGACGAGGAATAGGCGGGCCGCCTGAGCGGTATCGCCGCACCCGCCGCGTACATCTGGCGCTGGCGCAGAAAAACACATACATTCACCGCGATATGAATGACGACCTCTATTCCAATGCCGTTCTGCGGCTCGCTGCGGATATCCCGCGCATCGGACGCCTGGCGCGGCCGCAGGCCTCCGTGCGCAAGGTCTCGCGTCTGTGCGGCTCGGAGATCGAGCTCGATGTCATCGTGCAGTCCGGGCATATTGCCGACCTTGCCCTGCGGGTGAAAGCCTGCGCGCTGGGGCAGGCTTCAGCCTCGATCCTGGCCCGCGCGGCCGTCGGCGCTTCGCTGCGCGAGCTGGAACTGGCGCGCGACAATCTCAAGGCAATGCTGAAACAATCCGGCCCCGCCCCGCGTGGCCGTTTCGCCGAGCTGCAATTGCTGCAGAGCGCGCGCGCCTATCCGGCGCGGCATCAATCGATCATGCTCGCCTTCGATGCCGCCGTCGAGGCGGTGACCCGCGCCACCGCGACCCGCCTCGCAACCCCGCTGACCGGCTAGGGTTGTTCGTACCTGCCCAGCCGGCAGGATGAAGCGGACAGCCCGGAAAAAGCAGGCAAACCCAACCTCATTTCATTGCGGCTGGCCGCGTGCCTCTCATCTCCATGGTGGACAGGGCGCGGTGCGGCGTTAAAAGGCTTGAATCCAAATGCGTTCGAGCGACGGGATAAACAAGGCCAGGGGGCCGATGGGATGGCTGATGGTCGGCGCGATCCGCGTCTACCAGTACAGCCTGTCACCGGTTTTCTATGCCTTTGGCGTGCGGTGCCGCCATGAGCCGACCTGTTCGGCCTATGGTATCGAGGCGATCCGCGCCCAGGGTGGCTGGCGCGGCTTCTGGCTGACCTTTGGTCGGCTGGGACGTTGCCGTCCGGGTGGAAGCCATGGCTTCGACCCGGCCCCGATTGTTCGCACTCAAGTGCCCTGGTGGGCGGTCTGGCGTTTCAGATCACGCCCGATGCTCGACACCTCGGATAAGCTTCCGCCGGCAGGCCGCGCCGACGACAAGGACGTAGACCAATGATCAATATTACGCTTCCCGATGGTTCCAGCCGCGAATTGCCCGATGGCGCCACGCCAATGGACCTGGCCGAGAACATCTCGAAATCCCTCGCCAAGGTGGCGATGATCGCCAAGGTGAATGGCGATGACTGGGATCTGATGCGGCCGCTGCCCGGCAGTTGTTCCGTTGCCCTGGTGACGCGCAAGGATGAAGAGGCCCTCGAGGTCATCCGCCACGATACGGCGCATATTCTCGCCCAGGCGGTGCAGGATCTCTTCCCCGGCACGCAGGTCACGATCGGCCCCTCGATCGAGGACGGCTTCTATTATGATTTCGCCCGCGACGAGCCCTTCTCGACGGAGGATTTCGCCGCGATCGAAAAGCGCATGGCCGAGATCGTTGATGCCGACTTGCCCTTCGAGCGCGAGGAGATGGAGCGCAATGCCGCCATCGCCCTGTTCGAGAAAATGGGAGAGACCTACAAGGCCGAGCTGATCCGCGATCTGCCCGAGAGCGAGACGATCACGATCTATCGCCAGGGCGAATGGTTCGATCTGTGCCGCGGGCCGCATTTGCCCTCGACGGGCAAGATCGGCAAGGCGTTCAAACTGATGAAGGTGGCCGGTGCCTATTGGCGCGGCGATCATCGCAACGCCATGCTGCAGCGCATCTACGGCACGGCCTGGGCCGACGACAAACAGCTCAAGGCGCATCTCTTCCGCCTGGAAGAAGCCGAGAAGCGCGATCACCGCCGTCTCGGCCGCCAGATGGAATTGTTCCATTTCCAGGAAGAAGCCCAGGGCCAGGTCTTCTGGCACCCGGCCGGCTGGCGTCTCTATCGCACGGTGACGAGCTATATGCGCCGGCGTCTGGAAGCCAATGGCTATCAGGAAATCCGTACGCCCCAGCTGATGGACCGGAAATTCTGGGAAGCCTCGGGCCATTGGGACAAGTATCGCGAGAACATGTTCATCTCCTCGATCGACCAGGAAGAGAAAATCCTGGCCGTCAAGCCGATGAATTGTCCCTGCCATGTCCAGGTCTTCAACCAGGGCCAGAAATCCTATCGCGACCTGCCGCTGCGCCTGGCCGAATTCGGTTCCTGCCACCGCTATGAGCCGTCCGGTTCCCTGCATGGCCTGATGCGCGTGCGCGGCTTCGTCCAGGATGACGCCCATATTTTCTGCACGGTCGAGCAGATCGTCGACGAGGTGAAGGCCTTCTGCGAACTCCTCAAATCGGTCTATGCCGATTTCGGTTTCGAGGAGCCGCGGGTCAAATTCGCCGACCGTCCGGAACAGCGCGTCGGGTCCGACGCGGTCTGGGACAAGGCCGAGGCAGCGCTGCGCACGGCAGCCGAGGCCTCCGGTCTCGATTTCGAATACAATCCCGGCGATGGTGCCTTTTACGGGCCCAAGCTCGATTTCGTCGTCAAGGATGCAATCGGCCGCGAATGGCAGACGGGCACGATCCAGTGCGACTTCAATCTGCCCGAACGCCTCGACGCCCATTATATCGGCGATGACAATGACAAGCATCGTCCGGTCATGCTGCATCGGGCCATTCTCGGCTCGCTGGAGCGTTTCCTCGGCGTGCTGCTGGAAAACTACGCCGGCAAGCTGCCCTTCTGGCTGGCGCCGCGCCAGGTCGTGATCGCGACGATCACCTCCGACGCCGATCCCTATGCCGAACAGGTGCTGGCCGCCATGAAGGCCGCCGGCCTGAATGCCGAGACCGATCTTCGCAATGAGAAGATCAACTACAAGGTCCGCGAACATTCGGTGGGCAAGATCCCGGTGATCGCCGTGATCGGGCGCAAGGAAGCCGAAGAGGGCACGCTCGCCCTGCGCTTCCTCGGCGAAGAGGGAAACAAGCAGGAAGTGCTGCCGCTGGCCGAGGCCATCGCACGTTTGTGCGACGATGCGCTGGCACCCGATCTGAAACGCAGCTGATCTGACGCGGGCGGCACTGACGATGGCACAGGGGCAAAACAGGGTCGGATGGGTTGGCATAATTGCCTTCACGCTCGCCTTGCCCTGGTCCATCGCCGGTGGTGGCTTGCTGCCGCCCATGGCGGCCTTGCTGGCGATGATCGCCTTTCCGGTCGACGCGCATTTCTGGCGGCCGCGTCCGGTCTCCCTGCCCCTGGTCTTTGGCGGTCTCTTCCTGACCTGGGTCGGGATCAGCTTCCTGTGGTCGCCTTATGACAATCCGGATCAATTGCCCAAAACCCTGATCGGTATTCCACTCTATCTCCTGCTGGTTCTACGGGTGGGCGGTCTGGAGGGGCGGTGGCGTTCACGCACCGAGGCGTCGATCATTTTCCTGGTGATTGCGCTCGGGCTGTTCCTGCTGGCCGAGACCCTGTCTGGCGGTGCCATGACCCTGGACTACAAGATCGCCATGGAAGGTTATGGCGATCTGCCCGAGACGGAAGTGATGGTCTATGTCAATCGCGGGCTGGGGCATGCCGCCGTGCCGCTTCTCCTGCTGGCTGGCCCGGCAGCGCTGATCGCCTACCGGGCCGAAGGATTGGTGGTTGGTGTCGTTGTGATGCTGCTCGCCGCCATCGGCGCTTTCAGCTTCGGCACCGAAGTGAACGCTGTTGCGTTCCTTTTTGGGTCGGTGGCGGCCTTGCTGACAGTTTTCTGGCCGCGCGCGATGACGGCAGGTGTCTTTGGAAGCGTTGCCGGCGGCGTACTTGTCGTGCCGGTCGTGCTGCCGGGTCTGATCGGCGCGCTGCCGGCCGGCCTGCGCGACAGCTTGCCTCTGTCCTGGCTCTGGCGCCTGGAAATCTGGACCTATGTCAGCGAATTGATCAAGGAAAGGCCCCTGTTCGGATATGGGCTGGACGCGTCGCGACCGCTGAATGGCGAGATGGAACTCGCCGGTTACCAGATCGAGAAGCTGCCTATGCATCCACATAATGCCAGCTTGCAGATATGGCTCGAAACCGGATTGATCGGGGCGGCGCTGTTGACCTGCGCCCTGGTCTTCCTCGGTGGACGCATTGCCAGCGCGCCCGGACTGACGCGCGAACAGGCCGTCGCTACGGTCTGGGTGCTGGTCACCTATGTCACCCTGGTTTTGTTTTCCTATGGCGTCTGGCAAGAATGGCATCAGGCTGCGGCGGCCCTGGCCGTGATCGCCGTTCTCTTCCTCGGCGTTCGAAGGCCTGTCCGATGAGCCAACAGCGTCTCAGCGTCGTCACCGTTTCCTGGATGACCGGACACACCCTCATGGATGCGGTTGATGCGGTTCTGGCTGCGCCCGGAGTCGATGAATTCGTTCTGGTCAGCCATGAGAACCCGCCGCGCATGGTGGCTGCCCTGCGCAAGCTGGCAGCGAGCCATGCGCACTTCGTCCTGATCGAGACGGATGCCAATCTCGGTTTTGCCAAGGGCTGCAATATCGGGGCCCGCGCAGCGAGCGGCGATCTCCTGCTTTTTCTCAATCCCGACGCGATCCTGGCGCCTGGTTCCGGCGTCCGGCTCAAGCAATCGGCGCTGATGGCCGCAGACCGGCCCTGGATCATCGGCACGCGCATCCTCAACCGCAATCGCAGCGAGCAGGCCGGTGGCCGGCGCGGCGAACTGACGCCGCGTGCGGCTGCGATCAGCTTCCTGCGGCTTGACCGCCTGATCCCGGGCCTGCGCAACCTCCACTGGGAAGGCGATCAGCTCCCGGACGCGATGATTGAAGTCCCGACGGTCTCCGGCGCTGCGATGATGATGCGGCGGGATGATTTTCTCGGGCTTGGTGGTTTCGACGAAGCCTATTTTCTGCATGTCGAAGACATTGATTTGTGCCGCACCGTCCGGGAGGCCGGCGGCAAGGTCTGGTTCGAACCGCGGGTTCAGATCCTGCATTTCGGAGCGACCAGCCGGGCCAGCCCCTGGCGTGTCGAAACCCATAAGGCGGCCGGTTTCATCAAGTATTTCTGGAAATTCTACCCGGGACCGCTGCAGCGCCTGACGACAGCATTGCTGGTCGTGCCGATCTATGGCGCCTTGTGGGGCCGGGTGCTGCTGATTGCCGTGCGCGGCTGGATCCATGATCTCGATCGCAGGGTGCGCGCGCGATTCCGCCTGTCGCGGCAACGCCGAGCCCGCAGGGATCGCGACAAGCCGTCCTAGGGTGCCGGGAAGCCACCGGCGCGCTTGAGCGCCGATTCGACGGGATGCTTCAGCGCCACTTCCTCGAGCCATTTCGCCGTTGCGATCATCCGGCCCAGATCGATGCCGGTTTCGAAACCGCCGCGCTCGAGCATGTAGACCACGTCTTCCGTCGCGACATTGCCCGTCGCCGCCGGCGCAAACGGACAGCCGCCAATGCCGCCGCAAGACGCATCGATCACATCGACGCCGGCATCGACCGCCGCGGCGATATTTGCCAGCGCCGTGTTGCGCGTATTGTGGAAATGCATCCGCAGCCGCATATCGCCGCTCTGCGCGCGCACGATATCGAGGGCCCGGCGCACGCTCCACGGATCGGCCACGCCGATCGTATCGCCGAGCGCGAACTCGCTCGCGCCCGCCGCGCGGGCCCGGCCCGCCAGCATGCCGAGAATTTTCGGATCGACTTCGCCATCGAAGGGATCGCCAAACGCCACCGAGACCGTCACCGAAACCGGCACGCCCTCGTCATGGGCAAGGATGGCGATCTTGTCGAACAGGTCGGCGGTCTGTTCGGGCGTCGCATTCTGGTTTTTCAGGCCAAAGCCCGGCGAGGCGACCATCACATAATTGATCTCGTCACAGCCCGCCTCGAGTGCGCGCCGCAGCCCGCGTTCATTGAGCGCCAGTCCGATATATCTGACCCCGTCCAGCCTCGGTGCCAGCGCCATCACCTCGGCACTGTCCGCCATCGCCGGCACCAGTTTGGGATGGACAAAGCTCGCCGCCTCCATCCGGTTGACCCCGGCATCGATCAGCCGCGCGATGAATTCGATCTTCATCTCGGTCGAGAGCAGGACCGGGTCGTTCTGGAGGCCATCACGTGGCCCGACTTCAACGATTTCAATCTTGCGGGTCATTGGGGGTGTCCTCTAGGTCGGCCAATGGTTCGACGATGATCTCTTCGGCCTCGCAACGCGTGAACAGGATTGCCAGGATCGTCTCGTCGCCGCGCGAATAATTTGTCCCTGACGCCATGGTGCCATGACAGATTTGCAGATTGAACAGGGCGGCTATCCAAGGGGCCGGGTCGGCAAGGCTCATTGTTTCGGGTGCTGTCAGATAGGTTCTGATCGCGTCGTCCCGTGACAGATCCAGCACCACCATGGTCGGTTCTTCGCGGCTCTCGGCAAAGGCCAGCACTTCCTCCGCCGTGCCGAGCATGGTGTCCGTGCCAAGCGAGAAGACCAGGCTGGGCTCGGTATAGCTCGACGCTGTGACGATCTCCTCCGGCGCGATTCCGGCAATCGTCTGCGCATAGCTCCGCGCCGCGCGCACCTGATCGGCCAGACGCACGGCATAGGCATTGGGTGCGGCCGCTCCGCGCGCCATCACCTGCCAGCCGAGACCGGCCGCAATAGCGAGGCAGAGCACCAGCACCACGGAGCGCCCGCGCGCCGCCATCAGCGCCGCGCCGGTCAGTCCGGCGAAGATCGCCGCGGTGAGGAAAACGATCGCCGCGGTCGCCGGATCGAGCCCAAGCTCGAACCCGCCTTCGAACCCGCCCAGCGACAGCCGCACCGCGTCCCAGCTGGCATTATTGCCATAGACGACGAACAGCACCGGCAGGAGGATGGCGAAGACCAGCCCGGCGAAGGCGAACAGGGCCCAGCTCACCCATTTCTGCCAGGCGGCAGCCGCCGTCAGCTGCATCAGACCCCAGCCGGCGATCAGGGCGAGGGCGGGATAGGCGGGCAGGACGTAATGCGGGAGTTTGGTTGGCAGGAGCTCGAAGACCAGCCAGACCGGAACCGCCCAGGCGAGCAGGAAGCGCGCCGCGCTGGCCGTTTTCTCCCCGGTCCGGCCCCGCAGGGCTGAGGTCAGATAGCCCAGCCCGGGTATAACGGTAAGGCTGGCGGGGAAGAACAATAGGGGCGCGAGTAGCAAGTGGTAGCCAAACAGGCCGCCATGGCGCTCCGCCGCGCCGACCAGTTTCGGGGCCATGTCATCGCCGATCGCCTGGCGCAGGAAACCGCCATCGGTGGCGATCTGGATCGAGATCAGCCAGGGCAGGACCATCGCGATCGCCAGCAGCGGGCCGGGCCAGAAAAGCAAGGGTTTCAGCCAGTTGGCCTTTCGCTCCCAGATCACCAGCACCAGGACGGCCAGCCCGGCGACCATCGGCGTCACCGGCCCCTTGATCAGCGCGCCCAGACCGATGGCGAACCAGAAGAGCAGGGCGGTTTTCTTGCCCTTGCCGGCCCGGATCTGTGCCAGTGCTGCCATCGCCAATGTCGTGCAACCCACCAGCATTGCATCGGTTTTCGCAATTCCGCCTTCAATGCCCAGCAGCACCGTCACCGCAAACAGCGCCGTCCCGGCAAAGGCCGCCTCGCGTCCGACCAGTCTTTGTCCGCCCCAGAAACAGGCCAGCGCTGCCAGGATGGCACCGAACATGGAGGGCAGGCGATAGGCCCAGATCTCGCGCGCTTCGGCGCTGGAGAGGGCGGCGACGCTGGCAGCCTGAAGCCAATGAATTCCAACGGGTTTCTTGTTGCGGGCCTCGTCGAGGAAATTGATCGAGACGAAATCCCCGCTTTCCAGCATTTGCGCTGTCGCCTGGGCGAAGCGGCTCTCATCGCGGTCGAGCGGCGGCAGGGTGAAAATACCGGCCAGCGCCGCCAGGGCTGCCAGCAAGCCGATGATAATATAGGCGCGAAATCCCTTGGCTAGCTCGGCCATGAAAGTCTCCAATGGTCGCAGGGCTGTGAAACCCCTCGCGTCATGTGCTAGACGCGTATGTAACGCAGACCCCGTTTTCCGCAAGCGCAAGCAGAAATCCTTATGAGCCAAACCCCTGATATCTCCGTCGTTGTGCCCGCCTATAACGAGGCTGGCAATGTCGTGCCGCTGGCGCGTGAGATTGCCGCCGCGCTCACGGGCCGCAATTTCGAAATCCTCTTCGTTGATGATTGCTCGACCGACGGGACGCGCGAGGAGCTGATTGCGGCCAAGGGTGAATTGCCCATGTTGCGCGTGATCGGGCACCGTCACAATGCCGGCCAGTCGCGCTCGGTGCGCACGGGTGTCATGCATGCGCGCGGCGCGATTGTCGCGACGCTGGACGGCGATGGCCAGAACCCGCCGGACGGTCTGCCGATCGTGATTGATGCCCTGATGCGCGAAGATGCGCCGGGAAATCTGGCGCTTGTCGGTGGCGACCGAAGCCAGAACCGTCAGGATTCAGCCTGGAAGAAATTCGCCTCGCGTTTCGGCAATGGCATTCGCAAGCGCATGCTCAATGATAATTGCAATGATACGGGCTGCGGCCTCAAGGCCTTCAAACGGCAGGCTTATCTGGAACTTCCCTTTTTCGACCACCAGCATCGCTTCCTGCCGGCGCTGATGAATCGCGAGGGCTATCTGTGCGAATTCAGGCCGGTCAGCCATCGTCATCGCACCATTGGGTCGTCGAAATATACGAATTTTGGCCGTCTTTTCGCCTCTTTGACAGACATGATGGGAATGATGTGGTTAAATTCGCGTGCGCGGAACCCGCGTGGTTCAGACGAGTTATAGCGAGGATCTGATTATGTCAGGTGGCGGGGATAACGGTGTAATGTTGGGTATGATGGCTGCCAATCGCGCACAGCGAGGCGGTCCTGCCAAGGGGAAGAGTTCCATGTTCAATGTATTTCCACTGATGACCGTACCGGTCATCGTCTATGTGATTATTGCCTTCACGCTCGGCGGCGCCGACCAGACTTCGATGGTTGCCGCGCTCAACGGGCCGGTCTTCCATATCCCGATGGCATCGGGCCAGTGGGCACTGCCCCTGGGGGATCTGATCGTCATTCTCGGCATGCTGTGTCTGTTCATCGAGCAGATCAAGGCGGCCGGTTCGGGCACGGCGACGATCGTCAATCACGGGCTGTCCATGATGGTCTTCGTGGTCGCGATGGCGCTCTTCCTGCTGGTCGGGAAATTCGGCACTTCGGCCTTCTTCCTACTGACGCTGATGACGCTGATGGATACTGTTGGCGGCTTTGTTGTCACCGTGGTCGCAGCTCGGCGCGACCTCGCGGTCGGCGGCGAAGGCTGACAATTCAATGATTACTGGGGCCGTTTCAGCGCGTGGAGCGTGTTGAAACGACTCTAGAACAGCACAAAGACCAGGCTGGCTCCGACGACGGCGTCGCACCAGAAGCCAAGGCGGCGCAGGGCAGGTCCATTCAACATCAGGCGCGTCGCTCCCACATCGGGGGCGGCGCGCTTTTTTGTGTCGCCTGGTGATAGGCGCGGCGATAGCGGGCCTGCTCGCTGTTCTCGGCGCGGATGCCACGTCGCGGCGTGCCGGCGATGATCTGGACGATAAGCTCAGCCGGGGCGACCTGCGCCCTCACAGACGACTGCGGCTGGGCTGCAGTGGAATGCGGGGTCGGGACAGGAGCATGGGCGCGGTCCTGCCGCGGCTGGCGATCATTCGACCCGCATGCCGAACCAGCTGGCTCAATACGCCGGCTGGTCAGGGTCGGGACAGGATATGGGCTGCGGATCGTGATCATATCAATACCCTCGCAAGGGTGATGCCAGACTTTAAGACCTCATTAACCATGATTCTGGTCGTGAAAGCGAACCGGATGACGGTTTTCGTCCGGATCGGGGCCATTTGCCGCGGCCCGCTGGTCTGAAATGATACGAAAGTCTTAACGTGGGGCGGTGGCGCACCACCGACCGGTGCCAATCTTGGCCGGAACACCAAACAGGGGTGCTCAGCCACGCCGTCCCGGCGCTGCTATAAACCTTTCCGGATAGCGGCACCGAGGCGCGGCCAGTCGTGCCGGGCTATTTCTTCGCCTTGAGAAGCTGGTCCAGCTTGGCGCGCATGTCATCGAGTTCTTCGCGCATTTGCGCGATATCGTCCTCGCCTTCCTTGGGCGTGCCGGCCTGGGCCTCCGGCGCATCGGCTTCTGCACTGGTTGCCGGAACAAAGGGGGTGAACATGCGCATGGTCTTGCCGAAGGCTTCCATATTGCGCCGCGTCTGTTCTTCGATCAGCGCCATGGTAGCCTGTGGCGACATCATCGCCTCGCCGACCTTCGAGCGGTATTCTTCCTGCTGTTGCGTAAAATTATCCATCGACATCTGCAGATAGCCGGGGACGACGGTTTGCAGGCTGTCGCCGTAAAACCCGATCAGCTGCCGTAGGAAGTCGACCGGCAGGAGATTGGCGCCGCGGGATTCTTCTTCGAAGATGATCTGGGCCAGGACACCATGGGTGAGATCGTCGCCGCTTTTTGCGTCGATCACCTGGAAATTGACGCCTTTTTTCACGAGGTCTCGCAAATGGTCGAGGGTCACATACTGACTGGTTGACGTATCATAGAGGCGCCGATTGGCGTATTTCTTGATGACGATCTCAGCATTGCCGCTTTTGTTTTTACTCACAGCGCTTCCCCTGTTCGTGTAAAATACGACCACCGATCTCGATATTCGCTCGACACGGAGGCGTACCTATTTCATTAGGGTTTACGCTCAGCAAGTGGTCTGCTGCAAGCGCGAAGACTTAACGCTCAACTCAAGAACAAGAATCTGGGGATTGAATATGATGCGAACGGCGCTGGTCACAGGTGGAACCCGGGGCATCGGGGCCGCCATTTGTCTTGAACTGAAGGCAGCCGGTTATACGGTTGTCGCGAACTATGCCAGCAATGAAGAAGCGGCACGCAGCTTCACGTCGGAAACCGGCATTGCCGCCGCCAAATGGGATGTCGGCGACTATCAATCCTGTGTCGACGGTATCGCCACGGCCGAGACCCTGGCCGGCGCGCCGTTCGACATTCTGGTCAATAATGCCGGCGTTACGCGCGATGGCATGTTCCACAAGATGACGCCGGATCAATGGAATGATGTCATCCGTATTGATTTGAGTTCGATGTTCAACATGACTCGCCCGATCATCGACGGCATGCGCGAGCGAGGTTTCGGCCGCATCATCAATATTTCATCGATCAATGGCCAGAAGGGGCAGATGGGCCAGGTCAACTATTCTGCCGCCAAGGCCGGCGTCATTGGTTTCACCAAGGCTCTGGCGCAGGAAACGGCGCGCAAGGGTATTACCGTCAATTGTATCGCCCCGGGCTATGTCAATACCGAGATGGTCGCCGCCGTGCCGGCCAATGTCCTGCAATCCATCATCGCTGGCATTCCCGTCAACCGGCTCGGCGAGGCGTCGGAAATCGGCGGCCTGGTGACTTATCTGGCGTCGGATTCCGCCGGTTTCATGACCGGATCCGTGCTGACGATCAATGGCGGGCAGTACATGGCATGACAGTTGGCAGGGCGTTTGCCCAAAAAATGCCGTCTTGCCGGTGTCAATGCTGTCCTCGATGATGCGATTACTGATCATGATCCTGACCGCGGCACTTTGCGCGGGTGCCGCCATCGGGTTCCAGAACCCGTTGCGCGACCGTTTGCTCCGCAATGAGCGAGCGCAGGAAACCGTCGGCTGGTATCAGCGCGCCGACACGGGTGAATTCTTCCTGTTTGACCGGTCGAACACGGTGGCCCTGCTGCGCGAGCGCGATGACCCGAACCGCGAAGTCCTGGTGCTGTTCGCCAATCGCGCCCCGGGCGGTGGCACTTCCTATGTCACCGATACCGGCCGGGAAGTTGTCCGGCTGACCGGACTGGGCGGCGCCACCTATTTTCCCGCCGACGCGCCGAATGGCGTGATCGCCGATTTCGCCAGCGAGGCCGGCGGTCTTGCACCGGCTCCGCGTTCGGCCGAGGAAGTCCGTTTGCGGGCCGAAGAATTGGCCAATGAACTCACGGCCGATCTCGACCGCACGATTTCGGTCGGCTACGCCCCGGCGCCGCGCGCCGGACTGGGCGTCCAGCATGACAGCCTGCACATGATCGCCCTGGCCTTCCGGGCCCTGCGCAGCGAACGCCGGCGCCTGCGCGGCATTGAGCGGGTCGAGATATCGATCGGCGACCAGCCTGCAGCCTATCGGCGTGATCAGAGCCTGATCGTGGTGATAGCGCCAGAATTTGGCTTTGCCGGCCGGTCCTCCTCTGCCTTGATCACCCGGGCACTGCTGGCGGAAGACCAGGCCAGCTGATCAGGCCTGCCCATTGCCCGGCTGCCAGTTCGGCGGCGCCATTTCAAAGCCTGAAAATTCAAAACCCGGCGTTACAGTGCAGCCAACCAGGCTCCAGGCGCCCAGTGAGTGTGCGCTCTGCCAGGCGTGCGGCATCACCAGGCCCTGTGGCCGCTGTCCGTCTGCGAGCGCGGGGCCGAGCGTGATGCTGGTCTGCTTGATCCCGTCTGCGCTGAGATCCAGCTGCAGCGGCGCTCCGGCATGCCAGTGCCAGATCTCCGTCGCATCGACGCGGTGCCAGTGCGACCGTTCGCCTGCCTCGAGCAGATAATAGATCGCCGTGCCGCGTGAGCGCCCGTCGGGTCCCGCCGCGTCACGCCAGGTCTCCACATACCAGCCGCCCTCAGGGTGGGGCTGCATGCCGAGCGCCTGGATGATGGTGCGGGCCGCGGCCATCAGAATACATCCTTGCGGCGGCGAATCTCGGCAAACACGTCGGTATCGCTCGCATCGGCCAGGCCAAGCCGGTCGCGGATGGCACGGTCAGCGGGACGCAGGAAGGGGTTGGCCGCCTTCTCGTCTGCGATTGTCGTCGGCACCGTCGCTTCGCCGCGCGCGCGCCGGGCATCGACATTGGCGGCATAGGCTCGCAGGGCAGGATTCTCCGGATCGAGGCTCAGCGCGAAACGGGCATTGGCCTGGGTGTATTCATGCGCGCAATAGATCACCGTATCGTCCGGCAGCCTCGCCAGCCGTGACAGGCTGGCCCACATCTGCTGCGGTGTGCCCTCGAACAGGCGGCCACAACCCAGCGCGAACAGGGTGTCGCCGACGAAGGCGACCTGCTCGTCCGGCAGGCTGTAGACAATATGGCCGCTGGTATGGCCGGGCGTGAAGATGACCTTCGCCTCGATTTTGCCGAGCCAGACGCTGTCGCCGTCATGGACCGGCTGGTCGATGCCCGCGATGCGATCACTCTCATAGGCGGGCGCCACGATCCGCGCTCCGGTCGCCGCCTTGATCGCGGCATTGCCGCCGGCATGGTCGAAATGGTGATGCGTGTTCCAGATCTGGGTAATGGTCCAGCCGGCGGCCTTCGCCTCGGCCAGGATGCGCTCCGGATCCGGCGTGTCGATCGTGGCGGTTTCGCCGCTCGCCGCATCGTGGATCAGAAAGCCGTAATTGTCGGACAGGCAGGGAAATTGCCGGATGCTCAGTTCGCTCATTGTCGATTTCGCCGCTATGGTTAGTGTTGCGCAGAGATACCCATGATCGGGGTAAAACCGTGGAGTGTGAAGGGTGCGTCGCGAAGCTCTTGAACTGGACCGTTTCTATCGCAGCCGCCAGGGCCTGGTAGCACGCGAGATGATCGGCCGCCGTCTGGCTGCGATCTGGCCCGATGCCAAGGGGCTCGATCTGCTCGGCCTGGGTTTCGCTACACCTTATCTGGAACCTTATCGCGAGAGTGCCCGGCGCAGTGTCTGTTTCATGCCAGCCTCCCAGGGCGCGGTGGTATCGAGCGCGGCCTGTTCCGGCATCGCGATGGGTGACGAGACGCACCTGCCCTTTCCCGAGGCCCTGTTTGACCGTGTGCTACTGGTTCACGCGCTGGAAGAGGCAGATTCGCTGCAGGCAACGCTGCGCGAAATCTGGCGGGTGCTGGCGCCCGAAGGCCGGGTCGTGATTGTCACCGCCGCGAGATCGGGTATCTGGGCCTGGCTGGACTCGACTCCCTTCGGCCATGGCCGGCCTTTTTCCCGGGCCCAGCTGTCGCAATTGCTTGATGACGCCCTGTTCGAACCAACCGCCTGGTCGCGTGCCCTTTACGCCCCGCCCTGGAAGTGGAGCACCCATACGCGTATCGCGCGGATATGGGAGGAGACGGGGGAGCGGGCCTGGCCGGCGCTGGGGGGTGTGATTCTGGTGGAGGCCGTCAAACGCACCATGGCGCTGCGCCCACGCCCGGCAACTGCGCCCGTTCGCGCCAGACCCCTTGAAGCGCGAACCCGCCCCGCGCTATCCCGTCACGACAATCCTTCCGAACTTTCGGACAGCTGAGGAAATCCCATGGCCATCGACCCGCGCGCCGGCATTCTCGACATCCAGCCCTACAAGCCAGGCGCCGCTGATGCACCCGGTGTGGCGAACCCGGCCAAACTCTCCTCGAACGAGAATGCACTCGGCTGTTCGCTCAAGGCGGCGAAAGCCTTCGAGACAGCTGCCTCGCGCCTGCACCGCTATCCTGATGGCGGCGCCACTCGCCTACGCGATGCCATCGCCCGGGAAGAGGGCATCGATGCCGACAATATCGTATGCGGTACGGGCTCCGATGAAATCCTGCAATTGCTCGGGCGCGCCTACCTCAATCCGGGCGACAAGGTTGTGCAGTCGCAATACGGCTTCCTGGTCTACCGCCTGGTCGCGATGCAGAGCTGTGCCCGCCTCGTCTCGGCCCCCGAGCGTGGCTATACGACCGATGTCGATGCCGTCATCGCCGCGGCCGGTGACGACACCCGGATCGTCTTCATCGCCAATCCCAATAACCCCACCGGCACCTATATTTCCGAGGCGGAAATCCGCCGTCTGCGTGACGCACTGCCGCCGACCACCTTGCTCGTTATCGATGCCGCCTACACCGAATTCGTCGATGCCGAGGATTATGATTCCGGCATGGCGCTGGCGCGCGAGCGCGATGATGTCATCGTGACGCGGACGTTTTCCAAGATCCATGGTCTGGCCGGTCTGCGCCTGGGCTGGGGTTATGGTTCGAAGGCCATTATAGACGTGCTCAACCGCGTGCGCGGACCGTTCAATGTCAACCTGCCGGCGATTGAAGCCGGGGCTGCGGCGATCGCCGATCGCGATTTCATGGAGCGTTCGGCGAGGCACAATGCGGTCTGGGTTGATTTCCTGCGCCAGCAGATCGGCGGGCTGGGTCTGGAAGTGACGCCGAGCGTGTGTAATTTCGTGCTGGTGCATTTCCCGCAGACGGCCGGCAAGACGGCCGCCGATGCCGATGCCTTCCTGACCCGGAACGGATTGATCGTCCGCGGCGTCGCGCCTTATGGCCTGCCCGATGCGCTTCGCATAACGGTCGGCAAGGAAGCGGAAAACCGGCGGCTGGTGGATGCGCTGAGCGAATTCATGGCGCGATGAGCGTGGCCACCGGCCGTCAATTCTCCAGATCGCCGAGCCTGACTGGTCCGAGATAGACACCGCCATCGCGAATGCGGAAGGGCAGGGCGACACCGTCAGGGCCGCGCGGTGCCATCATCGCGGCCAGGCGCAAGGCCTGTTCATTCTCGGCTGGTACCAGCCGGGATAGCACCAGGGCCTCGGCGAGGGCGTCCGGATCGGTGATGTGAAGGGAGAGGCGGCCATCGGGCTGTGCCGTGGCATCAAGTGTGAATTCGCCGACCCCGGACAAGTGCGCAGGTCCCCATTCCAAAGCCGATTCGGCGATCAATAATTGCCCGCCAGCGCGGCTCCAGGCTGCGGCATCGGCATCGATCGCCAATGTCGCCCATTGGGTCACGGTAAGGTCCATTCGCGCCAGGTCTGCCGACCGCCCGAAAGCCCGTCCGATCTCCGGTGCAAGCACAGCCTCGCTCGCGGCTAGATTTCTGGCTTCGAGGCGCAGACGCAGCGTGTCATCCTCGGCAACGGCGCCGGAGAATAACAGGCTCTCGACGGCTTCCAGGCCGGGCGCCTGACCCGAGCGCGTCACAATCTGAACAGTGCTGAATTCGGCACCAATCCGGATCGTCTCGCCGCGATCATTGCTCGCGAGGCTGACCAGAGCCAGCTCCGCGTCGATTTCCAGTATCGTCGGTGTCTCGCTGCCATATTCCAGCCAGACAGGTCCGTCGAACTCAAGGATCCAGTGACGGAAATCATAGAATAGCGCATGCGCCTTGAGTATTTCCATCCGGGCATTCCAGCCGCCATCGCTCTGCGGCGCGTGTATTTGCGGTGCCGTCAATTCGACCTGGAAGCGATAGGGATAGCCGGTGACGCGTATCCGCTCCTCTTCGATGAGATAGCCGGCGCTTTCCTGACGCGCGATCCAGACGCCTACTTCACGTTCGATCGTGCTTTTGGCGTGCAGCCAGTAGGCGGTGTAGAGCACCAGCAGAATGAGAATGCCGAGAACCGGAAACAGAAAACGCTTTGGAATACTCACACAGGATTCCCCCGGTCGCTTATGTCGGCAGGCTGTTCGAGCAGGGCGTCGGCAGCCAGATTGATACGCTCATGCAGGGTTTGCATGAATTGGGCCTTGGGCAATCCCGGCGCGATGGGTTCGAGGAATTCAACCACGATCAGACCGGGTTTCTTCAGCCCGCAATAGGGGTGGAGATGGACGCCGGAATTGAGCGCAACCGGCACGCAAGGCAGGTTCATCGACTGATACAGACCGGCAATGCCAGGCTTGAAATCCGGATGCTCGCCGGGCTCGACCCGCGTCCCCTCGGGGAAAATCAGCACCTGGCGCCCTTCATTGCCGCGGGTCGCGGCGTCGCGCAACATCTTGCGCAGCGCTTTTGAGCCGGCCGTACGCTCGACGCTGATATTGCCCAGCTTGACCGCGAACCAGCCGAAGAAGGGCATATAGACCAAAGACTGTTTCAGGATGATCGCGGGGTCATCGAGAATGCCCCAGAAGGCCAGCGTTTCCCACATGCTTTGATGCTTCGAGGCAATCAGCGCGCCACCCGCGGGCAGGTGCTCGCGGCCGCGCACCTCGAAACGGACTCCGCAGATCCAGCGCAGGCCGAACCAGATGATGGCCAGATAGAGCCGCAGATAATTGCGGGCCCAGCGGCGTGGTCCGAGCAGGAGCGGCGTGCCCGCCAGCCCCATGATTGCCATCAGCCCATACATATAGACCTGGAAAATGATCGAGCGAAGCGCGGTCATGATGCGGTATCCGATACCGGCAGCAAGACACGGCCAAGGCGGACTGTCGCGTATTTGGCATATTCCTGAAGCCAGAGCCGCGCTGAGCGGGGATTGCGCCAGGGCGGGGTCGTGCGGACCGGATAGGCGATGAATTCAACGTCGGGCATGGCCATATCCATCTCGATCAGACTGCGTGGCAGATGATAGTCTGAGGTCACGATGATCAAGCGCTGATAGCCGTTCGCGCGCACCCATTGGGCAGTTTCGCGCGCATTGCCGACTGTATCGCCCGCCTGCCGGCCCAGCTCGACGCAACAGGTGAATTGCTCATTTGAAAGGGTAGTGTGGGCCCGCAGTTGTTCGGTCGTCACCGAGGCATGAACACCGGAAATCAGCAAATGCGACGATCGCCCGTCCTGCAGTAATTGCGCGCCGGCGGTCAGCCGTCCCTGGTCGCCGGTCAGGACAACGATGCCGTCGGCATTGAGGTTTTCATCGGGCAGGTCATAACTGGACACGAGCCCGGCATAGGCTGCGAAGCCAATCAGGCTTGCGGCCAGGATCACAAAGGCCAAGGCCCGCAAGATACCGATGCCCTGTTTCATGCGTCTACTCACTCTGGCCCCGGGGCAGGGGCAAGCTGCCCGCTGCGTCGGAAAATCCGATAGCCCATCTAGTGCTGCGATTGAGGCCGATTTTGGCCATTACCAGCGCCCCCGCAAGTCCGAGGCAACAGCGAGCCGGGCCGACACGGCGGCCGTGGCCCCGGCCAGAATCGGCGCGAGCAGAAGCAGGGCAAGCTCAAACGGGTCCATCGCCCAGTGCGGCAAAAAGAAAACCATATCAGCCGGGCTCTGGCTGAGGCTGGCGGCGACGGCGACCAGAGCCGCGCAGACTGCCCCGGCAATACCGGCTTTCAGCCCGAGCATGAAGAAACGTCGCTGGAACAGGCCCGCCACGAACCGGTCCTCCGCGCCGCAGATATGCAGGGCGTCGATAACATTGATCCGCGCGGCCAGACTCGCTCGGGCCGCGAAAGCGACCACTGCGGCGGCGGCGCCGGCGAGCAGGAACATCATCGATAATCCCAGCGTCTGGGCGGTTCGCGCTGCCTGCCGCACCGCGCCGGCCCAGCGGCTATTATCATCAACCGATGCGTTCAGACCGGCCGCGTCGAGCGCCGCTTGCAGCGCTTCAGCCGGCGCCGGGAATTGCGGGTCGAGCCGGACCTCGACCAACAGGGGCAGCGGCAGGTCTGCGGGCAGGTTGCCAGTGCCAAGCCAGGGCGCGAGCAGCGCCTCGGCATGGGCGCGATCATGGGCAATCGCTGCGATAATGCCCGGCACGGTCAGGGCGATGCGGGCGGCTTCCTCGGCATCAAGCTGGGCGTCACCCAGCTCGACGGGACGGATCTGGATAGTGATGTTGCTCTCCAGGTCAGAGGTCCAGCGCTGCGCCTGCAACCAGGCACCGCGTGCACCCAGTGCCGCAATGCAGGCGAGGAATACGAGGATTGCGGCGACCACGAAGAGCGGCCGGTCACGCCCGGCATCGGGGGGCAGGAGGGCGCCTGAGCCTCCGGACGGTGGTGGCGGAACCCGGTTACTCATCACGGGGCTCCGTCGTCGAATCATTCTGGGCCATGTCTGCGATGTCGCCCGCCTCGGCCCCGGCTTCAGCATTGGCCTGCGCCTGGCGCTGGCTGCGCGGCGCGCGGATATGCAGATGCCCGTTCGACAGCGACATGACCGGGGCGTCGAGCATGCGCACCAGGGAGAGGTCATGGGTGGCGATGATGATCGTGGTTCCCAGCTTGTTGAGTTCGGCAAACAAGCGGAGCAGGCGCATGCCCATTTCCGGATCGACATTGCCCGTCGGTTCGTCGGCAATCAGGATTTCCGGCTGTCCGACCACCGCGCGAGCGATCGCGACACGCTGTTGTTCACCGCCTGAGAGTGTGGCGGGCACGACATCCATCTTCTCGCCCAGTCCGACCCATGCCAGCAATTCGGCGACGTCTTCGGCATAGTCGGCGCGCCGCCGCCCGGCGATGCGCAAGGGCAGGGCGACATTGTCGAACACGCTGAGATGATTCAGTAACCGGAACTCCTGGAAGACCACACCGATGCGCCGCCGCAGGAGTGGCATTTCCTTGCGCGTCAGCTCTGCCGCATCGCGTCCGAAATAGGAAATCCGCCCGCTCGATGGCTTGGCCGCCAGATAGATCAGCCGCAAAAGCGATGTCTTGCCGGCACCGGACGGTCCGGTGAGGAATTGGAAAGAACCACGTGGTAAATCAAATGAGAGATCACGCAGCACTTCGGGACCGTGCCCGTACCGCATTCCGACATTGTCGAAGCGGATTACCGGTTCTGCGGCGCTGTTGGGCGATTGTGCAAGGCTCGGGTCGATGGAATGTCTCCATGGGCGCGGATGAACCGGATAAGGCGTAGGCGACTCAGATGAGCATAGTACTCAGCTGCCCTTCATGTTCTACGCGGTATCGCGCCGATCCGCATGCGATTGGCCTGAATGGCCGTCGCGTGCGCTGCGCGTCCTGCGCCCATGTCTGGACCGCCGAAGCCGAGGATCCCTCGGATCTGCCGACACTGCAACCGGCACCCCCAGAAGCCGAGCCCGCGGCCGAGAGCAAACCGCACACAGCCTTCCGTGAGCGTCAGGCCAAGAAACGCCGGACCATGTCGGCGGCCGTCGCTGGCGGGGCCTGGGGCGGTCTTGCCATTGCCTGCGCCCTGTTGCTCACCGTGTCCTGGATTTTCCGGGTCGATATTGTCACCCTTTGGCCACGGGCCTCCTCGGCCTATGCCGCGATGGGCGCCGAAGTGAATCCCTATGGCTTCACAGTCGGCGAGCTTACGGTCACCCGCGACAATGCCCATGGCGTGCCGCTGCTGGTGATTGAAGGCACGATCAGTAATCTCGACCGCCGTTCGCGGGCCGTGCCCGCCTTGCGCGCCATACTGCGGGACGAAAACAGCGAGTCACTGCTGGAATGGAGTGTTGGTCTGCAAGGTGCCGCGGTCCCGGCCGGCCAGGTGCGCGATTTCCGAACCGTGGTCAGTGATCCGCCACCCGCCTCGGCCCAGGTCGAGGTTGTTCTGGTCGCGGAGGCCCTCCCGGTCCACGGGGTGACACCGCAAGCCGCACACGCTGCCGAGCACGCACCGGAACACACCGTCGCCAATGATACCCATACCGCTCCAGCTCCCGACCACGCGCCGGAGCCGGATTCCGGTCACCACTGATCTTCCTTTGAATTGAGGCCGCTGACGCTAGAAGCGGTCGAGCAGGCGTTCGATATAGTCGAGCTCGTCCTGCGGGCGGCCGGCTTCGGCGGCACGGCGGCGCAATTCCTCAAGAATGCTGCGTGCGCGGGCCCGGGCCATTTCCTCAGGAATCTCGACGCCGCTGCCGTCGGCAAAGGCGCCTTCGGACGGACGGCCCAGCGGGTCGCGTTCCTGATCGCCTTCGCCAGCCTCGCCCTGGGCGTCCTGCATGCGCTCGAGCAATTCCGCGGCCAATTGCTCAGCCCCGGCGCGAAGCCCGGCCAGCGCCTCATCCTGGGCCTCAAGGGCTGCGGCGGCATCGCCCTCACCGAGCGCATCGGCTGCTGCGCGCATCGACTCGCCGGCCTGGGCAAGCGATTCGCTGCCGCCATCGGGCAAGGCTTGCTGCGCCTGCCCAAGTTGTTGCGCCAGCGCGTCCTGCATGGCGCCGAGTGATTGCGCGCTGGCACCGCCACCATTCTGGTTCTCGGCCAGGCTTTGCGGCATATTGCCATCCTGTTGACCGCTCTGCCCACCTGATTGCGGCTGCGAGGGGCCACCGGATTCCTGCTCCTGGCCAAGTCCGAAGGTCTGGTCCTGCAGGTCACGCTGGCTGCCGATCACATCGCCCAGTTCTTCGAGGGCTTCCTGGATGGCTTCGGAGATCGGATCGCTGGGCTCACCTTCACCGGAGCCCTGTCCCATCTGCATCTGCATATTGCGCAGCAATTCGCTCAATTGCTGCAGCGCCTGACGCGCGTCGGCCGTGTCGCCGAGCTCGGCGGCTTCACGCAAGGCATCGAGCATTTCCTGTAGCGCCGAGGTGTCGAGCGACTGACCTTCGGACTCGGCGCTCTCGCCATTGCGTGCGGCCTCGGCAGCCATTGCCGCCATGTAATTATCCATTGCCTCCTGGAAGGCATCGAACAGCGCGGCCAGCTCGGTCTCATCGGCGCCGCGCGCGAGGGCTTCCATCAGGGCGCGCTCGGCTGCGCGCAGGGCGGCTTCCGCATCGGCCAGCGAGCCGAGCTCGGCGCGCAGGGCGATCTGCCATAGATCGGCTTCCAGCCCGGCCAGGTCGGCCTGCTGGCGTGAGCGCCGCAGTCGCTGCACGCTGGTGCGCAGGCCGAGATAGACCACGGCATCATCGAAGAAACGCGCCGGTGTGTCGGTGATGGCATCAAGTGCACGGGCGGCAAATTGCAGGCCTTCCGGCGCGCGCTCGATGCGGCGTTCCGGCTCGTCGGCGAGATAGGCCATGCCCGGCGCGACATCCTCGGCATAGAGGACTGGCCGGACCGGCAATGGCGCATAGGCTTGGTCGGCCATGAGGACATTGCGGCGCTGTTCTGCGACGGCGCGGGCGAGCGCATCGAGGAATACCCGCGACGGCAGCGTGATCCCCAGTTCCGGCGAGCGGCCGGTATTGCCGCCGGCATCATCAGCGGCGATGCGGATCGTCACCCGGCTGCCGGCCAGTCTGTGCTGTGCGGTTTCCAGCAGGGTGCGCACACCGTTCTCCGTGTCGAGATTGGTGATGCCGGCCGGCGTGATCTCAATGCGTTCCCAGGGCGCGTCGGGATCGGTCTCGGGCTGTAATTCCAGCGCATAGGCGGTCGCGCCATAATCGTCGACGACGGAGAATTGCAGGTCGAGCTCGCCGCTCGAATTGGCGTCGGGAACAGCGAGCAGGCGCACAGTCGGCGCACGGTCGGGGATGACGGTCAGGGTCCAGTTCTGGCGCGTCGGGCCGGCGGCAAGGCGGATGGTCGCGTCGTCGGCAATCGTCAGGCGGCTATCCCAGACGCTGTCCCCGATGGCGCTGGCGGTGGCGCGTTCCGATCCGGCGCCATCGCGGCGCGTCAACACCGGCGCGCGGCGGCTGCCAGCGATACGGGCGATGAAATTCGATCCCGCCGGAACTTCCACCGTGCGGGTTTCTGAAGACAGGAAAATCGGAGCGCGGCCGGTATAGGCGGGCGGGTCGATCCAGGCATCGACGCTGACATCGAGCCCGCCGACCTGGATCGGGGCGAGGCTGAAGGCTTCACCGAGACGGTCCTGCGCGGCTGGTCCGGCCATGAACCAGGAGACCAGCAGGGCCAGGGTCAGGGTTCCGCGCAGGGCCCAACGGTCCTGTTGCGCCCAGGCGGCCTTGGGCCGGCGGGCCCTCGCCAGCTCGAGCCGCCGGGCCATCCGGGCCTGATGCTCGTGCCAGACCTGAAGTGCGACGGGATCATCCGTGGGCGGGGTGTCGAGCAGGGCTTCATGCGGCCGGGCGCTGATGCCGGAATCTTCTTCGACGCGGCGGGCAAGATCTTCGACCTGGGGCCAGACGAATCCGGTCAGGCCCTTGCGGGTCAGCCAGACAGCGCCAGCCAGTGTCACGAGTGCGTAAATGGCGCGCCAGGGATCACCGATCATGTCCCACAGGCCCAGCAGGGCGAGCACGGCAAAGCTCGCTGCCCAGGCAAGGCCTGGCCAGACCACGGGCACAGCGCGCTCCCACATCAGAGCGCACCATGCGACGATCAGGGACCGACGGTGCATGGATTAAATCTAGCACGCTGCGGCGCGCCGGATAGCGCGGTAAGCATTACGTTTTGTTGAAGGATGGCGTCTGCCGGCAATGCGTTATCGCCCGGCACTGTCATCCGCCGCGTCGGCCGCAGTTTCCGCGTCCTGTGGATGGCCCCACATGGGTTCGGGCCGCTCGAGGTCGCCGCGCAGGCCGCAGGCCGCCAGCGATGCGGTGCCGAGGAGGATAAGGATCAGGCTGGACAGTCGTTTCATCAGGTTTTCCTTTATGCCGACAGGCGGGCTTTCCAGGCTTCGACCTGCTCGCGCACCCGCACCGGCGAGGTGCCGCCAAAGCTGGTGCGGCTCTGCATCGAGGCGCGTGCACTCAACACTGAATAGATGCGTTCGTCGAGGCCGGGCTCGACCGATTGCATGGTCTCCAGCGGCAATTGCGCCAGTGGCACGCCCGCCGCTTCGGCAAGGCGGACGATGGAGCCGGAGATATGATGCGCGTCGCGGAAGGGCTTGCCCAGCTCGCGCACGACGAAATCGGCCAGATCGGTGGCGTCGGAATAGGCTTCGCCGGCCGCTTCCTCCATCGCATCGCCATAAAAGGTGAGATCGCCCGCCATGCCGGCCATCGCGGCCAGCGCCAGTTCCAGATCGTCGACGGCCTGGAAGGCGGGCGCCTTGTCTTCCTGCAGGTCTTTCGAATAGGCCAGCGGCAGACCCTTCACCACGACGAGCAGTCCGGTGAGTGAGCCGATAATGCGGCCCGGCTTGGCGCGCACCAGTTCAGCAGCGTCGGGATTGCGCTTTTGCGGCATGATGGAGGAACCGGTCGACCAGGCATCCGACAGGGTGGCAAAGCCGAAGCGGCGCGTGCACCACAGCACGATCTCCTCGGCGAAGCGCGACAGGTTGACGGCACAGATCGCCGCAGCCGCCATCACTTCCAGAGCGAAATCGCGCGCGGCGACACCGTCGAGGGAATTGGCCATCGGCCGGTCAAAGCCGAGCGCCTTGGCCGTCATGTCACGGTCGATCGGAAACGCCGTGCCGGCCAGCGCGGCACAGCCGAGCGGGCTTTCATTGAGGCGTTTGCGGGCATCGGCAAAACGGCCGCGATCACGCTGGGCCAGTTCGACATAGCTCAAGAGGTGATGCGCCAGCGAGACCGGCTGGGCGGTCTGCAAATGGGTAAAGCCGGGCATGACCTGGTCGACATGTTTTTCGGCCTGTTCGACCAGGGCGCGCTGATAGGCCTCGAGCCGGACATCGATGCGGTCACAGGCGGCGCGCAGCCAGAGGCGAAAATCGGTCGCGACCTGGTCATTGCGCGAGCGGGCCGTGTGCAAGCGGCCGGCCGGTTCACCGATAATGTCTTTCAGGCGCGATTCGACATTCATGTGCACGTCTTCAAGCGCGGCCGACCATGGAAAATCCCCGGCGCGGATCTCTTCACGCACTTGTGTCAGCCCGCGCTTGATCTCGGCGGCATCAGCGCTTGAAATCACGCCCGTGGCCGCCAACATCTCGGCATGAGCGAGCGATCCGGCGATATCTTCCTCGGCCATGCGCTGGTCGATATCGATCGAGGCATTGATCGCTTCCATGACCGCTGACGGACCGGCCGCGAAACGGCCGCCCCACATGGCGCTGGCACTGGATGTTGGTGTCGTTTTGGTGTCGTCTGACATGGATGACCCGCCGATCAGGAGAATGAAATGCAAATAACGCCCATCAAAGCCGGTATCGCGACCATGCTCGTTATCGGACTGATCTGGCTTGTATACGTGTTCATCTCCGGCACGGGCAAGAGTGAAACCGGTACGCTGGACAGCTATGCACGCGGCGAGATGGGGGGCTTCGTCACGCTCGCCGATGCACCGGCGCAGCCGGCGATGGTCTATACCGATCCGGATGGCGGCGAGCACTTGCTGTCGGACTATCGCGGCAAGGTGATCCTGTTGAATCTCTGGGCGACCTGGTGCGGACCCTGCGTCGAGGAAATGCCGGCGCTCAACCGGCTGCAGCAGCGGTTCGGCGGCGATAGCTTCGACGTTGTGACGATCAGCTTTGACCGCTCCTTCGCGCCGATCACCGAATTCTTCGAGCGCGAGCAGATCGATGCCCTGCCGGCGCTGCGGGATGCCAGCTTCACCAGTCACAATCTGGTCGGTGCGCTCGGCCTTCCGATGTCGATTCTCTACGACAGCCATGGCCGCGAGATTGGCCGTATGCCGGCCCCGGCCGACTGGGACAGTGAGGACGCGCACCGCCTGATCCAGGCGGCGATCAATCGCGGCTAAAAAAACGGGCCGCCCCGAAGGACGGCCCGAGTCGTGTGTTTGTCTCGGAGGGATACCGAGTCGTGAGACTGATCCGGGGAGGACAAGTTTCGCCGCTCTCTCTAGAAGCGGGGCACAACAGATTGATGACAGCAGAGCGACGCTTTTGCGGCGTGTGCAGACAAAAAGGGGCCCCGGTGGATTTCTCCGCCGGGGCCCCGTCATGTCCGGTCCGATGAGCGGGACTAGTAGGTGAAGCGCAGGCCGAACACTGTTGACCAGCCATACTCCTCGAACTGTTCGAGGCGATCGATCCCGTCCGGCCGGGTCACGGCGCGATAGGGTTCGTCGGTGGCATTTTTCAGGTCGGCGAAGATCTGTAGCGAGCCATTGAGATTGTACTTGGCCGACAGATCGAGCTGGGTGTGTTCCAGCACATAGCGGTCTTCGCCGGCATCGCCGCGGATCTCGTCGAGATACTCGCCGCGCGAACTGAGCACGGCACGCAGGTCCCAGGGACCGTGATCATAGCCGAGCACTGCATTCCAGACCCAGTCGGACTGGTGTGGCAGCGGGATGACCCGGCCATCGGCCGTCGTCGCCTCACTGTCGGTGCCGGTATAGTTGAAGCCGGCGATGAAGCCTTCGATCGGCAGGAAGTCGAGGGCTTGCTGATAGTTGAACTCGAAGCCGCTGACCTCGGCCGAGGGCAGGTTCACATAGGTCACCGCTTCATCGAAGAAGGTGCCATTGATCGTCGTGTCCTGGTACTGGATCTCGCCGATGAAATTGTCGAGGCTCTTCTGGAACACGCCGAAATAGACCACGGAGTCATTGTTCGGATACCATTCCAGCGACGCATCGAAATTATCGGCCTGGACCCGCTGAAGGTCCGGATTGCCGAACTCGCCTTCGACATCGTCATCATCATTCTGCTCGATATAGACGCGCGGAGCGTACTGGCCCGGATTGGGGCGCTGGATCGACTGGTAGAAGGAGAAACGGCCGATGATGTTCTCGCTCAACTCCCACCGCACCGAGACGCTTGGCAGCACATCGGTATAGTCGTCCGAAGCCGTGGTCGGGGTGATGAAGAGCTCGTCATCCGCCAGCACCTGGCCATTCACCGTCGCACCTTCTTCGGCGAAGAAGGTCTCATAACCGGCGGCCGAGGTTTCGGTCTGCTCGACGCGGACACCGCCGACAACGCGCAGGGCTCCGGCATCGATCCCGCCCATCAGATAGCCGGCCGTGACGTCTTCCTCGACGCGATAGCTGGCACCGAGGCTGGCGATCAGGCTGTCGAATTCCTGGTAGTCGAGGCTGGACCGGTTGGCGTCGAAAAAGTCACGCACGCCGGATGGCGAGGCAACCGGGCCAAGGGCGGCCTGGCTATAATCGACCGTGTTGAGAACGTCGGCGAGGGTGAAATTGCCCTCGTCATAGATGTCGATGTCCAGGGCGTATTTCTTGTCGCGGGTGCGGTAGCGGCCGCCGAACTGGAGATAGCTGGCATAACCGGCCAGCTGCAGGTCGCGACGGACATTGAAGGCCCCGGCATATTCGCGGTCCTGGGAGAGGCCTTCGGTGGCCTCAAAGCCGTTATTCTCGTAATTGGCCGCATCGAAGACCTGCGTCGTGGTCGCGCCGCCTTCATAGATCGGACGCGGGTGCAACGGATCGGAGATGTCGACGCCGAAGGCCTGGCCGTCCTCGAAAGTGTAGCGGAAATCGGTGTCGAGGCGGTTGGGCTCTGCTTCCTCGGCATAGACATAGGACAGCGACCAGTCGACGGTCGTGTTGTCATTGAACCATTCGCCGCCGAAATCGGTGGCAAAGATCAGCTGGGTCTCGAGCCGGTCCTTGATGTCGCGGTCGATATCCATGTCCGAAGCGGTGAAGGCCGCCAGGTCGCCGCTGGAAATGGCGTTATTATAGTCGCCGTCCTCAAGCTTGATCTCGACGCGCGAGCGGTATTCCTGGTCGGAGAAGTCCGAGAAGGTCGTGCGCAGATAGAAGCTGAGATCATTGGCGTGTTGATAGTCCAGGTTCAGCGCGGCAGTGGTGCGCTCGCGGGTCACCTCGTAATTGCGCATCTCGACTTCGTTCGGGAATGCGACGCTCTCGCCGGTTTCCCAGCCGCCATCGACTTCCAGGCTTTCCGAGCCGAAAACGCGCTGCTGGTAGGACAGCGAGGCGGCGACGCCGAGCCGGCCTTCCATGAAATTGTCGGCGAAATTCACCGAACCGCGCCAGCCGAACTCGTTTTCCAGATCGGAAAACAGGCCGGCGATGCGGCCCTGCAGAACCATGCTGTCGGTGTTGAGGCCGGAGGTGGTCTCGATCTCGACATTGCCGCCAATGCTGTCGCCGTCCATGTAGGGCAGGAGCGACTTGTTGATCACGACGCTGGACAGCACGTCGGCATCGATCACGTCGAGACCGACCTGGCGGTCTTCCGCTTCCGGCGAGGTCAGGCGCACGCCATTGAGCGAGGTCGAGACCAGGTTCGGGTCGATGCCGCGGATCGAGACGAAGCGGCCTTCACCCTGATCGTTGAGAACATTGACGCCGACGGCGCGGCGGGCGGCTTCGGCGACATTCTCGTCGGGGAACTGGCCGATGGCGTCGGCGGAGAGCACGGTGACAAGCCCGTCATCGGCACGCTGGCGCGACAGGGCCGAATTGATCGAGCCGCGCTGGCCCATGATCAGGATATTGTCGACATAGGCGACATCATCGCCGAGCGTGATATTGCGCGAGGCTATTGCGTCGGCGCTGTCGAGCCGGACGGTGAGTTCGTGCGCCTCGGTGCCGACATAGGCAATGCGAAGCGTGTATTCACCGGCGGCGAGACCGGAGATCCGGTAGGTGCCGTCGCGGCCGACCGTGGCGGACTGCCCGGTTTCGACGACGCGGACGACGGCGCCGGCCAGACCAATGGTCTCGGAGGCGTCGGTGACGCGGCCGGCGATCGTGCCGGCCTGGGCTGCGCTGGCGGCAGCGAGTGCAAGCACGGAAACCGTGCCGAGCATGGCGATGGTGGTCTTCATGGGAGTTCCCCTCACATGGACTGACAACAGCCTTGCCCGGTCGGGCAAAGTGGCGGCTTCTATGCGTGGGGATCAGCAACATGGTGATGACGTTTCGGATTCACCTCCGTGTCGTTTTTGCGAGTGTCTCGTGACAACGCGAAATCCCGAAACAAATGTCACGGAAATGTCGCCCGGTAGGGGCTTGGCGCCTTGTCTCCTGCGGGCTATCGCGCGCCGTCAGGAATGGGAGAGACACCGTGAAACACCTGTTGGGACTTCTGGTCGGCGCGAGCGCCATGGCCGCTTGCAGCCCGGGACTGCCGCCGATCGAAATCGAGGCCGCGCGCGAAACTGCCAGTGTCGCCGGGACCGGCGATGCCGCAGACGACCCGGCCGTCTGGGGGGCTGACAATCCCGCCGATAGCCTGATCTTCGGCACCGACAAGGATAACGGCATCTACGTCTACACCATGACTGGTGAGGAGCATGCCTATCTGCCCGAAGGCCGGCTCAATAATGTCGATGTCCGTTACGGGTTTGACCTGGGTGATCGCGTGGTCGACATCGCTGCGGCTTCCGACCGCTCCAATGGCGGCATCGCCTTCTTCTTCATCGATCCGTCGACGCGCGACGTCTCCTATGTCGGGGCGGTGACGGTTGCAGATGTGACCGAGCCCTACGGCTTTTGCCTCTACCGTTCACCGCTCGACCAGGCACTCTACGCCTTCCTCTCGGACAAGGAGCCGGGCACATTCGTCCAGTATGCGCTGGGCTGGGATGGCGCCATGGTCACCACGCAGGAAGTCCGCCGTGTCACGCTCGGTACGATCGCGGAAGGCTGCGTCGCCGATGACCGCACCGGCCAGCTCTACATGAATGAGGAAAATGTCGGCGTCTGGACCATGGGCGCCGAGCCCACGGATCCGGCCGAGCCGCAACAGATTGCGTCCACCGATGGCCGCGAGATTACGGCCGATGCGGAAGGCGCTGCCCTGCTGCCACAAGGCGAAACCGGCGGCTGGCTGGTCGTTTCAAGCCAGGGCGACAACACCTATGCCGTCTACGATCTGGAGAGCCATGCCTTTGTGACGCGCCTGCAGATTGTCGATGCGGCAATTGACGGAGTGACCCATACCGATGGTATCGACATCTCCGCCGCCAATCTCGGGCCAGACTTCCCGGCCGGTGTGCTGGTAGTCCAGGACGATGAGAATGATACGGGCGGGCAGAATTTCAAATTTGTTGATTTGCGGCCGGTGATAGAGGCGATTGAGGCGAGCGCTACCGCGGACTAGACAGTCGGGATGGCCCTGCTCGTCCCGATCGTCCTCGTCCTGATCCTGGTTTTCCTGGCCCTGCGCAATCGGTCTCGCGATGGCGCGCTGAAGGCTTGTCTGGGGCGTATCGAGCAATCCCTGACCGATACGCCGGAGCACGGCGCGGCCAGGAATCTGGCCGGGGCCGATGCCGATGCGCTGCGCGAGGCACCGGAACATCTCTTTCGGCTGGTCATTTCAGCGATGGAAGACGAGACCCCTTGCACGAGCGCGCGAGCGCTCACCGCGATCCGCGAGTATCGCGAGTTCCGGGGCTGGAAAGTCTGATGGCCACAGATTGCCTTCGTTCCGGGGATAGCTAGTCTCGACCCATGTCCCTGTTCGCCGTCAATCTGCTGCAATTTGCCCTGATCGGTGTGGCCGGTCTGGGCGTCGCGCTGACCGTGACCCGGCCGCGCCTGCGGGCGGTGTCGGCCTTGCTGGTCATGTCGGCGACCTGGATGGTATTCAACTTCCTGGAAGAGACCTCGGGCTTTCGCGATATCTGGCTGGTGACCCCGGCCTTCCGCCTCGCCTATCCGCCCCTGGTCTATCTCGTCGTGCGCGGGGTGATGAACGCCGGTCCGGCCCTGCGCTGGAGCGACTGGCCGCACGCGCTGCCATTCCTGGTCGCGCTGCCGCTGACACCGCAGATCGAGCTGGTCGAACACGCGGCCCGGATCAGCCTGTTTGTCTATTCCGGCGCGGCGCTGCTGCTGGTCCGCCGTTTTCACCTCGCGACCCGCGACATGCGCTCCGATGCGCACGCCATCCAGCTCAACTGGATGGTCGCGATGATCGCCTTTTATGTCATTGACGGCGTGTTCGACATCCTGCGTATGGATGCCCACTGGCTGCATCCCTACTGGCCCTGGCTGGGGACATCGTCGGCCTATGTCTTCCAGATCGCGGTGTCGCTGGTCTTCGTGTGTGTCCTGGTCGTGCTGGCCGTTCAGCATGCCCGCCTGTTTTCGGGCCTTGATGACCGGGCCCTGGAGGCCTGGGCCGAAGGGCGTGCCGCGTCGCGCCCATCCGATGACACCGCCCTGGCCAGCGCAGCTGCGATCGCCGATTTCAAGCGTGTCGAGACCGCTGTCCGCGATGAGGCGCTCTACACCGAACCCCGGCTGACACGGCAGGAGGTCGCGCTGGCCGCCGGCCTCACGGAACGCGCCGTGACCCTGGCCATCAAGTCGACGACAGGGCGAAATTTCAACGACTATATCAACTCGCTTCGGATCGAGGATGTTTGCGCGATGATGCAGGAGGATGCCCGGACGGGGACGCGCCAGCGTGTGATCGATCTCGCCTTCACGGCCGGCTTCAGTTCCAAGTCGGTCTTCAACGCGGTCTTCAAGCGCGAGACCGGCCAGACACCATCCGCCTTCGCGGCCGCCATGGATGCAGCGCCGGCGGGTGCGAAATCCGGTCCGGCCGACAGCTGACGCATTCCGCACGTCCGGAATCCGGATATCGGGCGATCCGTCCGAACGCCTGTGGTCCTGTCACCCCGTCATCAATCGGGAGACAGACATGTTTCGATTTTTCATGGCCCTCGGGCTTCTCGTCAGTATCGCCGCCGCGGTCCTCGTCGCCTGGGCGCATCAATTGCCGGGGGTGATGCGCCCGGATCGCGACGCGCCGCGATCCTATCTGATCACCAATGCGGGCTTGCTCGACCCCGCGACCGGCAGCGTGCAGGCGAATGGACACGTCCTGGTGATCGACGGGCGGATCGAGCGCGTCGGGACGGGCGCCTTGCCGGCCCGGCCCGACGGCGTCGAGCTGATCAATGCTGGAGGGCGCGTCCTGATGCCGGGCCTGATTGATATGCATGTCCATGTCTTCGACGAGACGGATCTGGCGGCCGGCCTGGCCCGCGGCGTCACGACGGTGCGCAATATGGGCGGCTTTCCCTTTCACCTGCCGCTCGCCGCGCGCATCGAGCGGGGCGAGATCCTGGGGCCGCGCCTGTTGACGACCGGTCCGATCCTCAATGAGGTCGGTGGTCGCAATGGCAATCTCCTGCACGAAGCCGTCGAGGGTGCAGACGAGGCGCGGGCCAGCGTGCGCCGGCAGTATGCGGCCGGCTTTCGCGATCTCAAGCTCTACTCGAACCTGTCCCGGGAAAGCTTCGCCGCGATCCGCGAGGAGGCGGCCGGTCTGGGCATGACGATGAGCGGGCACCCGGTTGAGGGCACAGAGGCCGATCCGGTTGATTTCGCGGCTTCGCTGGAGGCCGGTTTCCAAACGCTCGAACATACCGAGTCGATCGTCTGGCATGCGTTGAATGATGACACCGACCCGGAGGGCGTGCGCCAGCTTGCGCGGCAGATCGCCGCCTCCGGCACGATGATCGACCCGACCCTGGTGGTGCACGAAAACCTGGCGCGGAT
>NZ_CAXBKN010000024.1:0-33866 GCF_963976135.1 uncultured Maricaulis sp.
GGCGAGGGCGGTCTCTTGGAAGGCGCGCCGCTGGCGATCAAGGATTTGTTCGCGGTCGAGGGCGTCTCGACGACGGCCTCCTCGAATATCCTCAGGGGTTTCAAACCGCCTTACGAATCCACCGTGACCCAGTCCTGGTGGGACAATGGCGGCGTCTTCCTGTGCAAGACCTCGATGGACGAATTTGCGATGGGCTCGTCGAACGAGACCTCCAATACCGGCCCGGTCAATAATCCCTGGAAGGGCGCCAAGGGCGAGACCCTGACCCCGGGCGGCTCCTCGGGCGGTTCGGCCACGGCGGTGGCGGCAGACCTCTGTTTTGGCGCCACGGGCACCGATACCGGCGGCTCGATTCGCCAGCCGGCCGCGTTTACCGGCACGGTCGGCGTGAAGGGCACTTATGGCCGCACCTCGCGCTGGGGTGCGATCGCCTTTGCCTCCTCGCTCGATCATCCCGGCCCCTTTGCCAAGACGGTCAAGGATGGCGCCATGCTGTTGCAGGCGATGTCGGGCCATGACCCAAAGGATTCGACCTCCCTGCCCAATGAAGTCCCCGATTTCGTCGCCGCCTGTGGCCGCTCGGTCAAGGGCCTGCGCATTGGCGTGCCGAAGGAATACCGCGTCGACGGCATGCCGGACGAAATCGAGAAGGCCTGGCAGCAGGGCATTGAATGGCTCAAGGCCGCCGGCTGCGAGATCGTCGACATCTCCCTGCCGCACACGAAATATGCCCTGCCGGCCTATTACATCGTTGCACCGGCGGAAGCCTCGTCCAATCTGGCCCGCTATGACGGCATGCGCTATGGCAACCGCGTCGAGGGCAAGGACCTGACCGAGACCTATGAGATGACCCGCGCGGCCGGTTTCGGCGCCGAGGTCCAGCGCCGCATCATGATCGGCACCTATGTGCTCTCGGCCGGATATTATGACGCCTATTATCTGCGCGCCCTCAAGGTGCGTACGCGCATCCTGCAGGATTTCGACGAGGCGTTTCAGATGGTCGATGCCATCCTGACGCCGTCGGCGCCGTCGGCGGCTTTCCCGCTGGGGTCGAAGTCGAATGATCCGATCGCGATGTATCTCAATGACGTCTTCACCGTGACCGCCAATCTGGCCGGTGTGCCCGCCATGTCGGTGCCCGCCGGGCTCGACAAGGATGGCCTGCCGCTGGGGCTGCAGATCATCACAAAGGCGCTCGACGAGGAGACGATGTTCACGGTCGGTGCCGCGCTCGAGGATGCCGCCGGCTTTACCGCCAAGCCGGCCAAGTGGTGGTAGGGCGATGAGCGAGAACACGCCCGTCGAGACACCGGAAGAAACGCCGGCAGCCCAGCCCAGGACTGTGATGGATCGCATCATGTTCGCGGTGATCGCCCTGATGTGCGCGATGTTTGGTCTGCCGATGGTCTATTCCAGCGGCACGGTGGTCGGTGCGATGTTTGCCGGGACGATGCCGAGCCTGTGGACCATCGCGCTGGCACCGATCGGGCTGGCGCTGGTCTATGCCGCAATCCGACTAACCATGGTGGCACTGATGCCGAACAAGCGCGCGTCATGAGCACTGTGCCGGCGCCTGCTGCGGTCAAGCTGATCCGCCCGGCGATCTATGCCGGCGTGCTGGTCTGTCTGATCGGCGCGGCGCTGGTGTCCGGCAAGCTGGATCTCGGCCTGCCACTGGTGGCCGAGATCATCGCGCTGGCGACGGGCGTGGCGATCCTGGTATTCGGCCTGCTGGCCTCGCTGTCCTGGCGCAGCGTGCAGGCGGCGATGGCGAATGAGGCGGCCGGATTGGCTCCGCTGCCCTGTGATGATGAAGACGACGAGGACGACTAGTTCGTCCGGACCTGAGACTATGGGCGATAATCCGGATGGCGCCGAGGCGCATCCGCGAAGGCTTGGAAGAGTGAGACCGACATGAGTGAACACACCTATCGCATCACCGGTTCGACCGGCGAGTGGGAAGTCGTGATGGGGCTTGAAGTCCATGCCCAGGTCGTTTCCAATTCGAAGCTGTTTTCCGGCGCCTCGACGGCCTTCGGCGCCGGGCCGAATACCCAGGTCTCGCTCGTCGACGCCGCGATGCCGGGCATGTTGCCGGTGATCAATCACGCCATTGTCGAACAGGCGGTGAAGACCGGGCTGGGCCTCAATGCGCAGATCAATCTCTTCTCGCGCTTCGACCGCAAGAATTATTTCTACCCCGATCTGCCGCAGGGTTATCAGATCTCGCAATTCGAATTCCCCATCGTCGGTGAGGGCGTGCTGGAGTGCGAACGCGATGATGGCTCGCGCTTCACGGTCGGGATCGAGCGCCTGCACCTGGAACAGGATGCCGGCAAGTCGATCCATGATCTCGACCCGAGCTCGACCTATGTCGATCTCAACCGCTCCGGCGTTGCGCTGATGGAGATCGTCTCCAAGCCGCATATCCGCACGCCGGAA
This sequence comes from uncultured Maricaulis sp., assembly GCF_963976135.1. Classification (GTDB taxonomy): domain Bacteria; phylum Pseudomonadota; class Alphaproteobacteria; order Caulobacterales; family Maricaulaceae; genus Maricaulis. The sequence continues at coordinate 2,443 of NZ_CAXBKN010000024.1, forward strand.
GAGGCCTCGGCCTATGTCTCCAAGCTGCGCTCCATCCTGCGCTATCTGGGCACGTGTGGCGGCGATATGGAAAAGGGCCAGCTGCGCGCCGACGTCAATGTCTCGGTCTGCCGTCCCGGCGGCTATGAGAAATTCCGCCAGACCGATGATTTCAGCCATCTCGGCACGCGCTGCGAAATCAAGAACGTCAATTCCCTGCGCTTCATCCGCCAGGCGATCGAATTCGAGGCCCAGCGCCAGGTCGATCTGATCGAGGATGGCGGCACGGTGATCCAGCAGACGCGTCTGTTCGATGCCGGCACCGGCGAAACCCGCGCCATGCGCTCGAAGGAAGAGGCGCATGATTACCGCTACTTCCCCGATCCCGACCTGCTGCCGCTGGAGCTGAAACAGGACTGGGTCGACGAGATCCGCGCCAATCTGCCCGAATTGCCCGACGAGAAGCGTCACCGCCTCGTCACCGATCTCGGCCTGTCCGATTATGACGCCTCCGTGCTCGTCTCCGACAAGGACCGCGCCGATTATTTCGAGACCGTTGCCGAGGGCCGCGATGCCAAGCTGGCCTCCAGCTGGGTCAATAACGAGCTGTTCGGCCGCCTCAACAAGGAAGGCTTGTCGATCACCGAGAGCCCGGTCTCCGCGACCCAGCTCGGCCAGCTGATCGCGCTGATCAGTGACGACACCATCTCCGGCAAGATCGCCAAGGATGTGTTCGAGATCGTCTGGGATGAGGGCGGTGATCCGGCCGAAATCGTCGAAAAGCGCGGCATGAAACAGGTCACCGATACCGGCGCCATCGAAGCCGTCATCGACCAGCTCATCGCCGACAATCCCGACCAGGCCGCCCAGGTCAAGGAAAAGCCCAAGACGATGGGCTGGTTCGTCGGCCAGGTGATGAAAGCGATGCAGGGCAAGGCCAACCCGCAAGCGGTCAACGAGATCCTGGCGAAGAAGCTGCTGGGGTAATTCCCTCTCCCATGAGGAGAGGGTGCCCCCGGATCCAGCCTTCGGCCGGTCCGGGGCAGGCTCCGGGCGGGGGAGGCGGGCGATGTGGACATCAACGCGCTGGCACCGCCCCCGGCAATAATGCTATCGCTCTGGGAGTGAGCCTCGGGGACAGCAGATGATTCAGACACAGGACGATTCGGCCTTGGACGATCTGGTGCCGGTCGAGGTTCTGCAGGAGCATCTGCTCGCCGTCTGGCACTGGTTCATCCAGGCCATGCTCAATCTGGATGTCGCGCTGCAGATCGGACTGATCGCGGCGGCCATCATTCCGGCCTTGATGTTCGGGCCGCGATTGCGGCGGCTGGTCGAGCACCATACCGCGTCGCGTATCCGTACCGGTCTGGCGCGGCGCCTGCTGTCGGCGGCGCTGGCGCTGGCGACGCCGCTGGCCCTTCTGATGGTGCTGGCGGTTGTCCGCATCGTGCTGGGCAGTCTGGAGCGGCCCTATGGGCTGATCGATGCCGCGATGAGCCTGATGACCGCCTGGCTGGTGATCCGCGCCGTGACGCTGATCATCCGCTCGAAATTCTGGTCGAATGTCGCGTTTTATGTGATCTGGCCGATTGCCGCGCTCGACGTGTTCGGCCTGCTCGACGATGTCGTCATCCAATTGCAGGCCCTGGCGATCCCGCTGGGGGAGACCGCCGATGGCGCGCCGGTCGATCTGAGCCTGTTCGACATATTGCGCACCGTGATCTATTTCGCGGCCCTGTTCTGGCTCGCCTCGCTGGCCGGGCGCGCCGTCAATGCGCAGCTGGAGAAGGCTGAAGAGATCTCCCCGGCCTTCCGGGCCCTGATCGCCAAAGTGCTCGGCTTCGTGCTGCCGGTCGCAGCCCTGCTGATCGCGCTGCAGCTGACCGGTTTCAATATCGCCACGCTGGCGATCTTCTCCGGGGCGGTCGGTATCGGTGTCGGCCTCGGCCTGCAAAAGACCGTCGCCAACTTCGCCGCGGGTTTCACCCTGCTGGCCGACAAATCGATCAAGCCGGGCGATGCGCTCGAGATTGACGGCACATTCGGCTGGGTCACCGAGATGCAGTCGCGCTATGTCTCGATCCGCACCCGCGACGGCACGGAAATGCTGATTCCCAATGAGCGCTTCATCGTCGAGGGTGTCATCAACTGGTCGAAATCCGACCGCGCCGTGCGCGTGCACGCCCCGTTTGGCGTCAGCTATGCGACCGAGGATGTCGAACTGGTGCAGCGTGTCGCCATCGAGGCGGCGCAGAGCGTCGAGCGGGTGATCGCTGACAAGACGCCGGTCTGCAATCTGATGGCCTATGGTGCCAGCTCGGTCGATTTCGACTTGCGTTTCTGGATCACCGATCCGGAAAACGGGCTGTCCAATATCCGTAGCGCCGTCAATGTCGCGCTGTGGAAGGCCTTCAAGGCCCATGGCATTGAATTCCCCTTCCCGCAGCTGGATATCCATGTGAAGGAATTGCCGCGCAGCCGGACCGGTGCCCGGATCGCGTCTCCCGAATAGGCAAAAAAGGGGCGTGGCCATAGTTTGCCCACGCCCGTCAGTTCAGGGGTTTCCCGTTGGCAGCTCAGCTGCCGCAAATACAGGTCTGGTAGCGGCCTGACGCGTGGTGGGCAGCGGCGATCTTGGCAAAGTCACCATCCCACAGGGCTTGCTTGATGGCCGCCAGCGCGTCGGCCTCGGCCTGCTCGCCATATTCGACCGCGCAATTGGGCCCGAGATAGCGCAGCACGCCCATTGGCACGTAATCATTGCGGAACCAGCTCGCCTGCAGGGCTTCGGTGAGGACCAGATTCTCGCCCTTGCGATCGCGCCGTTCGGCGGCAGCCAGTATGGCGAAACTCGGCCACCAGGGCAGGAAGGGCACGATGTCGAATTCATTCTGGTAGCGCACCGTGAAGGGGCGCAGGCCGAGCGCGTCGTAATTGGTCTGGAAAGTGCGATCACAGGTTAGCGGCGCGGCATAGCAGCAAACCTCGACCAGCAGTCCCGGCCGGGCTGACTTGATCAGCGAAGCGGCCAGCGATGTCATCGCGGCGCCCTTGGAATGGCCGGTGACGAGAATGCCCTTCTTGCCACTCATGTCGATCGCGTTCAGCGCCGCGCTCGCCGCCGGCCAGATCGAGAGCATCCCGTCGGAAAACCCGGTCTCCACCTGACCGAACTTGCTGCCATTGATGAACCAGTCGGTCGGACCGGCCTTGAAGTCCTGCATCCAGTCATCCACCCAGGCCCAGAAATCGCCGGTAAAGGGCGGCAGCGTGCCGCGCAAGGCCAGCACCACCCAGCCATCATGGGTCTCGGCGACGAAACCGGCATTGATCTGGTGCACACCGTCGACAAATACGGTCGGCGTGCTGCCCGGCTGCAGGCCGAGCGCCTGGAGATTGGCGTCCTTGATGTCGAGCTTGCCATTCTTGATCGCATAGCAGGCGATCGAGGCGTTGAGCAGGCGGCATTCGAGCGTGGCCATGGCGTTTCTCCCCGAGATGATGCGGACAGCGTGCCACAATCGGGGCGTGCCGGGCGTGGCCACCATCACGTTTCGGTCGAATTCCGGCCGGGCAGGGTGGATTTACTTAGGTGAATTTATAAGTTTTAGCTTGACGGTCGGCGCCTCCCCAAATTACATAGGAATATGCCTAACCATTCAGCCGATCTCGACAACACATTTCGTGCCCTGGCCGACCCGACCCGCCGGGCGGTGATTGCGCGCCTGATCCACGGTCCGGCCTCGGTCTCCGAGCTGGCCGAGCCCTTCGACATGGCGATGCCCTCCCTGATGCAGCATTTGCGTGTGCTCGAGGATGGCGGGCTGATCCGGTCTGCCAAGCATGGGCGGGTGCGTACCTGCCATATCGAGCCGGTGCAGTTGCAGCGCGCCCAGGACTGGATCGCCAGCCAGCGCGCGCTGTGGGAAAGCCGCCTCGGCCGGCTGGATGAATACCTCAAGACGGCCCACAGCGACGGGGACGTGCCCTGAGGGCGGCCGGACAGCGACCCGCAGTCAAACCGGCGGCCGATCCGTCGCCAGGGAATTTCATCAACACACCCGCCAGGCACTTCGCCCGGCTGAAGGGAGAACCGCCATGACTGACAGCACGGCACTGCACGAGACTTTCACCCTGACCCGCACGCTAGCTGCCCCGGTCCCGGCCGTCTATCGCGCCTGGGCCGACCCGAAGGCCCGCGCCGTCTGGAATGCGCCGGTGCCGGGGGTCGAGATCGCCTATGATGCCGATGATTTCCGTGTCTGCGGCGTCGACCGCGTGCGCTATATCGAGCCGGATGGTGCAGTGTTCAACGCACACCTGACCTATCACGACATCGTCACTGATCAGCGCATTCTCTACTCCGAAACCCTGTCCTGCGAGGGCGAACCGCTTTCGGCGGCGCTGGTGACGGCTCAGTTCTTCGACGATACGGCCGGCTGCAGGCTGGTCGTGACGGTGCAGATGGTCGCGCTCAACGGGTCCGGCATGGAAGTCGGCTATCATGAGGGTTGGAACGCCGTGCTGGACTGCCTGCCGCTCTGGCTGGCCAGAGAAAGCGCCGGAGGTGTGGCGTAAGCGATCACGCACGCGCGGGCGGCAGGGGCGACGAGGGCGCGGCTCAGTCGGTCTCTTCCCCGCCTTCGTCATCGTCCGGGCTCAGCGCGGTGAGATAGCGCTGGGAACCGCTATGGGCGTCGATCATTTCGCGGAAACGCATTTTGACGACGGCATTGATGACTGCGTCCCAGGCCGCGCGCTCGGCCTGGTCATCGTCCTGGATGCGGCCATCCTCCTCATGCAGGAAGTGCAGGCGGCCGAACTGGCGATAGGGCCATTCGGGCAGGGCCTTGATCGCGTCCTCGACCAGCATCAGTTTCTTGGCCTCGTCGAGCCGCTTCTCACCGTCCAGCCATTCGCGGATCAGCGGGCCGCCTGGCAGATAGGGCACCGGATCGAGCGCGTTCTGGAACCGGTCGGTGCGTGCCAGCAGGCCATCCTTGTCATAGCAGTCGATGAAATCCTGGTCGGCGGTCATCGGCGCGGCGAAACTGCACACCTCGATGCGGCGGTCGGGATATTGCTCGCGGATCAGGGTCGCGCCGAGACAGGCCATCGCCCCGCCCTTGGAATGGCCGGTAATGCGGATGGCGCTGGCCGAACCGGCATTGAGCGTCTCCAGGGTCTCGAGCAGGTCCCGGGCCAGGCTTGAGACGGCAATCCCGAAGGCGCTGGCCACCTGGCCGTATTCACGCTCACCGACCGTCCAGGGCATCGGCACGGTCTGGGCGTCGTGCAGCCAGTCGGCAGCCCAGCGCCAGAAAATCATGTCCTCCGGCGGCAGGGTACCGCGAAACGTCACCAGCAGGCCGTCATCATCGGTGCGGCAGACGAAGCCGGCATGCACATCATGAATGCCGCTGACGAAAACCAGCGGACGGGTGCCTTTCTGCATGCCGGCCGCCTCGAGCAGGGGCAGGCCGGAGCCGAGCCGGCGGTCCGAGATCATATAGGCCGCATTGCAGGCATGGATCAGCCGCCGCGGCCAGGGATTGCCGCCGAGCGCGCCCAGCACCGGGTCGATCAGCTCGCTGGCCGCACTCTTGATGTCATCGAGGATCGGACTGTCGGACGGCGGCATGGGCGGGGCGGACTCGCGGTGTCAGAGGGGCAGGGCGCAGGGCTAGAGCAGGCCAATCTCGCGCAGGCGCTGATTAAGGAAATCATTGGCGCGCATGGCCTGCGGATATTTGTCGGGGTGCTCCGCCGTGGCGCAGCCGGGCAGGGTCTCGATCATATAGTCCGGCCGGTAGTGCAGGAAGAAGGGCATGGAATAGCGTGAATGCCCCGTGCGGGCGCCGACCGGATTGATGACGCGGTGCTGGGTCGAGGGCAAAAGGTCATTGGTCGAGCGCGCCAGCATATCGCCCATATTGACGACGAGGCAGCCGGCGGGCGGGTTCATGTCGATCCATTCGCCTGAACGCGTCTTGACCTGAAGGCCCGGCTCCTCGGCCCCGAGCAGCAGGGTGATGGTATTGATGTCGCCATGGGCCTCGGCGCGGATCGAGCCACCCGGATCGCCGGCGACGGGCGGGTAGTGCAGCAGGCGCATCACCGAATTGCCGTCCTTGACGGTGTCGTCGAAGAAGTCAGCCGCGAGGCCGAGATCGAGCGCGATGGCGCTCAGCACGCGCCGGCCGAGCGCATCGAAATCTTGATAGAGGCCGTGGACGCTCTCCTTCCAGCCTTCGATCTCCGCGGGAATGAGATTGGGCGCCATATCGGCTTCGTATTTATGCCCCGCTGGCAGATCGCGGCCGACATGCCAGAACTCCTTCAGATCGACATGCTTGGCGTCCTTGGCGATCTCCTTGCCGAAGGGGGTATAGCCACGCGCGCCGCCGCCGCCGGGGATGAAATATTGCTGCTTTACAGCCTCGGGCAGCGCAAAGAACTGCGCCGCCTTGGTATAGGCGCGATCGATCCGGGCCGGGTCGAGGGCATGATCGGAGATGGCGGCGAAGCCGAACTCGCGGAAGCTGCGCCCCAGCTCATTGGCGAAGCCTTGCGGATCGCTGGCCTGGCGAGCCATGGAGACGGGGGCGAAGCGGGAGAGGATTTCTTTGGCTGGCATGAGGTGCGGACCTGTTCTGGTGTGGTGACGGGAATAAGGCCTTGCTGGCCGCCTGCCAAGCGGTGAGCGGGAAATGACGCACCCGTGATCAGGCCTGCGCTTGTTTCAACCGCCGTCCACCCCATTTGCGCTCAACAGGGATGGCCTGCCATACATCATGACGGAGACGCTTCATGTCCGCACCGATCGAACTCTATTACTGGCCCACACCCAATGGCTGGAAAATTTCCATTGCGCTGGAGGAGATGGGCCTGGCCTATGTGGTCAAGCCGGTGAATATCGGTGCCGGTGAGCAATTCGAGCCGGACTTCCTCAGGATCAGCCCCAATAACCGCATGCCCGCCATCATCGATCCGGACGGCCCTGACGGCGAGCCGATCGCGATTTTCGAGAGCGGTGCCATCCTGCAATATCTCGGCCGCAAATCGGGCGAGTTCTATCCCGCCGACCCGCGCGCCCGCGCTGCGGTCGAGCAATGGCTGTTCTGGCAGATGGGCGGACTGGGCCCGATGGCCGGGCAGGCGCACCATTTCCGCACCTATGCCAAGGCGGTCGAGCCTGATGAGAGCAAGCTGGAATACGGCAAGAACCGCTACACCAATGAGGTCAACCGTCTCTACGGCGTGCTTGAGCGCGCCCTGTCGGACGGGCGCGACTATATCGCCGGTGAATATTCCATCGCCGATATGGCGATCTGGCCGTGGATCCTGCCGGAAGGCCAGGGCCAGGACCTCGCTGATTTCCCGCGCCTGTCGGCCTGGATGGATCGCGTCGGTGCGCGACCGGCGGTCAAGGCGGGACGGGCGCTTGGCACGGAGTTGCGCCGGCCGCTCGACGAGGACAGCGCCGAAGGCAAGAAAGCGCGTGACCTGTTATTTGGCCAGAAGGCGCGCGTGTGAGGCTGAAGTGGCGCGCGGATTCGCCTTGCACGCGTAAGGGCTTGCGTCAGCACGCAGGAGGCTGAATGCTGAGGCGGGGAAGCAAGGGGGCAGGCCCATGGCTGACGTCTCTGGCGCAGCGCAAACCGACACGTCCGCAACCGGGACCCGGCCCCGTCACGGGCTGACCGGCGCTGAATCGGCGCGACTGGCAGCGACCGATGCCTGCCGTGCGGAAACCTGTTCGCCTTGGGATGCCTCGCTGCCCGGCCAGATCGCCTGGCTGCTCTGGCGCGCCGTGTTCAAGGGCTTCCGCCCTGTCTGGCTGATGGCCTCGCTGGCAGTGACGGTCTGGTTCGGCGCCCATGTCGTGATCGAGAGCGGCGGTATCGCCGCAATCACGCGCACCCGGCCCGATCTTGAAACCCGGATCCAGTCAGCGCTGGCGGCCTCTGTGCCCGAGGGGGGCGATGCGCGCGCTTACTGGATCGCGCGTCTTTCGGATGCGCTCGATGGCGATGCCCGCCGGCGCGCCGATCTCGATCGTTTCCGGGCCTGGGCGGTGATCGGGCCCGATCTGATCGGGCGCGAAAAGCTGGCGCTCGAACATCTGGCCGGGCCCGGCGGTTCCGAGCGCCTCAATGCCCGCCTGACAGCTGCCCCGCCCTGGGTGCGCCATGACCGGCTGACGCGCGCGTATGAAGAACTGGTCGGCCGTGAGGCGGCGCAGCGGCTGGACCCGCCGCAATTGATCTTCGCGCCGCAAGACTTGCTGGCACGCCAGGCTGCGGCGCAATTCCACTGGTCTATTGCCGAACACAGCGCCAATGCCTTCTTCAGTGGCCGCCGCAATGGCCAGTTCGAACTGACCATGGTGCCTGGCCTCGTGGTGGGCGGTGGCCGCGATACCCGGCTCTATGGCGGTGTGCGCCAGCTCTTCATGCAGGCCTGTGCCCAGACACCGCAATTGCAGGGCTGTGAGACCGGCATTGTCCCGCCGCAGGATTTCGACCCGGTCCGTTATGCGCTGGCGGCCCTGGAAGCGGGCCTGGTGCAGCTCAACCTGCCGGCCAGCGCCGTCCATGACGGTGCCGAGATTTTGCAGGCTGCCCGTGAATCCGGCCGCTTGCAGCCACAGCTCGAGGCGCAATTGCGCGGCTGGGTCGAGACGGTCCTGCCGCCATCCGAAATTTTCGCCGCGGTGCAGCGCTCGCAATTGCGGGCGGACTTTGCCTTTTCCGCGCCGACCCAGGCGAGTGCCTCCCTGGCCGGACAGCTGCAACGCCGCTCCGGTGCCGAGGCCGCGGCGCTCTCGCGCTTGCTCGACGATCTCGCGCGTATCCGCCGTGCCTCGTCGGTGATGACAGCGATCCGCGTCGTCTCCTCGATCAGCGAACTTAACCAAGCTGACTATCTCGTGCGGATTTCCAATACCGCCGGCGACCGGCTTCTTTCACTGCATCTGGCACTGGGAGACGGGGTGTATCAATTGCTCGATTCCCCGGCAGACCGCCCCCGGCCAAGCGCGCGGTCGGTCAATCTGGCCTATGCTGGACTACTCTCTGCGGCGATTATCGTGTTTCTGACGATCTTGCGGCTGGTCAATACCCCGGAAGTCAGGCGGGCGAGTCGCCTGACAGCGCTGGATGCCCGGCTATCGCGTTTATTCCTTGGTAGGAAAACCTAACCGATTTAAAGGCTTATGGCGTATTTTTCCTGATTTCTCTTAACCTTAAAGCAATTCTCTTTGCGCAGGATTGGTCTCGTTCGAAAGGCATTCGGACAGGATGGTGGCGCGGATGACAGATCCAAAGGATCGCATCCGCCGGTGTTACAGGGGAATGATCATGGCGTTTACCGACGTTGAAACTGCGCAAGTGCATGAAGCCGTTACCAGCGATCCGACAGGCGAAGATCTGTGCAAGCTGGGCATTCTGTACTCAACGGGCCAGGGCGGCGAAGTCGATTATGTCGAAGCCCATAAATGGTTCAATCTCGCGGCCCTGATGGGGTCCGAGCCGGCGAAGTATTATCGCCAGGAAATTTCCGACCAGATGTCGACGATGGAAGTCGCCAGCGCGCAACGTGCCGCTCGCGAATGGCTCTCCACACGCCACTAGTCATGCCACCAGACTGTCTGAAGGTCAGCGGATGATGCATCCGCTGACTGCCCTGACAGTGTGCGCTCTGGCAGTGGACCGGCGTGCGACATTCCCGTGAGGTGCGGGGCAAGGCCGGGTTTCGGGGCAGGTGGCTCCGAACGGGGGCTACAGGCGATCAGTTATTATTGATCGCATTGGCGATGGCATAGGACATGGCCTGGTCGAGCGGCAGGATCGAATTCACATACTGCTCGATGAAGACATTGATCTCGGCCACTGTGGTCCGGGGGACGAAAACGATATCATTGCGGCGCAGCTGCAGCGCGTCGGCACCATCGCGTCCGCGCAAGGCATCGCGAAGATTGACGGTGCGCAGCATCAGCCCGCCGCCGGCTCCGCGCCGCAGGATGGCAACCTGGCGTGAAGCCGTGTCGCGGAAACCACCGGCCAGCATCACTGCCTCAAGCGCCCCGATCGGGCTGGGCAGGGCGATCAGGCCCGGAGAATTGACCTCACCACCAACAATGATGTTCTGCGGCCCGAGCGTGGCACGGCGAACCTCCACAATGGGCGAGACCAGGACATTGCGCGCATAGGCGTCGGCAATGACGGAGGCAATCTCGTAATCGGTTTTGTTGGCCACCATGACATTCGCCAGAAGCGGCAGATTGATGCGCCCGTCCGGCCCGATCTCGGCCGTGCTCGACAATTCCGGCGCCGAATGCACGGTGACATCGACGCTGTCACCCGGAAAGAAGCGATATTCAGGATCGGTGTCCTGCCAGGCGAGGAAGTGTTGCCCGCCCCATTGTGCCGCTTCGGCCTCGGGTGCAGGGCTGGAACTGGCACAGGCACCAAGCCCGAATGAAGCCGCAAGGCACAGGCCCAGACTGATCGCGCGCATGATAATTCCTCGAATTCGTTGACGGGATGATTTCAGACCCGTTTGGATAAGAAAAAATTAAGCGCGACGAGGCCTTTATGGAGTCATGACTCGCGATCAAGATAACGCCGGCCCGAATGAGGGCCGGGTGACCGGACTTGGCTCCGGCACCCGGGGCGATCTCGATCTGTTCGATGTGATTGCCCTGGCATGGTCGGAGAAGGGTTTTATCGCCCTGATTTTCGCGGTCCTGTTTGCCATTGGCGTCGCGTTTTCGCTCACCATGCTCAAGCCGAGTTATGAGGCGCATTCCAGCCTGATGATTCTGCAGGATGATAATCCGACCCCCGCCACGGCGGGTTCCGGCGATGCTTTCACGCTCGCCCAGGTGATGCAGTCGGAAAGCCAATTGCTCAGCTCGGCGACGGTTTTGCGGCGTGCCCTGGCTGAGATCGGGCCGGATGTTGTGCTGGGCGAGGCGGTGACCGGGGATGCCGCGACCTCAGCACTGAAGACGATGTCCAATTCCTTCTCCCTGTCACGCGAACCCAATTCAACGGCGATCAATGCCAGCTACACGGCCGGCACCGCAGAGCGCTCGGCCCTGGTGTTGAACGCCATTATCGACGCCTATCTGGATTATCGCGAGGAAGTCCTGATCGAGACCGGTGTGCTCGGCCTGTCTGTCCGGCGCGAGCAGGCCAATGCCGCGGTCGAGGCTGCCCAGGCCGCACGGGACCGTTTCCTGCTCGACCATGACTTGTCGAATTTCGAGATCGAACAACAGACGACAGATGCGCTCGTGGGCAATCTGACCGACCGCGTCAATACGTCGAGCGCCAATCATGACTCAGCGCGTGCCGGCGCAGAGGCGATCCGGGAGCGTTTGCGCAGTGTCCCGGAAAGCATCGAGCTCTACGTCGAAAACGGCGTCGATGCGGTCCTGCTGGATCGGCAGTCGGAGCGGGCGCGCCTGCTGGCGCGCTACCAGGCCGGCGCTCCGGCCGTGGTTGCGCTCGACCGTGAGATTGCGGCCATCGAGACGTTTCTCGCCAGCGGCGCATCCGATGGGCGAGGCCAGAGCCGGACCGGTCCCAATCCCGTCAGGCAATCGCTTGAGACTGATCTGGCGACCCGCGAAGCCAACGCCCGCGCCGAAGCCTCCATGCTCGCCGCGCTGGAGCAGCAATTGCGCGTCAATCGCGATGAAGCCGCGCGTCTGCGCCGGCTTGAGCCGGAATTCACCCGGCTGGAACAAAATGTAGTCGCTGCCGAGGAAGCGGCGGCGATCGTGGCCGGCCAGGAAGCGACTGCTTCGGCCCGTCGTTCCTCGACACTGGGCGGCGCCGATGCGGTGCGCCTGATCGATCGCGCCATGCCGCCGTTACAGGCCAAGTCGATGAAGAAGCTTGGCTTCATAGCCTCCTTTGTGCTCGCGGGCGGGGTGGCGCTCTTCTCCGGGCTGATGCGCGGTTACTGGCGCGTCTATATTGCCGCAGGCGGCGTGCCGGCGACAATCGCCAGCGCCGAGCCCGTGCCCGAACCGGTCGCGGCCTGGAATCCGGCCAATGATCTGCCCGCCGATATCCCCATTCTCGCGCGCGTGGCCGAACGCACAGCGTAAGCGGTGCGTTAACTCTGTTGGCGGCAAGCTGATCCGACGTCCCGTCGAATCACGCCAGATGCGAACCCGTTGATGAATTTGACCGCCGAATTGTCCCAGCTGATCGATCAGCTTGAACCGATCGCCCGCCCGGGTGGGCATGGCCGTGCGCTGATGGTGATGGGCTCGCGCCCCGGTGCGGGCGCGTCGACAGTCGCGCGCGAACTGGCGCGGTTGGCCGCCTTGCGCTCGCAGCGCGGAGTCTGGCTTTACGATCTCGATTTCTCCGGCAATGCACAATCGCGGGCCGCCCGCGTCCAGGGACCGGTCTTCGATGCAGCGCTGGGACGCGAGCCTTTCTGGGCGCTCCAGACCGTTACGGGCCGGGCCCGCATCGTGGCGCGTCAATCGGTGGTGCCCAATCTTTTTGTGACGGAAATGCAGAGCGATCCCGGTGCCGTCGAGCGCGTCGGCCTGCGCGCCGCGCCCGATTACTGGGCGGCGATACGCGAATCGATTGATCTGGCGATCATCGATGCACCGAGCCAGTCGACTGCACCGCTCAATCTGGCAGCCGATCTCGATGGGGTGATCCTGGTGGCCGATGCGCGCGATCCCAATGGTGCCGGGCTGCAGGCGCGGCGCGCCGCGATCGAGGCGAGGGGCGGTGTCGTCGCCGGCCTGATCCTCAACCGGACGGAACGCATCCAGAGCGCAGCATGAGCCCGATCGCCGCCCGTGAACCGCTTTTCCTCAGCGTGCTCCGGCACGCGCCCGGATTGCGCTCGGTGCGGTTTGTCGAGGCCGGTTTCACGGTTCTCGGGCTTTTTCTCTTTTCCCAGGCGCTGATAGGTCCGCTATTCGCGCCTTCGGGGAGCGAGGAGACCTCCGTCATTCTGCGGCTGATGTGGCTGCCGGTCTATGCGGTTACCATCGTGCTGATGCTGGCCCGGCCGGGGGCGATGCTTCGAACCCTGAGTGGCAATCTCCTGCTTATCCTGCTGATCGGCCTGATGGCCATGTCTGTGATGTGGTCGGTGGCGCCGGACACGACGATACGGCGCGCCTTTGCGCTGGCGATGAGCTCGTGTTTCGGCCTCTGGATGGCGTCGCGCTGGAGTTGGCGCGAGCTGATCCTGTTGATCGCCTCAACCTTTGTATTGCTCGGACTTTCCAGCGCTTTGCTGGCGATCGCACTTCCCTCCATGGGGGTTGATCACGCGGTCCATGCCGGGGCGTGGAAAGGTGTGTTCTGGGAGAAGAATACGCTCGGCGCCGTGATGGCCTGGGGTGCAGTCAGCGGCTATGCCGCCAGCCGGGTCGATCCAAAACACTGGCTGTTCTGGATGGGCTGCGCGGTGATGTGCATCGCCCTCGTCCTGCTTTCGACCTCGAAGACGGCCTTGCTGTCCTGCCTGCTGGGAACCGGGATCGCTATCGGGATAGCACTGTGCCGCCGCGGCTTTGGTTTTGCCTCCCTGATGATGTTTCTCGGACTGACCGGTGGCATCACGATCGCGACGATCATGCTGGTGGCACCGGTCGAGGCGCTGCAGGCGCTGGGCCGCGATGCGACCCTGACCGGGCGGACCGATATCTGGGGTGTCCTGATCGAGGAAATCCGCACCGTGCCCTGGACCGGTTATGGCTATATGGCATTCTGGACGGCGGAGAACGGGCCGGTTTTCTGGGTCCGGCAGGCGACGAACTGGGATGTGCCGACGGCCCATAACGGCTGGATCGAGATCGCGCTGGCGATCGGTTTTCCCGGCGTCGCCCTGACGGCTCTGGTCTATCTGCAGGCCTTCAAGCGCGGCGTCGGCCGCCTTTTCCGCGGGCCGGAAACCTATTGGGCGCTGGCCTTTATCGCCATGATCCTGCTGGTCTCCATCAGCGAGAGCAATCTGGTGCACCAGAACTCGCTCGGCTGGGTCCTGTTCGTCGCGACCTCGGCCAAGCTGGCCGAACGCCGGGCGCGGCCTGCGCGAACATCTCCTGACCTTGCCGGCGGCTCTGGCCCGGTTGCCCGCTAGACTGTTTTCGCGATCGGCGCGCGCACGGGGCGGGCCAGGTTGGAGGCGTGATCAGGCAGCAGCGCTGCCGGGATCCTGCGCCGCGGCGGCATTGGTCTGGCCATAGAATTTCGGTTCCAGACCGCTGAACCAGAACACTTTTCCGGCTCCCTGTACGGCCTTGTCGAGGGCTTTGACCGCCAGCGGGCGGCGCACGGGAAGGCTGAGCAGGGCGAGCGGTGCGAAGAGAAGCATCTGGGCCAGACCGACGGCCATCCAGAAGGCAATTCCGGCATGGTCCACGTGCTGGGCCCGGGCGCAGTTTTGTGTGGCACCCTGGCCGAAGGCGAAGCTGCGCGAGAGCAGGTGTCGCCAATTGGTGCGTGCTGCGCCAACCACTTCGACCGCCTTGGCCCGGGCCGACCAGCCAAAGCGTGCCCCCTGTGCCGCCAGAAGGGCAAAGAAGGCGTCATCTTCGCCGCCGGTCTGATTGAGCGTGGTGTCGAAGGGATGGTCGGGCAATTCGAAGGCGTCGCGATCGACCAGCGAGTTGCCACTGCCCCAGGCTTCGTCCAGCAGGGAGTCGGCGGCGGGCCCGGCGCGCGAATACAGGCGCATGCCCAGCTGGCCACGCAGGCTGTCCGGTTGCTCGATTTCGGCACGCAAGGGGCCGAACACCACATCGGCGTCGAGCGTCTGAACTGATTCCAGCAAGGCGGCGAGCCAGTCAACACTGGCGATTTCATCATCATCGAGGAAGGCGAGATAGCGTCCGCTAGCGGCCGCGAATCCCGCATTGCGGGCATTTGACACCCCCGGCTGTGGCTCGTGGACATAGACGACCGGGCAGCGCGCAACCGCGCTGGCATTGGCGGCGATGCAACGCGCTGAAGCCTCCGGCGAGTTGTCGACGATGATGATTTCATCGGGCCGGTGCGATTGCGCCAGCACGCTCTGAAGCGCCAGACGCAAACCGTCAGGACGGCGAAATGTTGGAATCATCACCGAAACGCTCATTTGGACTCTCCAATTTCTGCCATCGCCGCGGCAATAGTCAGGACGCGCGCACCGCTGCGCTCGACCGCAGCGCAAACCTGTTCGAGCTGGGCGGGGGTACAGCCCCACTTGGTCGGCACGTCCTGCACGTCATGCAGGTAAAAGATCAGCCAGCCGGGGTGTTCCACCAGGGTCTCGGCGGCATCCACCGCGCGGGCGATCCCGGCCTCACCGCCATCGACCGGAATCGATTTGAGCAGGCTGCGATCGCTGGTGCCGCGATTGATCGCGGCATGCACACCGCGCATCGAGCTGAAGCGGGTCGCCAGCAAGCGTTTGGCTGCAGGCGTCGCTTCACCATAGGGATAGGCAAAGCTCTCGAGCTCACCCTCAAAACCGAGCTCGCGAAGCGCTTTCCGATTGCGGTCGATATCGGCCAGCATCTCGCCGGCGCTGATCTGGGAGCCGTCGAGATGGCTATGGGTATGGCAGCCGATCTCATGACCGGCAGCATCAAGCCGCTGCAGATCGCCGGCCTCGAACATGGCGCCGTGATGGCTCTGCGTCCCTGCATAGCCGGCCGAGGCGTAATAGGTGCCGCGCCAGCCATGATCTTCCAGTATTTTCGCACCACTCAAGGCCGCAGATCTGGGAAAATCGTCGAAGGTAAAGCTGACGATCGCGTGGTCGAGATTGACGCTGAGCGGAGCCCGCGCCGCGAGCCGGGCCCAGCGCCGGCTCAACTTGGAGATCAGACCTCCACCAGGATTATAGGCGGTGTCCATCAGATCGCCTCCGCGGCCCAGCTGGCGCGCCAGAGTTTCAATGCCGCCGAGCGCAGCCGCACGGGCAGGCCCTGGCTGCTGGCCAGCCGCGCCCACAGACCGCGCAGCAGGCCCTGGAAGGGGATCGCGCCGAGGGTGCGGGCCGCACGGGCGCCGGGCAGGACGGCCAGATGCGGGTGTTTCTCCAGCAGGCGGGCATAATTGACGGCGCCGTCGCGGAATTTCTGCAACAGGGAATCGGTGGTCTGCAGGCCGGTATGGCGGGCGGGGTTGTCGAAATGGATCAGCTCATGCGTGCGCGCGGCGCGCACGGCCCAGTCGACATCCTCAAAGCCCCAGCCGGTGAAGCCGGTATCAAAGGGCACGCCGCGCATCACGCTGGCGCGAACCAGAAGATTGCTCGAGCAATAGGCGGTCGGTCCAATCAGTGTCCGGGCGGCGGCATTCTTTTCGTCGCTGGTACGGGCCAGGACCGCGTGCAGTTGATAACGCCGGTCATCAGGCTCGGCGGTCTCATACCCGCCGAAGGCCGCGTCGAAATCATCGTGCCCGATCCGCTCGAGACAGGCGTCGAGAAAGCCGTCATTGCCTGGCTGCATGTCGGCGTCGAGATAGAGCAGCCAGCGGCCGCGCGCCTCGCGGGCGAGCAGATTGCGTCCCGCCGAACGGCCAATATTCTGCGCTGCGGTCAACAGCCGCGCCGGCGCGCTCAAAGCCCGGACGGTGCGCGAAACGGCTTCATTGAGACCCGGATCGGGACAGCCATCGTCGAGCAGCAGGATCTCGATATCACGGCGCACACCGATCAGCGGGTTGAGCGCGGCGGCGAGCGCCGTCGGATCATCACGATAGAAGGGCACCAGGATGGACAGTGTCGTCCGGTTGGCACCCTGCCAGGCGGTATTGGCCAATTCGGCAAATTGCGGCTGTGATGTTTGCATCATGATTGCGCTCCCGCCGGTTTAATCAGTGCACGTGCATCGGCCAGCCAGCTGCGGCAGTCCGCGATATTGAGGGCCAGCGCGCTGGCGACATAAACGAGCGCGCCGGTCATGGCCTGGGCAGCAAGCATCAACCATGCCGACTCGATGGCGGGCAGGGTCCAGACCGCAACGGCCATCAGCCCGGTCGCCGCGGCAGCGCGGATCCAGTCATTCCAGGGCAGGGGAAGCGGGAAGTATTTCCGGCCCAGCCAGGCACACACCAGCAGAGAGAGAAAATAGGCGATGACCGTCGCGGCGGCGGCACCGGCGATTCCGAAGATCGGGATGAAGACCAGGTTGAGGCCGAGATTGAGCACGGCCGCGCCGGCCATGATCACAGCCATGCTGGTGGTCCGGCGTTTCAGGGTGAAGGCCTCGTGGAAATAATAGGTCATCATCCCCTTCATCAGCCCCGACAGGGCGATCCAGGGCAGGATGACGGCGGCCTGTTCTCGCAGGTTTTCGCCGATGATGATCGTGGTGAGCGGCACCGCGACCAGTGCCAGGCCGGCGGCAGCCGGGAAGGCGATCAGGGCCATCAGCCCGGCGGCGCGGCCGGCGACCTCGCGCGCCGCTTCCGGGCCCTGGCTTTCCAGCGCCTTGATCGTCAGCGGCCAGACAGCCGCGCCAAACCAGATGAAGATGATATCGAGCAGACGGTCGGCCAGGCCGTAACCGGCGGCATACATGCCCACCGCGCCCTGGCCCAGAAAGGCGGCGATCAGGAAACGGTCCCCGACCGAGAGCAATTGTTCAAACACCAGCGAGGCGGAAACCGGCGCGCCGAACTTGGCATAGGCCCGGGCGCGTACCATCTGGCGGCGGCCCCTGGCCGCGCGGCGCAGCATGACGGGCAGGTCCACAATGAGCGCAACACCGCTGCCGATCGCCAGGCCCATGAAGATGCCGGCAGCGCCCAGGTCGGTGGTGAAGATGATCCCGACCCCGACGATGAAGCCAAGCATGAGTGAACCGGCCTCGAGCGCCGAATAGCGCGTCACCTCACCGGCGGCGCGATGGGTGACGAGACCGATTTGCAGCAGGGCTCGCAAGAGCAATGAGATCGCCGCGAAGGCGAGGGCGGTTTTCAGCCGGGCATCGAAGGGCAGGACCAGCAGGGCAATGACCATCAGCGCCGCACCGGCCAGGGCCAGCAGCAGGAAGAGGCCATAGGCGGTTGCCAGGTGATCGCCGAGGCGGCGCCGTGCTTCGGCGCGGGCATGGAAACGGGCAATCGCCGCTTCCAGCCAGGTGAAGCTCGCCATATGAAACAGGGAGAGCGCCGCCAGCGCCAGCGCGTATTGGCCGTAATCATCAGCCGACAGCAGACGCGTGAAAACCGCCACGCCGCCAAAGCCGACAATGACCTGTGTCAACTGTACGGGAAGATATCCCAGAAGATGCCGTCCAAGCATGAAACGCTCCGCTCGCCTGTGAAGCGAACACTGCAAGATGAGTGCCGCGTGTAAGGGGATTGCCGGGGCCGTCGCTCGCGTTCACCCTGCGATAAGGCCTCGTGCGCTATCAAGGCGGCGGGGACGGCCCGGTTGGGCCGGAAGTATAAGCGGAATCAAGCCTATGGATGTTGGATCAAAACGACCCAGTGAATTATCGGACGCCGAGAAACAGGCCTGGCGCGCCTTCGTCGCTGCCGACCCCGCGCTCGCCAGCCCCTATTTCGCCCTCGAATTCGCCGAGTGCTGCCAGGAGGCCCGCGATGATACGCGTGTGCTGGTGATCCGCAGGGGCGGGCAGATCATCGGATTCCTGCCGCTGCACACGGGCAAGCTGGGGTATGCGCGGCCGCTGGCCGGCCCGATGGGCGATGTCCAGGGCGTGATCACCGAGCCGGACGTCGAGGTCGATCTGCATGAGGTTCTGCACAAGGCCGGGCTGCCGCTCTTTGCTTTCCATGCCGGATTGTCGAGCCAGAAGCCCTTTCGCGACCATGCCGATGAGACAGTCGCCTCCTGGATGCTGGATCTGTCAGAAGGCTATGAGGCCTGGGAGACGCGCCGGGGTCAGGTCGATTCCAAGGCCATGCGGACCCTGCGCGGCCGCCGCCGCAAGCTCGGTGAGCTCGAGCGTGGCCATCGCTATGTGATGGAGGAAACCAGCGAGGCGGCCTTCGACCGCATGCTCGAATGGAAGGGCCAGCAATACGCCGCGACCAATGTCTTCAACGTCTTTTCCGTGGCCTGGACCCGCGATCTGCTCAAGGCCGTGCTGCGCCGCAAGGGCGAGTTTTTCTCCGGTTCCTGTTCCTCGCTCTATGTCGGCGATGAGCTGGTCTCGGTGCATATCGGGATGGAGAGCGACCGGCTCTCGCATTACTGGTTCCCCGCCTATCACGCCGATTATGCCAAGCTCAGCGCCGGTGTCCTGCTGCTGACCGAGGCGGCGCGCGCCGCTGCGGCCAAGGGGCATGTCGCGCTCGAACTCGGGCCCGGCGATTTCCAGTTCAAGCGCGATCTGTCGAGCTATCAGATCGGTCTGGCGCGCGGCTGCATCGCCAATCCGTCGCTGCTGCTCGCGACGCGCAATGCCGGCCGGGCGCTGACCCGGACGGTCGAGACGGCGCCGCTGGGCCCCGTCAGGCAGTGGCCGGGCAAGCTGATGCGCAAGATCGATCGCCTCAGCGGATTTTACGCGCTGTGACCGGCCCGAACCGCCGATCTGTCATCGCTGCGGCCGGCCTCGCCTCGCTGGGCCTGACCGGCTGCGCCCGGGCCCAGACCAGCCGGCTGGAATTATGGAATAACGCAACCGGCCCGCACTTGCGCGGCGCGGTACTGGCCCAGCGCCGGGTCTTTCCCGAGCTCGACGGGACAGAATTCCTCGGCTCCGGCGCCGTGGGTGTCCCGGTGACTGATACGGCCTTGCAGGCACTCGCCGCCAGCGGTGCCAATCTGGTCGTGCTGTCCCATCCCGGCACGGTTGCGGAGTGGGCGCCCTATATGCCCGATCTGGCGGTCGAGGATCATCTCAATGATCTGGTGCGCCGCTGCGAGCTCGCCGGGCTTTATGTCGTGATCGGTTTTCGAACCGGGCCGGGGCGCAGCGAATTTACCTTCCATCGCGAGTCCGCGGACAGCTGGTTTCCCGCTTCGATGATCAATGATGATGTCTGGACATCGCGCGAAGCCCAGGACGGCTGGGACATGATGTGGCGCCGCACCGCCGAGCGCTTCCGTGCCCGCGCCAATGTTGCCGGCTATCTCTTGATGGTCGAGCCCAATGCCAACCAGGCGGCGCCGGGACCCGATGGCGGCGATCTCGATCAATGGGATCCGGCCCTCTTGGCCGAACAGGTCGCAGGAACGCCGGCCGACTGGCCAGCCCTGGCCCGGCGTCTGTCTGCCGTGATCCGCGAACACGACACCGAGACCCCGATCCTGATCAATCCCGATGGTTTCGGGCATAGCCGTTTTGCCGGCCTGCTCGACCTGAATTCGGCGCCGGGCATTGTGCTGGCGTTGCATGATTACAGCCCCCGCGGCTACACGCACCAGGCCCGGGGCGCCGGGATCGATTTTGAACTCGGCGAGGCGGAGTTTATACCGCCGGATGCGGCGCGCTGGATGATGGGTGAGTTTGGTGTCGCACGCTGGGCGCCGCAGGCGGCGCGTTATCTGCGCCGGCGGGTCAATTCCCTGGAACGCGCGGGTGCCGGCTGGGCGATCTTTCGCTGGGATAGTGGCTGGCGGGTCTATGAAGACCGCGAGAACATGTTCAACCCGGTCTATGGTGCCGATCCCGACGCTGTCACCCCGCCCGGCGATGCGCCCATGCTGATAGCGCTGCAGGATCTGTGGCGCCGCAACCGGATGCATCCGCAATCCCTGCTGCGCCGCTAGCGCTCAAGCGGGATATGAAACGCTCCGCCCCGGCCTGCCGGGAGGCGGGACACGGCGCTAGCGAATATTGATCTTGTCGCCGAGCAGCGCAGGCAGGGTGCGCAGCATGATCATCAGGTCGAACCAGAAATCGGCGCGTGCGATATACTCGACATCCCAGCGAATGCGTTCGCGGGCGGCCTCAGGCGAATGCAGCGGTCCACGCGAGCCATTGATCTGGGCCCAGCCGGTTATGCCCGGCTTGACGCGGTGGCGATGGGCATATTCGGCCACCAGTTTGGAAGTCTCTGTTCCGCCCGTCCGCATGCCGGGTGCGTGCGGGCGCGGGCCGACCAGCGACATCTCGCCGCTCAGCACATTCCACAATTGCGGCAATTCATCCAGGCTGGTGCGGCGCAGGAAACCGCCCAGCCGCGTAACGCGTGGATCGTCAAACTCGACCTGACGCACAGCCTGCGAGGCCCGCTCGGGCGAGTGCCGCATCGAGCGGAATTTATAGACGGTGATCATGCGCCCATTGAAGCCTTCGCGCTGCTGGCGGAAAATCGCCGGGCCCGGGCTTCCCAGTCGCACCGCAGCACCGATGATGAGCATGAGCGGCAGCAGGGCTATGAACATGGCCGAGCCGAAGACCAGATCCTGCAGACGCTTGGCGATGAGATGACCGATGCGTTCCTCAACCCCGCTCATGCGCGCCGCCTGGACGCCGACAACATCTTCGAGACTGGTGGTGTCGGGATCGAAATGCTCAAGATCGAGCAGCAGACAAACCGGTTGCGGCAGGGCACGCAGTTTGCCGAGCAGAATGCGCACGCGCTCTTCGGCCCTGGGCGTGACGGTCAGGATGATGCGGTCGACATCGGGCAGGGTGCCCCATTTGAACAGGTCATCGGTATCGCCCAGATAGGGCGCGCCCGCGAGTTGTGACGGGCTGCGCGCCTTGCGGTCGTCGAAAATGCCGACGACATTGACGGTGCCGGACCCCATGTTGGCGGCGATCAGCTTGCGGGCATTCGCCGTCGCGCCAACAAGAACGACATTGCGCGCCAAGCGGCCTGCCTTGGCCCAGTGCTCGATGAAGCCGGCATAGATGATGTGCAAAAGCGTGACCGCAGAGGTCGCCGTGATGGCAAAGCCCGCCACCAGCTCGACGGCGCGCGGTGCGGTCAGATGGGCGAGGCCGATGATCAGGGCGCCGCTCAACCCGGCGGCGATGAAAGCGGTCAGGACGCGATAGATCACGATCCCGCGCGGATCGACCTGGTAGAGCTTGAACATGACAAGCAGGGCGGGCGTCAGCGCGGCAAAGGCGGCCAGCGGCAGTAACTCGCCGGAGGGTACCTGGGTGATGGCCCCCCCAGCCACGGCAAAGGCACCCGCCGTGCTGATGATGGCGATCGCAAGAATATCGATCGTCTGCATCAGATGACCCAGCGCCTTGCGATTGACACGGTGTTGCGGCGCCCGGGCCCGGGCGCGCATCTGGGCGCGGGTGAGGGCGGCCGCATCGGCCATTGCCGGGCGGGTGCCGTCGGTCATGTCATTGGCGGGGCCGCTCTGCGGCTGACGTCGTGAATTGGAGTATTCCAAGGCCTAACCCCTTATCCGAAGCGATCAGGCTAGGGCATTGAACACAATATTCCGTTGAGAAGCGTAGTTAGCAAAGTCTTGACGCGCCGGGTCGGTGGATTTTGCCACTGGCCTTTTGCTGCGTCGCAGCATAGAAGCCCGGTCTGGCCAGCGCGCGGTGGCGCGCCGACACCGAATGGATACATCTGATGAACCGATCTCCCCTCGCCGTGTTCGCGGAACGCGTGGCTGCAACCGTTCTCAATCGCGGTGCAGGCCCGGACCTCAATCCAACACGCATCCGGATCGAGCTTCTGGCGGGTCTGACGGTTGCACTGGCGCTGGTCCCTGAAGCGGTGGCCTTCGCCTTCGTCGCCGGTGTGCCGCCCCTGGCCGGTCTCTATGCTGCCTTCATTGTTGGTCTTATCACGGCAGTCTTCGGGGGCCGTCCCGGCATGATTTCCGGTGCGACCGGCGCGCTCGCCGTGGTGATCGTCCATCTGGTGGCAACACACGGTATTGAATATCTGTTCGCCACGGTGGTGCTGATGGGGATCATCCAGGTCACCGCCGGCGTATTGCGCCTGGGCAAGTTCATCCGCATGGTGCCGCACCCGGTCATGCTCGGTTTCGTCAACGGCCTGGCGATCGTGATTTTCCTCGCCCAGCTCGATCAGTTCAAGATCATCAATGAAACCGGCGAGCATGTGTGGATGACGGGCATGCCCCTCATCCTCACCCTCGGCCTTGTGGTGCTGACGATGTGCATCATCCAATTCTGGCCGAAAATCTCCAAATCCATTCCGGCTCCCCTGGTCGCGATCGGTATCGTCGCCGCCCTGGTGATCGGCTTCAATATTCCGGTGCAGCGGGTCGGCGATCTCGCCTCGATTGCCGGCGGGCTGCCCAATTTCCATATCCCGGAAATGCCGCTCAATCTGGAATCGCTCCAGGTTATCCTGCCCTATGCCTTCATTCTCGCGGCGATCGGTCTGATCGAGAGCCTGCTGACACTCAATCTGGTTGGCGAGATTACCGGCCAGCGTGGCGGTGCCTCGCGCGAATGCGTCGCCCAGGGCGCGGCCAATATCGTCACCGGTTTCTTCGGGGGCATGGGCGGCTGCGCCATGATCGGCCAGTCGATGATCAATGTGAAATCGGGCGGACGGCTGCGCATGTCCGGTATTGCGGCCTCGCTCTTCCTGCTGGCTTTCATCCTGTTTGGCTCCGGCCTGATCGAACAGATCCCGCTCGCCGCCCTGGTCGGCGTCATGTTCATGGTCGTGATCGGAACCTTTGCCTGGCAGAGCATTATGGTGTTGCGGCGGATCCCGCGAAATGATGCCTTCATCATCCTGCTGGTCACCGGCGTGACCGTGTATAGCGATCTCGCCATTGCCGTGATCGTCGGCGTGATCGTCTCGGCGCTCTTTTATGCCTGGAACGCCGCCTCGCGCATTCACGCCGTCACCGAAATCAATGACGCGGGCGCCAAAGTTTACAAGGTCGAGGGGCCGCTCTTTTTCGGTTCGGCCACCGGCTTCATGGAACTCTTCGACATCAAGGGCGACCCGCAGCGTGTGGTCGTCGACTTCAATGAATCGCGCATTGTCGACCAGTCGGCGCTGCAGGCGATCGAGGATCTCGCGGCCAAGTATGACGCCGCCGGCAAGCAGCTGGAATTGCGCCATCTCAGCCATGACTGCCACCAGCTGCTGACCAAGGCCGGCCAGTTGATGGTCGACGCCGATGATGATCCGGAATACGCGCTGGCGGTGGATTATCAGGTCCGTCTGGGCCGTATGGGCGGCGCCCACTGACAGGGCGCAGGTTCGGGCCACGGCGGCACGGCCTGACGTTACAAAACCGTTAGTTTGTCGCTTTGGCCGCGTCGCTCTACTCTCCCCCAAAATCTTTGGACTCATTGGGGAGCGTAATATGAGCCGATACCTTCTGGCACTCGCTGCATCGACCATTCTGTGTACATCGCCGGGCCTCGCCTGGCAGGATGGCGAGGCTGCGGAAGACGCGGCCCCCGCCGGCTGGGATGTCGCCAATCCAGGCCTCGACATGCGCCAAGTGCCGCTCAATGTCACTGAAGGCACCTGGATGAGCCTCGATGTCAGCCCGGACGGGCAGACCATCGCGTTTGATCTGCTTGGCGATATCTACACCATTCCGGTGACCGGCGGCGAGGCAACCAATATCGCTTCGGGCATGCCCTGGGAAATCCAGCCGCGCTTCTCGCCCGATGGGAGCCGCATTGCCTTCACCTCCGATCGCGGGGGCGGCGACAATATCTGGATCATGAATGCCGACGGTTCGGACGCCGCGGCGCTGACCGATGAGAGCTTCCGCCTCCTCAATAATCCGACCTGGCATCCCAATGGCCGCTATATCGCGGCCCGCAAGCATTTCACCACCCAGCGTTCGGCCGGTGTCGGCGAAATCTGGATGTATCACGTGCTTGGCGGCGCCGGCGTTCAGCTGGTCGAGCGGCCCAATGAGAGCTTCCAGAAGGAGCTCGGCGAGCCGATGTTTTCGCCGGATGGGCGCTATGTCTATTACACGATGAATGTGACCCCGGGGAACAGCTTCATCTACGCCCAGGATTCCAATACCAATCTGTTTGATATCCTGCGCTATGACCTGGAAACCGGCGAGACCTCGACGGCCGTCTCCGGTGCCGGCGGCGCGGTGCGCCCAACACCCTCGCCGGACGGGCGCTATATGGCCTTCGTGCGCCGCGAGCGCATTCAGTCGACGCTTTACATCAAGGACCTGCACAGCGGCGAGGAACGCCGTCTGGTCGATAATCTCGACCAGGACATGCAGGAGACCTGGGGTGTCACCGGCATGTATCCGAATATGGACTGGATGCCCGACAGCCAGTCCATCGTCTATTGGGCCGGTGGCCAGATTCACCGCGTCGACCTGGCCAGCGGCACGGTCAGCGACATTCCGTTCTCGGTCAACGACACCCGCGATATCGTCGATCCGCCGCGCCCGCAGGTCGAGGTCGCTCCGGCGACCTTTGAGACCCGTATGCCGCGCTTTGCTACCGCCTCGCCCGATGGCAGCCAGATCGTGTTTGAAAGCCTCGGCCAGCTCTGGGTCCGCGCCGCTTCAGGTGATGCCGCGCCGCGCCGTCTGACGAATAATAATGGCGATCGCCGCGAGCTCTTCCCGAGCTGGTCGGCCGATGGCCGCACCATCGTGTTCGCGACCTGGGATGACCAGGCCCTGGGCTCGATCCGCACGATTTCCGCGCGCGGTGGCCGCGAAACGGTTGTCACCGCCGAGCCGGGTCATTATCGCCGGCCGCGCTTCTCGCCCGATGGCAATACCATTGTGTTTGAAAAAGGTTCGGGCGGGTATCTGACCGCCGCGGAATGGTCCGAAGCGCCGGGCGTCTACACCATCCCGGCCCGCGGCGGCACCATGTCGCTGGTGACGGAGAGCGGCTCAAGCCCGCAATTCGCCAATCGCAATGACCGGATTTTCGTGACCCGCGGCGGCGATGGAGCCTCGCTGGTCTCGATGGATCTGAACGGTGCCAATGAGCGCATTCACGCGACCGGCGAACTGGTGACCGAATACGAGGTCTCACCCGCCGGTGATCACGTCGCCTTCCGTCAGAATTACGATGTCTTCGTCACCCCGCTTCTGCCCGGCCCGCAAGCGGTCGGCGGCAGCCGTACCAGTGGTGCGTTGCCGACGTCCGAGCTGTCGGGCAATGGCGGCACCTATTTCCACTGGAGTGATGGCGGCCAGCAGGTCAACTGGACCATGGGACCGGTTTTCTATTCCGCCCGGATCGAGGACTTCCGTCCCAATCCCAATGCTGCAGAGGGCGAGGGCTATACCCCGCCGACCGAAGGCGTGAACCTGTCCATGACGGTCACCGCAGACCAGCCCACCGGCATCACGGCCCTGGTCGGTGCGCGCATCATCACCATGGCCGGCGAAGATGGCGGTGTGATTGAGAACGGCACCATCCTGATCGACGGCAATCGCATCAGTGCGATCGGGGCCGATATCGAGGTGCCTGAAGGCGCACGCGTGGTTGATGTTGCGGGGCACACGATCACGCCCGGCTTCATCGATTCCCATGCCCACGGACCGCAGGGCACGGATGATCTCATTCCCGAGCAGAACTGGTCGGATATCGCCCATCTCGCCTTCGGCGTGACGACGATCCACGATCCGTCCAGCCGCGCCAGCCAGATATTCTCCTCGAGCGAATATCAGCGCGCCGGCCGGCTTCTGGCACCGCGGATCTATTCCAGCGGCGAGATCGTCTATGGCGCGCGTGCGCCATCGGTCTATGCCGAGATCAACAGTCTCGACGATGCCGAACAGCATGTCTTCCGCCTGGCATCGCAAGGCGCACTCTCGATCAAGAACTACAACCAGCCGCGCCGGGACCAGCGCCAGCAGGTTGTTGCCGCCGGGATCGAGGCCGACCTGCTGGTCGTGCCTGAGGGCGGGTCCAATTATCATATGGACATGTCCTTGATCGCCGACGGGAATTCCTCGCTGGAGCATAATCTTCCGGTTTCGGCGATATATGAGGACGTCATCAGCCTGTATGCCCAGACCCAGGTCGCTTATTCGCCGACCCTGGTCGTCACCTATGGCGGCCTGGCCGGCGATCCGTATTGGCGTCAGGCGACGGATGTCTGGCTGCACCCGATTCTGTCGCAGCACGTGCCGCCGACCATCCTGCAGGCCAATAATGTCCGGCGCACCACAGCCCCGGAAACGGACTTTGTCGATGATGACAGTGCCCGTGTGGCGCATCGTCTGATGCAGGCCGGGGTCGATGTCGTGATCGGGGCTCATGGCCAGGAAGAAGGCCTGGCGTCGCATTGGGAAATGTGGTCGCTGGCGCGCGGCGGTTGGTCACCGCTCGAGGCCTTGCAGGCTGCGACGGTGATGCCGGCCCGGCATCTCGGCTTTGACGCCGATATTGGCTCGCTCGAGGTTGGCAAGCTCGCCGATCTGGTCATCATGCGCGCCAATCCGCTCGACGATATCGGCAATACCGACGAGATCGACATGGTCATGCTCAATGGCCGTCTCTATGACGCGGCGACCATGAATGAGACCGTCACCGGCGATAATGACCGTCAGCCCTATTTCTGGGAGTAGGTCTGACCCGCACCGAATGAGAAGGGGCGCTCCGACCGGGGCGCCCTTTTTTTGTCCGCTTGCGGCTGCGCTGCGCTGGGATAGACTTGCCGTCAAAGGGGAGAATTCATGAAGCTGTCGAAGTTCTGGGGCCGTATCGTCATGGCCGCCATTGTGCTGGTGGTCGCGGCTGCCTTGGTCAATATGGGGTCGCAATATCTCAGCCTGCAGGCGTTTTCGCGCCAGGCCTTCGAGGTTGCCGAGACCTATTCGGTCCGCATTGTGCGCGACGAGTTTGGCGTGCCGCAGATCTATGGCGTCACCGACCCCGACACGGCCTTCGGTCTCGGCTATGCCCAGGCCGAGGATGACTGGGCGACCATGCAGACCACCCTGGTGGCGGCGCGTGGGCGTCTGGCGCGCTATGCCGGCCAGGACGCCGCACCGACGGATTACATCGTGCAGCTCCTGCGCATTCGTGAACTGGTCGAGGCGCGCTATGAGCGCGATCTGTCGCCGGCCACGCGAGCACTGGTCGAGGCCTATGCAGACGGGCTCAACCTGTATGCCGCCGAACATCCGCGGCAGATATGGTCCGCCGAACTGCCGGTGCGCGGGCAGGATATCATTGCCGGATTCGTCCTGCGCACGCCCTTCATGTACGGGCTGGACGGTGATCTGGCCGAACTCTTTCTCGATGAGCGTCAGCGCACCATTTCGATGGGCTCCAGCGAGACCGCCTTCCAGCTGATTGACGGCGAGCGCCTGCCCTTCGGCTCCAACGCCTTCGCCATTGCACCGGGTCGTTCAGCCGACGGCGCGACGCGTCTGTTGATCAATTCGCACCAGCCCTTTGAAGGGCCGGTGGCCTGGTATGAGGCGCGCCTGCACTCCGAAGATGGCTGGGACATGGCCGGCGCGACCTTCCCCGGGGCGCCGCTTATCCTGCACGGCTTCAATCCCGATCTCGGCTGGGCCCATACGGTCAACAAGCCGGACCTGTCGGACATCTATGTGCTGGAGACCGAGGGCGATCGCTACCGCCTCGACGGCGAATGGCTCGATCTCGAGCATGGCACGGCGCGCCTGACGGTCGGTATTTTCGGACCGGTCCGCTGGACGGTGACGCGTGATATGTGGTGGTCGCGTCATGGGCCTGTGGTGCGCACCGATCATGGCGATTACGCCATCCGCTATTCCGGCATGGACCAGATCGGCCAGGTCGAACAATGGTATGCGATGAACCGCGCCACGGATTTTGACAGCTGGATGGCGGCGATGGAGATCAATGCCATCTCCTCGCTCAACGCCGTCTATGCTGATCGCGAGGGCCATATCGCCTATGTCTACAATGCCCGCATGCCGGTGCGTGGAGAGGGCTATGACTGGCTGCAATATCTGCCCGGCGATCGCTCCGAACTGATCTGGGACGAATATCTGCCGCTCACCGCCATGCCGATCTATACCGATCCGGACAGTGGCTGGCTGCTTTCGGCCAACCAGACACCCTTTGACGCCACCGAACCGGCCGACAATATCGATGCGTCCGGCTATTCGTCCACATTCGGCATCCAGCCGCGCTATTCCAATCGCGCCTGGCGCGGGCTGGACTTGTTGCGGGCGCAAGGTTCGATCAGCCGTGAGCGCCTGCTCGAAATCAAGTTCGACAAGGTCTATTCAGGCCAATCGCCGGTCGCGCGTCTGGTCAATGAATTGCTCGCCGAGGATTTCACTGGCGATGCGGCGATGACCGAGGCCCAGTCCGTGCTGCGGCGCTGGGATCTTGCAACCGACACCGCCAATCGCGAGGCGGCACTGGGCGTGCTGGTCGCGGTGCGCTGTATCGGCAATCTGCACACCAATGATCCCTGGCTGATGGACCCGGTCGAGGCGCTGCGCGACTCTGCCGCTGAATTGATGGCGCATCATGGCCGGCTCGATCCGCAATGGGGCGAGGTCAACCGGCTGGTCCGCGGTGAGCTCAATATTCCGATTGGCGGCGGGCCGGACGTGCTGCGTGCCATCTATGCCGGTGCGCATGATCTCGATGCCAATGGCCAGCTGACGGCGGCGGCCGGCGATACCTCGATCATGCTGGTTGAGTGGCTGGCCGATGGTTCGCTCGACGCCTCCGCCATCATCCAGTATGGCGCCGCCACGCTGAATGAAAGCTCACCGCATTTCGCTGATCAGGCACCGCTTTTCGCGGCCGAGCAATGGCGCACGCTTGATCTGTCGATGCGCGAGGGTGGTTACCGGCCCGGTGATCCGCACTGATTGCCTTGAGCGATCAGGCCGTCTCGGCGAATTCGGCAATCAATGCCGGCAGGGCGTCCATCGGCGGAAAGCCGGCGAAGCTGTGGCGCGCCGGCGTTGTCGCCCAGGCAAGCTTCTCCTGTGTCATGGTCTCGATGAAGGGGGTGAACCAGCTAGTGTCATCGAACATCGTCGGACGAATATTGATGAAGCCGTCGACGCCCTCGATGCGGGTGAACATCCAGGTCAGGCAGCGCGGACAGCAGCGGTGGTCGATCGGCCCCTCGCCAAGCCCACCGCGTTCGGTCTGTCCCCTGGTTACGGCAAATCCGTCCGGTGGCACCATGGCCGTGATGGAAAAGGCGCTGGCGCTCATTTTCTGACAGCCCGTGCAATGGCAAGCAGCCGTCATCAGCGGCGGCGCAGTCAGCTCGACACCGACATCACCGCAGCGACAGGTGCCCTTGAGGGGGAGTACGGGCAGGCTCATCTCGCGTTTCCGATCCGTGTCAGCCAAAGTCGGAATCTATCCATAGCGCCGGGCCAGCACCAGAGCGAAAATCCCGTCTGGGTGCAACAGGATGCCCTGGACCAGACATGGTCCAGGGCCCGATGTGAAAAGTCCTGGCGACCCGCTCAATCCTCGGAGACGAGCACATAGCGCCGGTTGAGCGGCTGCACCGGGCGGAAGCTGTCGGGATGGCGGGTCTCGAACGCGCCAATCTGCCCCGGCGTCGCCGTAACCGGATGGGTCAATACGGTCCAGGAGACGATCTCGCTGCAGGGCGGTGTCGTCAGCGAGCCCTGATAGCGGAAGGATTCGCGGTTTTCGGGCAGGAAATCATTGAGATGCACGCGCGCGGCAATGCCCGGTGAGGCCTGGCTGTCGGCGGGCATGGCGGCCCACACCGAGTCGAGGGTGGCCAGCGTGTCGCCGCGCTCGACCATCACGCCGATCACGGCGAGATCGCCGGCTTCGGACTGGTGCACGAAATGCACTTCCATCGGCGCCTGGCGGCCATTGATGGTGTGCTCGCTGGCGGCGTGGAAATGGAATTGCAGCAGCGCATAATGTGTGTCGCCCAGCATCAGGCCGCCGGCATTCTCGACGCTGACCTGTACGGTATGGCCATTATCGACCACGACACCGGCGGTTTCATCGGCCCAGTCGATCATGGCGGGCGCGAAATCGGCCTGCATGGCACCGGTGAGATTGATCGGCGATTGTTGCTGCCCGGCGGCGCAAACGGCCCAGTCGGGATTCATCGCCTGCCAGTGCTCCGGCCCTTCATGGCCGTCATAGCCCCAGTGCTGGGCGTGAGCCGGCGCGGCAGCGCAGGCGGCGAGGGCGAGGGGGAGCCAGATGCGGTTCACGGGAGATCTCCTGATCCTGGACGGGGTGTCATGGCGGCCGGGCGACCGTCTGTTCGATGGCCAAACTGCACGCGTTATTATGGAGCGACCCTTAACGGCACGCCATCGCTATCGCGATTGGCGGTCCAGACCGGATATTTCTGCATCACGCCGGCAAAGATCGGCGAGTCCAGATGCGCCGCGAGCCAGGCTTGCAGGTGCGGCAGGGCTTGCCGGGCAAACCACTCACGGTCGGTGTGCGCGAACTGGCGCACAAAGGGGAAAATCGCCGCATCGGCCAGGCTCATCGCCTCGCCACACAGGAAGGTGGAGCCGGCGAGCCGCGCCTCGAGACCGGTGAGGATTTCCAGCCCGCGCGCGCGGTTTTCCAGCGC
>NZ_CAXBKN010000025.1:0-33841 GCF_963976135.1 uncultured Maricaulis sp.
ATCGGCAGCATGGTGAAGAGCAGGATCCACCAGATCAGGGTGAAGACCACGACGCCATTGACGATGCCCACACCGCCATCGCGGATGAAGAAACGGGACAGCCAGAGCAGGCCGGCCAGAGCCACCGCGCCGCGGGCGAGCCATTTCATCATCGCGCCGGCTCCTGCATCAGCTCGATCAACAGGCCGCAGCTATCCTTGGGGTGGATGAAGATGACCGGCACGCCATGCGCCCCGACATAGGGATCGCCGGTGCCGAGCACTGTCGCGCCCTTGGCCCGCATATCGTCGCGCGCGGCGATGATGTCGGGCACTTCGAAACAGAGATGGTGCTGGCCGCCCTTGGGATTGCGCTCGAGGAATTTGTGCACCGGGCTTGTCGCGCCCAATGGTTCGAGCAATTCAATCTCGGAATTGGCCAGCTTGATGAAGGCGACGCGCACGCCCAGATGCGGGAAATCGCGGGTCTCGGTCGCCTCGGTGGCGCCGTAGAGATCGGCATAGGTCTGCTTGGCGGCCTCGATATCCGGCACCGCGACCCCGACATGATTGAGACGTCCGACCTGCATCATCTGCTCCTTAAACCGCCAGCACCATCACATCGACCATCGGCTTCTTGCCCCAAATGCCCGAGGCCGTGCGGCGAACCGCGCGGCGGATCTCTTCCTCGATCTGGTCCTCGTCCTTCTTGACGCGCGGATGCAGCTTTTCGAAACATGTTTCGGCGGAGACTTCCAGGGCATCGAGGAAATCATCAATCGAGAAATCGGCGCTCTCGGCCAGGCCGGCCTGTTTGATATCCGGTCCGGAAATCAGGCGCCCCTTGGCGTCAACCGCGAGCGCGACAACGATATAGCCGCTGGACGCCAGGCGGCGCCGTTCGCGCATCGAGGTCGCGTCGGACGGGGTGAGGAATTTGCCGTCGAGATGCAGACGCCGGGCCGGTGCTTCATCAATGATGGAGGCGGTGCCGTCGGAGCGGATCTCGACCATGTCGCCATTGCGAACGGAGACGGAGTGCGGCACCTGCAGCTGGCGCGCATAGGCGGCGTGCTCGAGCAGGTGACGGCGTTCGCCGTGGACCGGAATGGCGACGCTGGGCTTGGCCCAGGCATACATTTGCGCCAGCTCGCCGCGGCATGGATGGCCGGAGACATGGATCGGCCGGTCGCGCTCGGTAATGA
The DNA here is from genome assembly GCF_963976135.1 of uncultured Maricaulis sp. Lineage (GTDB taxonomy): Bacteria > Pseudomonadota > Alphaproteobacteria > Caulobacterales > Maricaulaceae > Maricaulis. The sequence continues at coordinate 1,184 of NZ_CAXBKN010000025.1, forward strand.
TCTCGACGCCTTTTTCGGCCAGCTGGTTCTGCAGCTCGAAAATCCCGACTTCATTGCCCGGAATGACCCGGCTGGAGAAGATCACGGTATCGCCCTTGGTCAGGGTGACATTGCGGTGATTGCCCGCCGCGATGCGCGACAGCGCTGCGCGCTCCTCGCCCTGGCTGCCGGTGCACAGATAGAGAATCCGGTTTTTCTGATAGGTGACCGCCTCTTCCTCGCTGACGAAGTCCTGCACATGGCTCAGCATGCCGACAGCCTTCGCGGCGGCGGTCATACGGTGCATGGAGCGGCCGACCAGACAGACACGGCGACCATTGGCCTCCGCCGCTTCGATCGCCGATTGCAGACGCGCGACATTGGAGGCGAAGGCGGCAATCGCCACCCTGCCCTTGTGCTCGCCGACAACCTTGATGAGCTCGTCACGGACATCGGCTTCAGAGCCGGATTCGCCTTCCGAGAAGACATTGGTGCTGTCGCAAATCATTGCGAGCACGCCCTCTTCGCCCAGCGCGGTGATCGCCTTGATATCCGTCGCTTCGCCGATCAGCGGATCGGGATCGATCTTCCAGTCACCCGTGTGAAGCACCAGGCCGGCCGGGGTGCGGATCGCCAGGCCATTGGGCTCGGGAATGGAATGGGTCAGCGTGATCATCTGGCAATCGAACGGGCCGACATTGAAACGGCTGTCGAGACCGACCTCATGCAGCGTCACCGCATCGAGCAGACCATGCTCGCGCAGGCGGTCGCGCACCAGCCAGGCGGTAAAGGGCGTTGCCCAGATCGGACAGCGCAACTTGCGCCAGAGATGCGCCACAGCGCCCATATGGTCTTCATGAGCGTGCGTCAGCACCATGCCAACGAGATCACCGCGGCGTTCCGCGATGAATTCCGGATCAGGCATGATCAGATCGACGCCCGGTGTCGAAAGATCACCAAAGGTCACGCCGCAATCAACGATGATCCATTTGCGATTCTCCTCCGGCCCATAGCCGAAGAGGTTCAGATTCATCCCGATTTCGTTGGAGCCGCCCAGTGGCAGGAAATACATGCTATCGGTCAATTGGCACCGCCATTGAGTTTCCAGACCTCCAGCAGGCCTCGGATGGTGAGATCGGGATCGTAATGCTCGATCGTCCGGGATGCGCCTTCAAAGAGCGAAACCACGCCGCCCGTTGCGATCACCGTCATGGGTTGGCCATACTCACCCCTGAGCCGTTCGACAAGCCCGTCAATGAGATCGATATAGCCCCAGAACACGCCGGACTGCATGGCGCTGACCGTATCCTTGCCCATCACACGCGCCGGTTTGGCGATTGCCACGCGTGGCAATTTCGCCGCGGCGCCGTGCAGGGCCTGCATGGACAGGTTGATGCCTGGCGCGATGATGCCGCCCTCAAACGCCCCGTCGGCGCCGATGACATCGAAAGTGGTTGCCGTGCCGCTATCGATCACCACCAGGGCGCCGGGATAGCGCGCCCGGGCACCGAGCGCGTTCACCAGCCGGTCGGCGCCGGCATCCTGCGGCCGGTCGAGGCGAACCTCGATATCGAGCCGAACCCCCGGCTCGCCGACGATCACCGGCTCGCATTCGCAATAGCGGCGCGCCAGATTGCGCAGATTGAACAGCGCCTGTGGCACCACGGTCGATATGACGCAGGCATGGATGTCGGAAAATTTGAAGCCCTGCAGGGACATCAGCTGCGACAGCCAGACGGCATGTTCGTCGGCCGTGCGCGTGCTGTCCGTGCCCGCGCGCCACTGGGCGCGCCAGTCCTCGCCATCATGAATGGCGAACAGGATATTGGTATTGCCGCAATCGATCGCGAGCAGCATGTCGGGCTCTCCTATCCCGCCGCCGGGAAAAACACTTCACCTGCCGAGATATACCTGTGACCGCCGGAGGCCAAGTCAAGGCGCAGTGCGCCGTCGGGCCCGAGATCGCCGAACACGCCGTCCAGCGTTTCGTGCTCGAGACGGACGACACAGCGTTGGCCCAGCCCGTGGGCGCGCAGCAGCCATTGATCACGAACACCGCCAAACCCGCTTCGCATCCATTGCTGGAAGGCCCGTTCAAACGCCTCGGCGAGCATGGGCAGGGCCGCCTCGCGTTCCAGGCTTGCGCCAGCCTCGGCGAGGCTGATCGCGGGCCGCTCGACGTCTACGGGTGCGGCGCTCAGATTAATCCCGATACCGATGGCGAGCCAGAGACCGCCGGTCGCCGCACTGCCCGATTCCAGCAAAATGCCTGCCACCTTGCGCCCGTCGACCAGGACATCATTGGGCCATTTGAGCCGTGTCCGGCCAGCGTCGCCGAGCGCCGCGTCGCAGACGGCCGCAACGGCAAGCGCTGCCACAAAGGAGAGTTGCGCAGCCTGCGCCGGCGGCCGGTCTATCGCGTAGAGACCGCTGGCAAAAAGATTTCCGTGGAGACTTTTCCACGGGCGGCCGCGACGCCCCCGGCCCGATGTCTGTTGCCGGGCAGCAATCCAGAGCGGCCCACCCTCACCCGCCAGGGCGCGCTCGCGCGCTTCGGCATTGGTCGAGCCGGTCTGCTCGAGCCACTCAATACGGGGCGTGCGCGCGGCCAAAGTCTAGAGGACGTCGAGGCCGACGCTGAACGCCTGGTAGATCAGCCAGCCGAGCGCAGGCAGCAGCAGCAAGGTCGACCAGCCAGCCACCCGTGTCACCCAGTAGATGCTCAGCGCAGGCTGTACAAAATTCACTTCCGGGGCATCGAACCACATCACCTTGACGATGCGCAGATAATAGGCCGCGCTGACGACACTGAACAGAACCGCCAGGACCGCTAGAATCAGCAGGTCGGACTGGACCGCCGAGAAGACGACGAAGAATTTGCCGAAAAAGCCGACGAAGAAGGGCAGACCGCCAATCGAGAACATCAGCGCCGTCAAGGACCAGCCAAGCCCCGGATTCGTCTGCGCCAGGCCGGCCAGATCGGAGATCTGCTCGACCATGCCCTCGCGGGTCCGCATCGACAGCATCGCGCCGAACGTGCCGACGACGGAGATCATGTAGAGGGACATGAAGATCAAGAGCGCCCAGATACCGGTCTGGCTGGCCGCAGCGATCGCCACCAGGGCATAGCCGATATTGCCGATCGAGGAATAGGCCATCAGGCGTTTGAAGTTTTGCTGCGTCAGGGCACCGAAAGCGCCAACACCCATCGACAGGACGGCGATGATCCAGATGACATCGCGCCACTGATCGATCATGCCACCGAAAGGCTCAAGCAGGACGCGCGCCAGCAGCACGATGGCGGCCATTTTCGGGGCCGAGGCAAACAGGGCCGTGACCGGCGTGGGCGCGCCTTCATAGACATCCGGCGTCCACATGTGGAAGGGCGCGGCGGAAACCTTGAAGGCCAGACCGCAAATCACGAAGACCAGGCCGAAGATCAGGCCGATGGAGGGCTCACCGGCAACGGCGATCGCGATCTCGTTGAAACCGGTCGAACCGCTGAAGCCATAGACCAGCGAAGCGCCATACAGGAGCAGGCCGGAGGACAGCGCGCCGAGGACGAAATATTTGAGGCCGGCTTCAGAAGCGCGCAGGCTGTCGCGATTGAAGGCCGCCAGCACGTACAGCGCCAGCGATTGCAGCTCGACGGCCATATACATCGAGATCAGGTCATTGGCCGAAACCATCATCACCATACCGGTGACGGCGAGCGCGACCAGGACCGGGAATTCGATCTTGGAGAGTTTTTCCGATTCCAGATACGGCAATGCCAGAAGCAGGGCGACGGCCGCGGCCAGGGTAATCGCGACCTTGGAATATTTCGCCAGCGAGTCGAGTACGAACGCGCCGCCAAAGGCCTGGCCATCATCGCCGGTCAGGAAGAGCGCGGCAAAACCGGCTGCGACCAGAAGCCCTATCGTCAGCAGATGGACCAGGCGCGGTGTGCCCTCGCCCTTGAGGAAAACACCGAGCATCAGCAGCGCCATGGCGCCGCCAGCCAGCATCAGTTCCGGTGTCAGGAGCGACAGGTCGTGGGAGAGCATATCCGCGGTCATGTCAGGCCTCTTACTGAGCCGGTGCGGCAAGTGCCGCATCATAATTGGAGATGAGCGCCTCGACCGAGGCGGCCGTAATGTCGGTCACCAGGGTGGAGAAGACGCCGAGCAGAAGCGTCATGACGATCAGCGGCACAAAGATGATCCACTCGCGCCCGTTGAGATCCGTCAGCGTATTGAGCTTCGGATTGGTGATCTCGCCGAACACGACATCGCGATAGACGGTCAGCATATAGACCGCCGACAGGATGACGCCGACCGCCGCCCCGGCACCGACCCACCAGGCGACTTGATAGCCACCGACCATCGTCATGATTTCGCCGATGAATCCGGACGTGCCTGGCAGGCCGACATTGGCCATGGCGAACAGGCCGAAAATCGCCGCGAACACCGGCATTTTGTGCACGACGCCGCCATAGAAGGCGATTTCGCGGGTGTGCATGCGGTCATAGATCACACCCACGCACAGGAAGAGCGCCGAGGAAATGAAGCCGTGGGAAATCATCTGGAAGATGGCGCCCTGCACGCCGAGCATATTCATCGAGAACAGGCCCAGCGTCACGAAACCCATATGCGCAACGGAGGAATAGGCGATCAGCTTCTTGATATCGGTCTGCCGGAAAGCGACCAGGGAGGTATAGATGATCGCGATCAGCGAGAGTACGAAGACCATGGGCGCGAAATAGGCGCTGGCATCCGGGAACATCGGCAGCGAGAAGCGCAGGAAGCCGTAACCGCCCATTTTCAAGAGCACACCGGCCAGGATGACCGAACCGGCGGTCGGCGCCTGGACGTGGGCATCGGGCAGCCAGGTATGGACCGGCCACATCGGCATCTTCACCGCGAAGGAGGCGAAGAAGGCGAGCCAGAGCCAGGTCTGGGCCTGCGGGGTGAAGGCTGTGTCGAGCAGGACGGTGATGTCGGTCGTTCCGGCCTGCAGGAACATATAGATCATCGCCACCAGCATAAGCACGGAGCCCAGCAGGGTGTAGAGGAAGAATTTGAACGCGGCATAGACGCGGTTCTGACCGCCCCACACCCCGATAATCAGGAACATCGGGATCAGGCCGCCTTCGAAAAACACATAGAAGACAACGAGATCGAGCGCTGTGAAGACGCCCAGGATCAGGGTTTCCAGCAAGAGGAAAGCGATCATGTAATCGGCGACGCGTTTTTCGATCGCACCCGATGCCAGGATACAGATCGGCATCAGGAAGGCGGTCAGGACGACGAAGAGCACCGAAATGCCGTCGACGCCCATGCGGTAGCCCATGCCGATTTGTTCAAGCCAGACAACCTCATGCACGAATTGGAAGCCGGAAACTGCCGGGTCGAATTCGAGCAGCATCAGGACGGCGAACAACAGGGTGACGAGGGTCGCGCCGAGAGCGACCACGCGCGAATTCTTGTCGATCAGGCCCTGGTCTTCGGGACGCGAGGCGAACCGGAAAACGGCAATGATTACAGCGCCAATAGCCGGGGTAAAGGTCAGGATCGACAGGAAGGCATCGAGCTCGGAAAACATGCTATTGGCCTCCTGCGCCGGCGAGAATCCAGAGGGTCAGCCCCAGAACACCGATCAGCATCACGAATGCGTAGTGATAGACATATCCCGACTGGGCCTTCGCGATCCGCTTGGCGGCGGCGAATGTCATGCCGGCCACCCCGTTCGGGCCGAAGCCGTCAATGATGCGCACATCGAAGAACTTCCAGAAGACATCGCCCAAGCCCTTGGCACCTCTCACGAATATGAAATGGTAAATCTCGTCGACATACCATTTATTGTAGAGAAGCGAGTGGATCGGACCGCCGCGCGCGGCAATCCGGGCGCCCATGCCGACATTGATCAGATAGGCATAGATCGCGGCGAGGAAGCCGACCAGGGTGACGACAAATGGCGCCAGGATGACCCAAACGGGCGGATGTTCGCCGGTCGCGTGAGCCTCGCCCTCGTCTGCCGCAGCATGGCCATTGTCTGGCTGTTCGTGTGCCGCAGGCTCGCCATGAGCGACCACTTCGCCATGAGTCTCGGCATCGCCGCCGGCCACAGCCGGTCCGTGAACCGCGCCAGGCAGGCTTTCATTCCAGAAATGCGCCGAATTGCCGCCGATGAAATCATTCTTCATCAGACCGCCGGCGAAGATCGCACCGATGGCGAGCACGACGAGCGCGCCCATCATCGACCATGGCGGATCATGGGCATGATCGAAGGTGTGCTTGTCACCCCGGAAAGTCCCGTTGAAGGTCATGAAGATCAGGCGCCAAGAGTAGAAGCTGGTCAGGAGCGCCGCAATGACACCGACCCAGAAGGCGAGATTGCCGAAGGCAATGCCCTGCTGGCCGGCCATATAGGCCCCTTCAATGATCGCATCCTTGGAGAAGAAGCCGGCGAAGCCGAGATCCGGCAGGATGCCGACACCGAGCGCCGCGAAGGGCAGGCCGACGCCGGTCAGGGCGATCGTGCCGATCAGCATCATGATCCAGGTGGCCGGCATCATCTTGTAGAGCCCGCCCATTTTTCGCATGTCCTGCTCATCATGCAGACCGTGGATGACCGAACCGGATCCAAGGAAGAGGAGCGCCTTGAAGAAGGCGTGCGTGAACAGGTGGAACATGGCCGCGCCATACAGGCCGAGACCGGCAGCGAAGAACATGTAGCCCAGCTGGGAACAGGTCGAGTAGGCGATGACGCGCTTGATGTCGTTCTGGGCCAGGCCGACAGTCGCCGCGAAGAAGGCGGTCAGCGCCCCGATCACGGTAATGAAGGCGGAGGCGTTTGGTGCCAGTTCGAAAATCGGGAAACAGCGGCAGACCAGGAAGACCCCGGCGGTGACCATGGTGGCGGCGTGGATCAGGGCGGAGACCGGTGTCGGCCCTTCCATCGCGTCGGGCAGCCAGACATGCAGGAAGAATTGCGCCGATTTGCCCATCGCGCCGACAAACAGCAAAAAGCCGATCAGCTCGATCGCCGGAATCTCCATGCCGGCAAAGGCCAGCGTCGTCGCCGTATGATCGCCGACCTGGGCGAAGACATCGTCAAACGCGACCGAACCGAACACCAGGAAGAGCGCCATGATGCCGATGGCAAAGCCGAAATCGCCGACCCGGTTGGTCACGAAGGCCTTGATCGCGGCGTCATTGGCGGACTTCTTCTTGTACCAGAAGCCGATCAGCAGATAGGAGGCCAGGCCAACGCCTTCCCAGCCGAAGAAGAGCTGGAGGAAATTGTCGGCCGTCACCAGCGCCAGCATGGCGAAGGTGAAGAGCGAGAGATAGGCAAAGAAGCGCGCCCGGTGCGGGTCGTTCGCCATATAGCCCCAGGAATAGATGTGGACCAGCGAGGCAACGCTGGTGACCACGACCAGCATCACCGATGACAGCGTATCGAGCTTGATCGCCCAGCTGACATCGAATGTGCCGACCGACATCCAGGTCGCCAGGTGAATCGTCTGGCTATTGCCGCCATAGGCGACGTCGAAGAAATTCAGGATCGACAACAGGGCCGACACCACGACAAAGCCGGTGGTGACGATCTGGGCGACGCGGTGACCGATGAAATTGCCGAACAGGCCCGCGAAGGCGGCGGCAAACAGCGGACCGAAGACGATGAGAACTGCCATAATCCCCTTAGCCCTTCATCAGATTGGCGCCCTCAACCGAGATATCACCCCGGTTGCGGAAGTAGACGACGAGAATGGCGAGACCGACGGCGGCCTCGGCCGCGGCAACGGTCAGCACGAACAGGGCGAAGACCTGTCCGGCGAGATCGCCGAGGAAGCTGGAAAATGCCACCAGGTTCACATTCACCGAGAGCAGGATCAGCTCGACCGACATCAACAGGATGATGACGTTCTTGCGGTTCACGAAAATCCCGAACACGCCAATCGTGAACAGGATCGCCGCAACGGCGAGATAATGTCCCAGACCGATATCGATCATTCGCCAATCCCCTGTCCTGGTTTGATGTCGAGCATCTCGATGGCTTCTTCACGGCGGCGGCCGACCTGGGCCGTCACGCTCTGGCGCTTGACGCCGGACTTGTGACGCAGGGTCAGCACGATGGCACCGATCATGGCGACCAGAAGCACCAGACCGGAAGTCTGGAAGAAGTATATGTAATCATTGTAGAGAATGAGACCGAGCGCCTCGAGATTGGACATCCCTTCCGGCGTCGCCGCGGCGCGCAGCGCCTCGGCTTGCGGCGAGGTCTGCCAGGTCATCGCGATCATCACCAGCTCGCCGGCAAGGATCAGCGCGACGATGGCGCCGAGCGGCAGATAGCTCAAAAAGCCCTGTTTCAGCTCGGTGAAATTGACGTCCAGCATCATCACCACGAACAGGAAGAGGACCGCAACCGCGCCGACATAGACAACGATCAGCAGCATGGCGAGGAATTCCGCGCCAAGCAGGACAAAAAGGCCCGCCGCCGAGAAGAAGGCGAGGATCAGGAACAAAACCGACCTGACCGGATTGCGCGCGATCACGACCATAAAGGCCGACGCTATCAGCACTCCGGAAAAGGCCCAGAAGGCCAGTGTTGCGAGCATGATGCCCTCTTCCGTTCTCTTGCTTCTCAGATAACGGCCGTATCAGCGATACGGCGCGTCGAGTTCCAGATTTCTGGCAATTTCCCGTTCCCAGCGATCGCCGTTCTCGAGCAGTTTTGCCTTGTCGTAATAGAGTTCTTCGCGCGTCTCGACGGCAAATTCGAAATTCGGCCCTTCGACGATGGCGTCGACCGGGCAGGCTTCCTGGCAATAGCCGCAATAGATGCACTTGGTCATGTCGATGTCATAGCGCGTGGTGCGGCGTGAGCCGTCCTCGCGGGGTTCGGCTTCGATGGTGATGGCCTGGGCCGGGCAGATCGCTTCGCACAGCTTGCAGGCAATACAACGCTCTTCGCCATTGGCGTAACGGCGCAGCGCGTGCTGACCGCGAAAACGCGGGCTCAGCGGCCCCTTCTCGAACGGGTAGTTCAGCGTTGCCTTCTTGGCGAAGAAATAGCGCATGCCAAGCCCGAAGGCGGACCAGAAGTCCATCAACAAGGCACCGCGAATGGTTTGTTCGATACGTCCCATGACGATTATCCCTGTGCCCCGAAGACGATGTAGGCGCCCACCAGTGCGACCGCGGCCAGCGAGGTCGGCAGGAAGATCTTCCAGCCCAGACGCATCAGCTGGTCATAGCGGTAGCGCGGCGTCAGCGCCTTCACCATGGCGAACATGAAGAAGAAGAAGACGACCTTGATCGCGAACCAGAAGAAATACCACAGATGCGAAACCAGATACGGCCAGGCCGTGGTGTCCAGCTCGATCGGCGAATTCCAGCCGCCGAAGAACAGGATCGTCGTCATCGCACACATCAGGACGATGTTGAGATATTCGCCGATCATGAACAATAGATAGGGCGTCGAGGAATATTCGGTCTGATAGCCGGCGACGAGTTCCGATTCCGCTTCGGCCAGATCGAAAGGCGGGCGGTTGGTCTCGGCCAGGGCCGAAATGAAGAAGATCACCGTCATCGGGATCATCACCAGGAACATCGGCCAGCCATGATTGATCAGGGCACCGCCCGCGAGCACATTCCAGTTCCAGAATCCGCCCGACTGGGCCTCGACGATGACGGTGAGATTCATCGAACCGGCGAACAACAGCACGGTGACAATGACAAAGCCAATCGAGACTTCATAGGAGACCATCTGGGCCGCTGAACGCAGCGCCGCCAGGAAGGGGAATTTCGAGTTGGAGGCCCAGCCGCCGATAATGATGCCGTAAACGCCCAAGGACGACATCGCGAACAGGTAGAGCAGGCCGACATTGAGATCAGAGATCACCCAGCCCGGTGCCACCGGCACCACGGCCCAGGTCGCAAAGGCCAGAACCAGCGTCAGGAGTGGCGCCAGAATATAGAGCGGACGATCCACGCCGGCCGGAATGACGATTTCCTTGAACACGAATTTGAAGAAATCGGCGAAGGATTGCAGCAGGCCGAAAGCGCCGACCACATTGGGGCCCTTGCGCATCTGCACCGCCGCCCAGACCTTGCGGTCCATCAGCAGCAGGAAGGCCAGCGCGATCAGCAGGACGATGGTGAAGCCGAGGATCTGCAGCACGGCCATGCCCAGCCCGCCCCAGACGCCGAATTGGGTGATGAAATCGCTCATCGCTTACTCCGCCGCAGCTTGGGCTGGCCCGGCGGCGATGGCGGAGCATTCCGCCAGCGTCTTCGAGGCCCGCACGATCGGGTTGGTAAAGTAGAAATTCGTCACCGCGATGCCGAAATCATTCGACGAGACCTCGCCGGCGGCGCCGATGGCCGCAACCTCGAATTCGGCGGCATCATCGCTGCCCGGGGCGTGATCAATCCCGGCGAAAACGGCATGGCTGCCGAATAGTTTGCGGCGCAATTGCGCCAGATTGTCGTAAGGCAAGGTCTTGGAGAGATGCTCGGACAGGGCGCGGAAAATCGCCCAATTCTCTTTCGCCGCGCCCTTCGGGAAGACGGCGCGCGAGGCGAGCTGAACCCGGCCCTCGGTATTGACGAAGATACCGTCCTGTTCCGTCCAGGCGGCGCCGGGCAGGATCAGGTCGGCACGGTGGGCGCCGGCATCGCCATGGCTGCCGATATAGATCACGAAGGCATCGCCGAAGCTGGCCATGTCGATCTCGTCGGCACCCATCAGCACGATGGTGTCCATCTTGGCCGACTGCATGCCGGCAACGTCATAACCGCCTGTCCCCGGCACGAAGCCGAGATCGAGACCGCCGACGCGGCTGGCCGCCGTGTGCAGCACGTTGAAGCCATTCCATGTCTCGCTGACCGCACCGACCGCTGCGGCCAGTTCGCCGGCCGCGCGCAGGACCTGTGTCCCATCGGCGCCAGCCAGGGCGGCCGAACCGAGAATGATCATCGGACGCTTGGCGTCCTTCAGCGTCTTGATGAAGCCAGAACGCTTCTTGGCCAGACCGGCGAGATCCTTGGCCGATATACCGACATGCTCATAGGGATATGTCAGATCGACCGGCGCGCCGATCAGGCCCACCTGGGTGTCATTATTGAGCCAGGTCTTGCGGATGCGCGCATTGATCATCGTCGCCTCGGTGCGCGGATTGGCCCCGATGATCAGGATGGCGTCGGCGTCTTCAATACCGGCGATGGTGGTGTTGAAGAGATAGGACTGGCGATTGCCGGCGGTGAGCTTGGAGCCATCCTGGCGGCAATCATAGGAGACGACGCCGAGGGCATCGAACAAATCCTTGGCGGCCTTCATTTCCTCGACGGAACAGAGATCGCCGGCAATGGCGCCGATCCTGGAGGCGTCACCGGACAGCTTGCCGGCAGCAATCTTCAGTGCTTCAGGCCAGTCAATGGCGCGCAGCTTGCCGGCTTCGCGGACATAGGCTTTGTCGAGACGCTGGCGGCCGAGGCCTTCCCAGGCGTAGCGCGTCTTGTCGGAAATCCATTCCTCATTCACGCCTTCATGCACGCGCGGCAGGATGCGCAGCACGGCGGGCCCGCGCGCATCGACGCGGATATTCGAGCCGACCGCATCCATCACATCAATGGTCTCGGTCTTTTCCAGCTCCCAGGGCCGCGCATTGAAGGCGTAGGGTTTGGAGGTCAGGGCGCCGACCGGGCAGAGATCGATCACATTGCCGGAGAGTTCCGAGGTGATGGACTTTTCCAGATAGGTGGTGATCTCGGCATCTTCGCCGCGGCCGATCATGCCAATCTCCGGCACGCCGGCGATCTCGGTGACGAAGCGGACGCAGCGCGTGCACTGGATGCAGCGCGTCATCTCGGTCGCGACGATCGGACCCATATATTTGTCTTCGACGGCGCGCTTGTTTTCAGGGAAGCGCGAACCGGTGCGGCCATAGGCAATCGACTGGTCCTGCAGGTCGCATTCGCCGCCCTGGTCGCAGATCGGGCAATCGAGCGGGTGGTTGATGAGCAGGAACTCCATCACCCCTTCGCGCGCCTTCTTGACCATCGGCGACAGCGTATTCATCGCTGGCGGCTCACCATTCGGTCCGCCGCGCATATCCTTGACCTGCATGGCGCAGGAAGCGGCCGGTTTGGGGGCCCCGACCAGCTCGACCAGACACATGCGGCAATTGCCGGCGACCGACAGGCGCTCATGATAGCAGAAACGCGGAATCTCGCGTCCGGCGGTCTCGGCGGCCTGCAACAGCGTGTAGGAAGTCGGAACCTCGATTTCCTGGCCGTCGATAATGATCTTGCGGAGATCTTCGCTCATTGGATGATGCCCTATTCCGCTGCCACTTGAGACACGAAGACCGGCTTGCCGGCGCGATAATTATTGATGCGGGACTCGATCTCGCCACGGAAATGCCGGATCAGGCCCTGGACCGGCCAGGCGGCGGCATCGCCAAGGGCGCAGATCGTGTGACCTTCGACCTGGCCGGCGACGTCGAGCAGCATGTCGATCTCGGAGATCTCAGATTCGCCGCGCGACATGCGCTCGAGCACGCGCCACATCCAGCCGGTGCCTTCGCGGCATGGCGTGCACTGGCCGCAGCTTTCATGACGGTAGAAATACGAAATCCGCGCGATGGCTTTGACGACATCGGTGGAATTATCCATCACGATGACGGCGGCGGTGCCGAGGCCGGACTTGTGGGCCTGCAGGGCATCGAAATCCATCAGCACGTCATCGCAGATATGTTTCGGCAGCAGCGAAACCGAGGAACCGCCCGGAATGATAGCCTTGAGATTGTCCCAGCCGCCGCGAACGCCGCCGGCATGGGTCTCGATCAGGGTCCGCATCGGGATCGACATCGCTTCTTCGACATTGCACGGCTTGTTCACATGGCCGGAGATCGAGAAGATCTTGGTGCCGACATTGCGCTCACGCCCGAAGGAGGAGAACCACTCGGCGCCGCGGCGCAGGATCGTGCCGGCAACGGCGATGGATTCGACATTATTGACCGTGGTCGGGCAGCCATAGAGGCCGGCATTGGCCGGGAATGGCGGCTTCATGCGCGGCTGGCCTTTTTTGCCTTCCAGGCTTTCCAGGAGTGCCGTCTCTTCGCCGCAGATATAGGCGCCGGCGCCGTGATGGATATAGACGTGGAAGGGCCAGCCATGGACATTCTTGTCGCCGATCAGCTTGGCCTCATAGGCCTCCTTGACGGCTTTCTCGAGCGCCAGGCGTTCGGTGACATATTCGCCGCGCAGATAGATGTAGCACTCGTGCGCCTGCATCGCGAAGGAGGCGATCAGGCAGCCTTCGATCAGCAGATGCGGATCATGGCGCATGATCTCGCGATCCTTGCAGGTGCCCGGCTCGGACTCATCGGCATTGACGACGAGATAATGCGGGCGCGCGCCCACTTCCTTCGGCATGAAGGACCATTTCAGACCGGTCGGGAAACCGGCGCCGCCGCGGCCGCGCAGGCCCGAGGCCTTCATATTGTCGATGATCCAGTCGCGTCCCTGCTGCAGGATTTCAGTCGTCCCGTTCCAGCAGCCGCGCTGTTTCGCACCGTCCAGGCCCGGGCTGTGATGCCCGAACAGATTGGTGAAAATGCGATCCTTGTCTTGCAGAAGCTGAGCCATTATGCGCCCTCCGCCAGGGCTTTGGCCTGCGCCACCCAGCCATCACGTTCGATCCGGCCCTTGAATTTCAGACGGCTGTCAACCCAGGCGATCTCGGCCGGACCCCAGTCAGCAATCTGGGCGAAGTGGAAAAAGCCCAGTTCATTGAGCGTCTTTTCAAGCTTGGGACCGACACCGGTCAAAAGCTTGAGATCATCGGCCTTGCCCTTGGCTTTCTTCATTGTTTTCGGCGCCTTCTCGGCGGCCGGTGCAGCCGGCTCGGCCTTCAGCTTCGGTGCCGGTTTCGGCTTGGTCTTGCTGACAGGCTTGACCACCGCGGCCGGCGCCGGCTCGGGTGCCGGTGCCGGTTTGGCAGCCGGCGCGGCGGCCGCGGCCTTGGCGGTGTTGGGCAGGGTGATCTTCTTGGCGCGTGAACCGTCATACAGGCTCGGATCGCTCAGCACCTGGGTGCCATGCGGCTCCGAGGAAGTGCGATCGGATTGCGGGCCGTATTTGATCGGCTTGCCGGCCGCGAGATCATCGAGGATCTGCTCGAACTTGGCGGCGTCGAGATCTTCGACATAGTGATCGCCATCCGTGTTGGCGAGCTGGAACATCGGCGCATTGGCGCAGGCGCCCATGCATTCCACTTCAACCCAGGTGAACTTGCCATCGCCGGAAATTTCGCCGGCCTCGCCAATGCGCGACTTGCAGACATCAATCAGATCGCCCGAACCGCGCAGCATGCAGGGCGTGGTGCCGCAGACCTGGATCAGATGCTCGCCGACCGGGGCCAGGTTGAACATGGTGTAGAAGGTGACGACCTCATAGACGCGGATATAGGGCATTTCCAGCCGTTCCGCGACGGTGCGCAGGGCCGGTTCGGACACCCAGCCCTCCTGCTTCTGCACAATCCACAACAGGGGAATGACAGCCGAAGCCTTGCGTGCTTCAGGATATTTCCCAAGCCAGAACGCAATTTCCGTCTCACTCTTCGCGTTGAAGGTGAAGCTGTCTGGCTGATGTTTGGCGAGACGGCGTACGCTCATCGGTCGATCTCCCCGAAGACCACATCGAGCGATCCGATGATCGCCGAGACATCGGCCAGCATATGGCCCCTATTCATGAAATCCATCGCCGCGAGATGGGCAAAGCCTGGCGCGCGAATCTTGACGCGATAAGGCTTGTTGGATCCGTCGGAGACCAGATAGACGCCAAACTCGCCCTTCGGCGCCTCGACGGCGACATAACATTCGCCCGCTTCCACCTTCACGCCCTCGGTATAGAGCTTGAAGTGCTGGATCAGCGCTTCCATCGAGCGCTTCATCTCGGCCCGGCGCGGCGGCGAGAACTTGCTGTCGGTCGCCAGGACTTCGCCCTGGTTTTCCGGTTTCTCCAGCCAGTCGCAGCACTGGATCATGATTTTCACGCTCTCGCGCATTTCTTCCATGCGGCACAGATAGCGATCATAACAATCGCCATTCTTGCCGACCGGGATCTTGAAATCGAGCTCGTCATAGACCGAATAGGGCTGCGAGCGGCGCAGATCCCAGGCCAGGCCCGAACCGCGCACCATCACACCGGAAAAACCCCAGGCGAGCACATCTTCCTTGGTGACAACGCCGATATCGACATTGCGCTGTTTGAAAATGCGGTTCTCGGTCAAAAGCGTATCGATATCATCGAGCTTGGCCGGGAATTGGTCGCACCAGGCGCGGATATCAGCGACAAGCTCCGGCGGCAGGTCCTGGTGGACGCCACCGGGCCGGAAATAATGCGCATGCATGCGGCTGCCCGATGCACGCTCATAGAAGATCATGAGCTTCTCACGCTCTTCAAAACCCCAGAGCGGCGGGGTGAGCGCGCCAACATCCATCGCCTGCGTCGTGACATTGAGCAAATGGTTGAGAACGCGGCCGATCTCGCAATACAGCACGCGGACATATTCGCCGCGCCTGGGAACAGAAATCCCGGCCAGCTTTTCCGCCGCCATGCAGAAGGCATGTTCCTGATTCATCGGCGCGACATAGTCGAGCCGGTCGAAATAGCCGATGCCCTGGAGATAGGTCTTGTGTTCCAAGAGTTTCTCGGTGCCGCGATGCAAAAGGCCGATATGCGGATCGACCCGTTCGACAACCTCGCCATCGAGCTCGAGCACCAGGCGCAGCACGCCGTGCGCGGCCGGGTGCTGGGGGCCGAAATTGATCGTGAAATTGCGTGGGGCGATATTGTTCGCGTCGTCAGCCATGGGCTAGCCCTCCGCCTTCTCGTCGCCGGGAAGGATGTATTTGGCACCCTCCCACGGGCTCATGAAATCGAAATCACGATAGGCCTGGACCAGTTCGACGGGCTCGTAGACGACGCGCTTCTGCTCGTCATCCCAGCGCACTTCGACATAGCCGGACAGCGGGAAATCCTTGCGCAGCGGATGCCCCTCGAAACCGTAATCGGTGAGGATGCGGCGCAGATCCGGATGGTTGGAGAAGGAGATGCCATACATGTCGAAGGCCTCACGCTCGAACCAGTCAGCGACCGGAAACAGCTCGTGAATACTGGCGACCGGGGTATCCTCGTCCGTGGTCAGCTTGACGCGGATGCGCTGGTTCTGATGCATGGAGAGCAGGTGGTAGACCACCTCGAAACGCTCGTGCCGGGCCGGAAAATCGACGCCACACAGATCGATCAGCGTCGTGAAACGGCAGGCCGGATCATCACGCAGAAAGCGCAGGACCTCGGTGATGCGGTCCCGATGGATATGGACCGTCAGATCGCCGAACTTGATGTCCCAGCTGGTGACCGCCGATTCCTGGGCCGCGGCGATATGTTCGCCTAGCGTCGTGAGGGCTTCGCTCATCTCGTCCTCTCCTAGCGCTCGATCGAGCCTTCGCGGCGGATCTTCTTCTGCAATTGCAGAATTCCGTACACGAGGGCTTCAGCGGTGGGCGGGCAACCGGGCACATAGATATCGACCGGCACGATGCGGTCACAGCCGCGCACGACGGCGTAGGAATAATGGTAATACCCGCCGCCATTGGCGCAGGACCCCATCGAGATGACATAGCGCGGCTCGGGCATCTGGTCGTAGACCTTGCGCAAGGCGGGCGCCATCTTGTTGGTCAAGGTGCCGGCGACGATCATCACGTCGGACTGGCGCGGGCTGGCGCGCGGGGCGAAGCCGAAACGCTCCACGTCATAGCGCGGCATCGAAGCCTGCATCATCTCGACGGCGCAGCACGCCAGACCGAAAGTCATCCACATCAGCGAGCCGGTACGGGCCCAGGTGACGAGATCATCGGCAGCGGCGACAACAAAGCCCTTGTCGGCGAGGGCATCGGAAACGCCGTCAAAGAAAGGGTCATGCGCCTTCGGGTCATATCCGGGAACAGCCGCGCGGCCGGCCATGCCGGCAGGTGGGGTGAGATCAGAGGTCATGGCATCATTCCCAATCCAGCGCGCCTTTTTTCAGCTCATAGATGAAGCCGATGGTGAGCACGGTGAGAAAGACCATCATCGACCAGAATTCGAACGGGCCCAGGCTTTCGCGCAGCGTTACCGCCCACGGGAAGAGGAAGGCCACTTCGAGGTCGAAAATGATGAACAGGATGGCGACGAGATAGAAGCGGATGTCGAATTTCATCCGCGCATCGTCAAAGGCTTCAAAGCCGCATTCATAGGTGGAGACTTTTTCCGGATCCGGATGCGACGGTGCGATCACGAAGGCCGCGGCCATGAATCCCACACCCAGCGCTGCCGCGATGCCGAAGAAAATCAAGATAGGCAGGTAGTCGAGAAGCAACGCGTCCATTGCCGGGCCTCGCCAGATTGCGTCCGATACCGGGCCGGTATCCGCCGGGGTGCTCGTTGTGAAACGCCACAGGACGAATCAAAACACCGCAACAGCCCCCTGCCCGATTTGGCGCGGAAGCTAGATCGCACCGGCCTCTGGGGCAAGGGCAAAAGGCGGCGTTATTTCAGTGATTGCGGCGGGATGGGTCCGTTAGCCGGGGCAGTTGCGAACAGGTCGCAAAGATGGGTGTGGAAAGCCGGTTCGGGCGCCTCGCGCGACCACCGATTTCACAGGCGCCTTGCTCTCACGCCGAGGCGCAGCTGGCCACAGCCGCGATCCAGGCCGCAACGCGATCAGGTGCTTCCATCGGCGCGAGGTGGCTGACGCCGCCCATCTGTTCGATTCTGACCTTGCGGCGCCGGAGGCCCGCCTGATTGACGACGGTCGATCCCCGCTCAGCCCTGAGCACATGCGCCCGGCGCCCGACAATCCGGGCCGCGCGCAGGAAATCATGCCCCTGGGCCTCATAATTGGCAGCCTCCCATTGCGGGTCACAAGCCAGGTGGACGCCGTTTTCGTCAGCGGTCAGACCATCGGCGAGATAATCCTCCAGCACGCCGGGCGCCCAGCTGGAAAAGGTCTTGTGGCGGCGATAGCGCTCGATCACTGCCGCCTGATCAGGCCAGGAATTGGCACGGCGGCGCGCCTGCTTGGCGAGGCCAAACCGGCCCTTGAGCAGATTATGCCCCGGCCAGCGCGCGACCAGATTGAAGCTCAGAGGCAGGATCACGGGCTCGACCAGTGCCAGGACCGGGATGACGGGCATTTGCGAGGCCGCCAGCAGCGTGCTGACCGCGCCCATTGAATGCCCCGACAACAGAGCCGGCGCGTTCAGCAATTGGGCGTAGAGCGACAGTAGATCGGCGGCATGTATATCCCAGCTATCATGCCTGTCCGGATCAAAGGGCAAGCGTGAGAGACCATGCCCGCGCAGATCCGGCGCGACAATCTCGAACCGGTCAGCCAGCGGCGTCAACAATTGATCATAGGCGTGCGCACAAAATCCGTTGGCGTGCGCGAAGACCAGAACGGGTGCGCCGGGATTGACCCAGATGCGCGCCGACATCACGCCATCGCGCAGCTCAAAATCACGGGTTTCAGGCAGGGTCATGCACGGCTTTCCATCGAGCGGGGCCAAAGCGGGCCACCGCGTTCAAGCACTGCCGGCCGGCACGATCAATGCCGCGCAATGCATGGCCATCATACGGCAACGCTCAAGCCTACGGCGCGCTCGCCGCGCCGGCCCCTCAGGGCGCCGGCGCACAGCCCAGCGCCGCCCGCATCGCCTCGCCGGCTGCCACATCCCGCATCACTGCGACATCAGCGATGGCGCATCGGTCGGCGGCCGTGATGTCCTCATTGGCAAGGACTTCGGCCGGGAGCCGGTCCCAGTCATCCTGCCCGGTGAGGATCTCCGGCGCACCGCTTTCCGGCGTATCAAAGCGCATCAGCCGCCCGCCCGATTGCCAGACCGGCCAGTCCAGCCGTGCGCTGCCACCTGCATTGGGGTCGCCTGCATGGGCAAAGCCACCCCAATAAGCGCCCATCGCGTCGGCGACAGCCTGGCGCCCATCGGCATTGGCTTCGGTGAAGAGGACTTTGCCAATATCGCCGTAGAGAATGGTGAAATCATTGAACACGAAGGGTAATTCCATGGTGTGAGCGGCGCCGAGCAGGGCCGCCGTATCGGTGAAGAGCAGGGTTCCGCCCTCATCCCAGTCAAAGCGGTAGGCCCAGACCCGGTCATGACCGGAGGCCACCAGCCGGTTGGCCGCATCATCGACCCCGTCCAGCCGCCACAGCCGCGCGCCGATATCGCCATTGGCGACATAGCGGGCCGGTTCACGGCGATTGCGAATGACCCCGAATGTCGTTTTGGTGAATTCCGGATCGAAGGCGAGATAGAGCCGGCTCTCATCGCGATTACTGCCGGTGATCAGCGGCACGAATTGACGCGCCGGATCGGCGAAGGCAGCGCGCATCCCCCCCTCCATCAGGGACACACCGTCCTCGATCACGCGCGGCATGTCGGCCTCGCCATAGGCGGCGAAGATCGTATCGACCGCCGCGGCGCGCAAGGCCGTGGCAGGCGCATTGGCGCCGGCAAAGCGCGCAGCGGCTTCCAGCCCCGCGACTTCATTGAGCACACTGACCGGCAGGGCCTGCGTCCCCTCGGCGCGGGCCAGCGAAACGCTGCGCATGCTGCCGCTCTGGGAAATGGCCCGATGGAACAGGCCGTCAGCCAGTGGCGAGGCCATCAGCGCCAGCACATTCTGGCCGCCGGCGCTTTCGCCGAAAATCGTCACCCGCCGCGCATCACCGCCAAACACCGCGATATTGTCCTGCACCCAGGCCAGAGCCGCGATCTGGTCAAGCAGGGCGAAATTCGCGGCCGCGTCCTGCGGCATTTGCGCGTCGGCGCGCAGGGCCGGATGGGCAAACCAGCCCAGCGGTCCGAGGCGATACTGGATCACCGCCACAATCACGTCCTGGTCGAGCGCCAATTGCGAAGCATCATACTGGGCCGCATAGCCCCAGGTATTAGCCCCGCCATGGATGAAGACCATGACGGGAAGGTCGCGCCCCCGGGCATCGGGCGGCGCATAGAGATCAAGATAGAGGCAATCCTCGCCGCCAATCAGCTGACCGGGCTCAAGATGCGTGTCATAGCCATTGGAAATCTGGGCACACCGATCCGGCGATTCCAGCGCCGCGTACACACCGTCATGAGCCGGCACCGGACGTGGCGCGCGCCAGCGCAAATCCCCGACCGGTGGGGCTGCAAAGCCAAGGCCGCGCCAGGCATCAGCGCCGCGAGCCGTGCGCAGACCAATGATTTCCCCCTGATCGAGAAGCCGGTGCGTGCTGGCCTCCGGCTCGGGCCGCGCCGCCATTTGCGCTGGCTGTCCGCAAGCCGCCAGTCCCAGGCCCAAAATCGCTGAAAAAAGAATGCGCATATGCCCCCCCCCAAGCCACAACTTCGCCGGAAAGGTGCGGTGAATAGCCGCCGAGGGCAAGCCGCGATCGCGCGATCGAGGCCTTGACCTTGAGCCTCACCTCCCCAAACAAGGGGGGCGGACGGACAGCGCTGCGGCGGGCAACAGGATACGGGCACAGGCATGATGACTGATTTGGGACGCTGTCTGCGTTGGCTTGGGGGCGCGTGCCTGCTGCTCGTCACGGGCGCCTTGCATGCCCAGACCACCGACTATGCCGACGGGCTCATGACCCTGCCGCCTCCGGTCACCGAGCCGGATCGCTGGACCCGCTGTAATCCCGCACCGGCGCCGTGCAATCATCCGCGCATCGCCCTGGTCCTGTCCGGTGGCGGCGCACTCGGGATCGCCCATATCGGCGCGATCCGCACGCTCGAGCGCGCCGGCGTTCAGCCCGATCTGATCGTCGGCACCTCAATGGGGGCGGTCGTCGGCGGGCTCTATGCCACAGGCTATTCCGCAGATCAGCTTGAGCAAGCTGTGCTGGGGATGGACTGGCAACAGATTTTCAGTGCCGATTCGCCACGCCGCTCGCTCTCCTACCGACGACGCCGCGAGGAGGAGAGCTTCCCGGCCGAATTGATGTTCAGTGTCGATCGCCACGGCTTGCGCCTGCCCCGCGCCTTCATCAATGATCAGAATCTCAATCTCGCCTTGCGCAATATGGTGCTCAATCCCGGGCGCGGTTCCTTCGATGACATGCCCATACCCTTCCGCGCCGTCGCCACCGATATCGTGACAGGCGAGCCGGTCAGCCTCAGCGATGGCGATCTCGCCATGGCCATGCGCGCCTCGATGGCCGTGCCCGGCATGCTGCCGCCCGGGGAAATCGACGGTCGCCTGCTGGTTGATGGCGGGTTGAGCAAGAATATTCCGATCGATGTCGCCCAGGCGATGGGCGCCGACATCATCATCGTCGTCGCCATGCAGGGCCGGCTCATGACGGCCGGGGAATTGCGTACCGGCGTCGATCTGATGGCCCAGTCGATGACACTCCTGGTCCGCTCGAACGAGACAGCACAACTGGCCCTGCTGGGACCGGACGACATCCTGATCCAGGTCGACCAGGGCGCATTGACCACGGGCGATTTCTCCCGTGGCACCGAGCTGATCGCTGCCGGCACGCTCGCCGCGGATGCCCATTTCGAGCGCCTGCAGGCCATGACGACCCATCATACTCGCCTGGTATCACGGCCCCTGCCCCAGATCGATGAAGTCATCATCGAAAACACATCCAGGCTGAGCGATTCCGTCCTGATGCGGCATGTGCATCAAACCCCGGGCGAAACCCTGAATGTCCCCGGCCTGTCCGACGATCTTGCCGGGATTTACGGATTGGGGGCTTTCGAGTGGGTGACGTATGAATTGCGCGAAACCGGCGGGAATACCGCGCTGGTGATTGATGCCGTCGCGCGGCCCGATGATGTCGCCCACCTGCGGGCCGGCATGACGCTGGAGAATGATTTCGACGGCAATGGCGAATACCTGATTTCACTGGAATACCGGTCTCCGCCAATCGATCGCTTTGGCTCGGAAGTCAGGGTCGATGCGGTGTTTGGTGACCGCTTCGGCCTGACGGCGGAAGTGTTCAAACTGTTCGACACCGCGCAGCATGTCTTTGTCGCGCCGCGCGCCAATTTCGTCATGCGCAATGTGCCGCGCTATCGCGAGGACGGTTTCCGCACCGGCTCCTACCGCGCCAATTTTGCCGAGATTCAGCTCGATGCCGGCTGGCAATTCGACAGTCCGGCCGAAATCCGCTTCGGCTATCAGCGCGGCTCCGGCGAGGCCCGCCTGCATGAGGGGTTCGCCACACCGGAAATCATTGACGTCGATATTGGTCAGTTCAACCTCTCCGCCGGGCTGGACACGCTCGACAGCGCCTTTTTCCCGACGCAGGGCGTGCGGCTGTCATCGCGCTGGTCCGTGGCTCGCCGGTCGATCGGCGCCAGCGCCGATTTCCAGACCCTGGAAGCCCACGCCATGCAGGCCTGGTCACACGGCTCGGACACGCTGATCGCCCAGCTCGATGCGGCCTCCAGCCTGTCGGGCACGATGCCGATCGAATCCCTGTTCCGGATCGGCGGGCTATTTTCCCTCTCCGGCTACAAGGAAGAAGAACTGGCCGGTGAAAGCTATGCGCTGGGCCGGCTGGTCTATCGGCGGCGGCTGAACCGTGACAATTCCCAGGCCTTCGGCGTCCCGCTCTATGCCGGCGCCTCGCTTGAGGCCGGCAATGTCTGGGCCGATCCGGATCTGGCCAGCACATCCGACATCACACTTGCCGGCAGCGTCTTCCTCGCCGCCGATACGGTGATGGGCCCGGTCTATCTGGCCTATGGCCGCTCCGATGCGGACCGCCAGTCACTCTATATCTTCGTCGGGCGCCCGTTCTGAGGCGCGCCTTGTAGCGCGCCGCAGACACGAAAATTCCGGAGCACGCCTGCGCCCCGGAAGCTTCATCTGGCATCAATACCCGCCATCAGGCGAGCCGGGCCGAAACCCTTGATCCTGGTGTCTGGCCTTAGTCTTCCAGCTCGAAAGTGACAAGAAGATTGACCTTGAACTTGGTGAGCTTGCCGTCTTCCACGATGACCTGCTGTTCCTTGACCCAGGCGCCGCGGATATTGCGCAGTGTCTTGCTGGCGCGCTCAATGCCCTTGCGGACGGCTTCGTCGAAGCTTTTCGAGGAGGTCGAGGAGATTTCGGTGATGCGTGCAACGGACATGGTGGATTACCTTGTTTTGGGGGCTGTATGCCGAGAAGGGACGAGTTCCAGGCCGGCCTTGACGCCGGACTGAAGCGCGACAGATAACACCATATACTCGCTTGAGGCCACCAAATGTTGCGCCACGCGCGAGTTTTCCACCCTGGATCGGATGCCGGTCAGCCCAGTGGCCGCCCCGAAGGACGGCCAGATCCGCGACGCTGCCCGGCCCGTTGCAAGCCGCTAGCTGGAGCGCGTCGCGCCGGGACGGCTGCCTGGACGCCGGGGCTTGAAAATCTTGCCCTCCCCGCCTTTCGAGGCCCGGCTTTTGCCCCCCGCGGCTTTCGGGCCCGCACTCGGGGACCGGTCGCCGCCCTTGAATTTCGGCTTGCCGCCTTCACGCGCCGGCTTGCCATGGGCAGCGGGACGGCCATCACCGCGCTTGTCGCCATCGCGGGACGGGGCGCCAGGCTTGCCGCGCTGAGCCGGACGTCCCTCGGCGCGCGAAGCGCCATCGCGCCCGGCATAGGCCGCGGGCGCAGGACGCGCCTCGCGCCGCTTGAAATCATCGCCTTCGCGCGCCGCACCGGCGCCTTTGCCGCGCGCTGCCGGACGGGCATTCTTGCGGGAACCGCCCTCGCCGTCACGGGCACTGGTCTGGGCCTGAAAGGCCCGTTTGACCGGTTTGGCGCGTGGTTTGCTCGGCACCGCCGCATCGGCCTCATCACCCTCGAGCTCGACAACATGACCGGCGCCGCGCTTGGGAATGTCGGTTCCGATCAGATGTTCGATCTCACGCAGATAATGCTTCTCGCTATTGTCGACGAGCGAGATGGCAATACCGGTCTTGCCGGCCCGCGCGGTGCGGCCAATCCGGTGGACATAGGCTTCCGGCACATTGGGCATCTCGTAATTGACGACATGGGAGACATCATCGACATCAATGCCGCGTGCCGCGACATCGGTGGCGACAAGGATCTTGATCTTGCCGCGCCGAAAGCCGTCCAGTGCCCGCGTCCGGTCGCCCTGAGTCTTGTCACCATGGATCGCCTTGGCGTTGAGGCCGTATTTGATCAGATGCTCATGCACCCGGTCAGCGCCGCGCTTGGTGCGGGTGAACACAATGCCGCGCGTCATGTCCTGGGTCGAGAGGATGTCGAGCAGGAGTGAACGCTTCGACTCGCGATTGCACAGGATGACCCGCTGATCGATCGCTTCAATCGGCTGCGACTGCGCGGCGACCGAGATGTGTTTCGGATCCTTGAGCAGATCCTTGATCAGGGCGCGGATCTGTTTCGGCATGGTCGCCGAGGTCAATACGGTCTGGCGATTGAAATTGAGCTTGGCCGAGATATCGCGCACCGCCGGCAGAAAGCCGAGATCCAGCATCTGGTCAGCCTCGTCGAGCACCAGGGTCCGGGTCTGGTTGAGCTTGATCGCCCCGGATTCCATATGGTCGACCAGCCGGCCCGGCGTCGCCACGACAATATCGACACCGCGCGACAGGGCGCGGATTTGCGGAAACGGCTTGGCACCGCCCACCACCAGCGCCACGGAATAGCGAACATGGCGACCATAGGTGCGGATCGCCTGTTCAATCTGCGCCGCCAGCTCGCGCGTCGGCGTCAGGATCAGGGCACGGCAGCATTTCGGCTCGACCGGTCCGCTGGCCGCCGCCAGCCCGTTTAGGATGGGCAGGAGGAAGGCCGCCGTCTTGCCGGTCCCGGTCTGGGCAATACCGACAAGGTCGCGGCCGGCCAGCATTTCAGGGATGAATTCGGCCTGGATCGGGGTCGGGCTCTCATAGCCCTCCGAGGTCAGGGCGCGAAGGATGGGCTCGGCCAGGCCGAGTTCGGTGAATTTGGTCAAGGGGGGCACGCTTTCATAATAGGCGTCCGCCGCGTGAGCCATAGCCCATCGCGTGCGACGCCGGTTTTGCATCGAGGAAGCTTGCGTAGAACAGCCGCCATGTCGGTGTGCCGCGGGCGGCACGTCTGGTTTGGCTGGGATCGATACGCAGTTAATCTCGCCAACGCACACCGTCGATGAGATCGACATCATCTACGCACGGTGTGTTGCCCGCCCTCTCCCACGGATAGCCCGTGACAGCAAGTCATTTCGCAAGACCGGCACGGTGCCCGCCCGACCAGCCCAGGCAGCCCCTGGCGCGTACGACATGCGGGCGATCGCAATCCATCAGGCATTGCATTGCCACGAGTTCCCATTAACCTTTTCCGGAGCCGCCAAGCTTGACGATTTCGGGGGAATGATCATGCCGTCCAACACGCTCCAACGCGCCTGTGCGCTCGGCCTTGCACTTCTGGTGGGGGGCTGCGCAACCACGGTCCCGGTCTCGGTTGTCGCACCGGCCCGCTATCCCGACGCCTCGTTGCTGCGCGTCGTTTACGTCGATGACCTGCGGGGCCGCGGCGGCAATACCGTGCGCGACGCGCTGGAGACCGCGCTGGGCCGTCATATGCTGGACGGACAGAATTTCTTCACCGTGGTGCGCGATCAAAGGCGCGCCGATGGCTTGTATGGCGGCCGCATGATCAATGACCGCCGTCAGGAAGAATATTACCAGACCACGCAGTCGGTCTGCGTCCGCTCCGGCGATGATCGCTGCGCCTCACGGGTCAACCGCCAGGTCACCTGCACGCGCTATTATGTCGACCTGGCAGCCCAGGTGGATCTGATCGATGCCCGCACCGGCCGCATCGTCTATTCGCGTGATCATCGCAATCGCGCCCAGGACAGCTGGTGTCCCGGTCAGGTTGCCTCGCGCACCTATGGCCAGCTGGAATTCCAGGCCGCCCAGGGTATCGCCAGCGCTGTCCTGCTGGATGTTGCTCCGCACAACCGGCAGTTCACCGCATCATTCTTCACCAATCCGGACACTGTCAGCGAAGCCAGCCGCCCCGCCTTCGAATACGCCACCGATCTGGCCCAGAATGACTCTGTCTATGAAGCCTGCCAGGAATGGGGCGCGCTTGAAGCGCTGGAGCCCGATAGCGCCGGCCTGCTTCTGAATCTGGGCATTTGTTCGGAACTGGTGAGCGATACCAGCGCGGCGGAAAATTATTATTACCGGGTGATCGAGCTCGACCCTTCGCTGAACAACCGGGCCCAGCAGGGCATCCGCCGGGCGCGGATCGCAGCAGCCGGTGTCGACCAGCTCGCCGATATCGCCGATGCCGAACGCGAGGCGTGGGACTGACCGCGCCCGGCAGGCCCGCGGCTGAGAGGATAAAGCGGCCATCAACCCGCCGGCCACGCCACAACGCGAAACGGCCGCCCGGGAGGGCGGCCGTCTTCGTATCCAGGACCATTTTCGCGCTCGAAAACCTCGAGACAGGAAAATGGCGCGAGTGACGGGACTCGAACCCGCGACCTCCGGCGTGACAGGCCGGCGCTCTAACCAACTGAGCTACACCCGCTTGGTGTTCCCGCCTCAGCGAGAGGCGTTTGTCTAAGGTTTCACTGCCGCCCGGTCAAGCGACTTTGGGCAGGGGTGAACAGCCTGAAAGCAGCGGCCCCCTCAGACGCCCGCGAAATGCTGTCCGGCCCAGCGGCGCGTCACAGCCAGACAGGTGTTTATCAGCGTTTCCAGATCGCTATCGCAGATCACGAAGGGCGGCATGAGATAAATGATATTGTTGAAGGGGCGCACCCAGATCCCGGCTTCGACAAAATCAGCCTTCAGCGATTCGACCGCTGGCAGGCCGGACATCTCGATCACACCGATCGCCCCCTGCCAGCGCACATCGACCACGCCGGGGATATCGCGGGCGGACGGCAGAAGACGGGCGAAGGCGCTCTCAATGGCGGCGACCTGGTGCAGGCGCGGCTCACGCTCGAACAGGTCGAGCGAAGCATTGGCGGCAGCGCAGGCAGCCGGATTACCCATATAGGTCGGTCCATGCATCAGCGCCGCCGAGGCCTCATCGCTCCAGAAAGCGTTGAAGATGCGCTTTGAGGCGATGGCAGCGGCCAAAGGCAGGGTGCCGCCGGTCAGCGCTTTCGAGACTGTCATGATATCGGGCGCCACCCCGGCCTTCCCGGCCGCGAACATGGTGCCGAGGCGGCCGAAGCCGGTCATGATCTCGTCGAAGATCAGGGGCAGGCCGCGGGCATCACAGAGCTCACGCATGGCCTGCAGGGTTTCAGGCGCGTGAAATTTCATCCCCCCTGCCCCCTGCACCAGCGGTTCGGTCATCATACCGGCAATCTCGCCGGCATGCGCGTCGAGCAGCGCCTCGAGTCGGGCACGCGAATCGGCGTCGACAGGAAGGTCGGCGATGATCTGGCGCGGCAGCGAATCGCCGAACAGGGAATGCATGCCTTCATCGGGATCGCAGACCGACATGGTGGCGATGGTGTCGCCATGATAGCCGCCGCGAAAGGCGACAAAGCGCGTGCGACCGGCAATGCCCTGATTCATCCAATACTGGATCGCCATTTTCATCGCGATCTCGACCGAGACCGAACCGGACTCGCAGAAGAAGACATGATTGAGATCGCCCGGTGCCAGCGCCGCCAGCCGGGCAGCGAGGCGTTCAGCAGGCTCATGGGTGAGCCCGCCCAGCATGATATGCGGCACGCGATCAAGCTGAGCCTTCACCGCTTCGATGATGTGGGGATGGCGATAGCCATGGCAAACCGTCCACCAGGAGGAGATGCCGTCCATCAGCTCGCGGCCGTCGGCAAGGCGAAGGCGAACCCCCTCCGCCGAAACGACCGGCAAGGCGGCCGGGGTGGTCTTCATCTGGGTATAGGGACGCCAGAGATGCTGGCGGGCGGGATCGAGGGGTGATGTTTTCATGTCGGGGCTTTAGCAGGCCTGATTTCTGTGCGACAGGGCAGAGATGAGATCGACCAAAGCCAGCCCCGAGCCAACACCCGACGCCCGGCCCGCGTCCGCAACGCTCGACGCCTATGCCAGCGGCAAGCTGGCGAGCCTGGAGCGCAGCCAGCTGCGCCGCCATATTGTCGAGACCGACGGTCTCGATGCGGTAAGGGTCGAGCAGGACGGGCAGACCCTGCTCAATTTCTGCTCCAATGACTATCTCGGCCTCAGCCGGCATCCCGAAGTCATTGCCGCAGCCCAGGACGCGGCGGCCCGCCATGGCACCGGTTCGGGAGCATCGCGCCTGGTGACCGGTGGGCATCCGCTTCTGTTCGAACTGGAAGCGCGTCTGGCGCGGCTCAAGGGTGCCGAGGATTGCATCCTGTTCGGCTCGGGATATCTGGCCAATCTGGCGATTGCCCCCGCCCTGCTCGGTTCCGGCGATCTGATCCTGGTCGACGAGTTGGCGCATGCCTGCCTGTTTGCCGGCGCACAGCTTTCGCGCGCCCGGGTCGAGACATTCCGCCATAATGATCTTGCCGATCTCGAAGCCAAACTCACTGATTTCCGCCCGGACGCCCGCCGCGCGATGATCCTGACGGATGGCGTTTTCTCGATGGATGGCGATCTGGCGCCCCTGCCCGGCCTGCAGGCCCTGGCTGACCGCCATAATGCCTGGCTGCTGGTCGATGATGCCCATGGTGTCGGGGTTGTCGCTGGCGGACTTGGTTCGGCCCACGCTTTCGATCCACCCGTCCGGGCCCCGCTGCAGATGGGGACCTTGTCGAAAGCGCTGGGTAGTTATGGCGGCTATCTGTGCGCCTCCCATGCCGTGTGCGAGCTTTTGCGCACCCGCGCCCGGCCGCTCGTCTTCACCACCGCGCCGGCTCCGGCCAGTGTCGCCGCCGCGCTCAAGGCGCTCGACCTGATTGAAAGCGAGATGGCGCTGTGCGAACGACCGACCGGGCTGGCGCGCCGTTTCTGCGCTGCGGCCGGCCTGCCCGAACCGGTCTCGCCGATCGTGCCCGTGATTCTGGGCAGCGCCGGCGCGGCGCTGGAGGCATCGGCCCGTCTGCGCGCCGAAGGCTTCCTTGTCACCGCAATCCGGCCGCCGACCGTGCCGCGCGGCACAGCGCGTTTGCGTATCACATTCTCCGCGGCCCATGACGAGGCTGATATCGACCGGCTCGCCGCGCTGGTTGCCGCCCTGGTGCCTCAGCTCGAGGCGGCAGAATGATGCGGCGCCCCTTCTTCTTCACCGGCACCGGCACCGATATCGGCAAGACACATGTCCTGTGCGCCCTGCTGAATGCTCGCCGCGCGGCCGGTCACCAGACCCGCGTCCTCAAACCAGTCGCCTCCGGCTTCGACCCGGACGCCCTGTCGGCCACCGACACGATTCGCCTGTTGCGCGCCAATGGCCAGGCGCTCAATGCCCAGGCCGTGCAGGCGATGACGCCCTGGCGCTTCAAGGCCGCAATCTCGCCGGACATGGCAGCGCGGCTGGAACAGCGCGATCTCAGACTGGCGCCGCTGGTCAATTGGTGTCTCGACCATCTCGACCCGGCCGGTCCAACCCTGATCGAGGGCGCTGGCGGCGTGATGTCGCCGATCGCCGAAGACGGACTCAATCTCGACCTGATCCGCGAACTGGATGCGCGCCCCGTCCTGGTCACCGGCAATTATCTGGGCACGATTTCGCATACCTTGACGGCGCTGCGGGCGCTCGACGGGCGCTGCACGGTGATCATCAACGCGATGGCGCCCGGCCCGGTCAGCGCTGCGCAGACTGCAGACACGATCATGCGCCACGCCCCAAGGGCCGGGGTGGTGGTGTTTGACCCCGCCAGTCCCGATGCCCTGCTCGACATCTTGGACCAGGCTTGATCAGGTCAGCAGGCCTGAATCACCCCCGCCCGTCACCGCGCCGCTAATAATCACCGCGCGGCTGGTCAACCAGCCCGCCAAAGAAAATCGCATTGAGGAACATTTTCTCCGTTCCCAGGAATGTGGCCCGGAAATTGGGGTTATCAGCAAACATCACCACCGTGCCACGTCCCAGCCGTTGGGCAATCACCGCCGGCGTTCCGGCGATTTCGTCACGGCGGCGCTGTGAGGCATAGCCCGACAGCAAAGGTTCGGCGCCGTATTCCACCACGACCGCAAACGGATCACCGTCAGGCCGTTCCAGCACGATCTCGGTATTGCGGTGCACGGCGACGAAACGATCCGAATAACCAAAACCGATCGGGTGACTGAAATCGAGATCACCGGCAAAGATCGCGCCGCCAATCACATGCTCGGCATCATCCACCGGCATGGCGGCATAATCACGACGCGCCGCACCAGCCGTATCGCTCTCGTCCGCGTCCTCTGCGGCTTCTGCATCACTGTCGAAGAAGCTTTCCTGGGCCATCTGCGCGCCCTGGCGCGAGGCGATCAACACGCCGCCATCGACGCGGATCCAGTCGCGAATACGCTCCAGATCGCCGCCGGAAAAGCCGGTATTGCCACCACCGACAATGACCAGATGCGTATAGCGCGACCAGTCGAGACCGGAGATTTCGCTCTTGCGGCGCAGGGTGACCGGGATCTGCATGCGGTGGTCGAGCTGATGCCAGACTTCGCCGGCGTCATAGAGCGAGATACCATCATCGAACAGCAGCAGGATTTCCGGACGCTCGATCGGACGGAAGCCGTTGCGGTCGCCCAGATCCGGCGTGTCGCCCGGCGTTGAACCGGTCGTCGCCGAATAGACCGGCACGCCATCCTCCGCAGCGATCCGGCCGGCGAGATCATGGATGTCGGTCGCGCTGACATCCTGCCCGACCAGCGGGATAAAGGCTGTGCCGGGGCCGAATTCGATCAGGCCCTCACTGGTCATGATCGCCGCCGTCTCGGTCG
The DNA here is from genome assembly GCF_963976135.1 of uncultured Maricaulis sp. GTDB lineage: Bacteria > Pseudomonadota > Alphaproteobacteria > Caulobacterales > Maricaulaceae > Maricaulis. The sequence goes on from NZ_CAXBKN010000025.1 coordinate 32,082, forward strand.
CGATGCGGACGCGGATACCGGCATCGAGCAGGCGATAGAGTGCCCGCGGCGCGTAATAATCCGACCAGCGCAGGACATAGCCATAGCTGGAGACGGGCGGTGCGCTGAATGTGATATCGGCGGGATGGGCCACTTCACCGAGTGATTGCGCCGAGAGATTGCCAGTCAGGGCCGAGTATTCCAGGTCATAGGCCAGCGGCAGGGTCCAGCCGGAGACATCATAGAAGACATTCTCCTCGAAACTGGTGACCCGGTCGAACAGGGCCCGGATCATCACATATTGCGGCTGCTGCATCGGCACGATGTAGGCCTGACCAGCGCGATAGGTGCGGCCATCGGCGCGCAGGTCACGGGCCAGCGCGTGAACGGTGACATCATGCCGGTCGAGCAGGTCGAGGAAGAGGTTGAGCCGTGCCGGATCACCCTCGGCAGAGAAGACATAGCCACGGGTGCGGTCGCGTCCGGCGCTGGCGGCGGCATCGGCGAAGAATTGACGCTGATAGGCGGCAATCTCGCTGCGCTGGGCCAGGGCCCCGGAAATCGTCGTCAGTCCGGTGCGGAACTGAGTCCGGACATTGTCGGCGTGACTGACCAGGCCATGATTGCTTTCGATCAGACCGCCACGGGCCGAACCGATCTCGAACAGGATACCGAGCGATCCATTGACCTGGGGATAGGTCGATCCCTTGCCGACATAGAAATTGTCAAAGCCTTCCTCGGTCGTGTAGAGGCGCGCCTCCTGATCGAGAAAACCGATATGATGCCGGGCAATATTCTGGGTCAGCGTGCGGGCACGGTCCGGAATCAGCGGATTGAGCCGGCGCGGTTCGCCAGGGTGGAAATAGAAGGTCGCATCCGTCCCCATCTCGTGGAAATCAGCCGAGACCTGGGGCTTCCAGCGATGCCACTGGGTCAGCCAGGCGCGCGATTCCGGCTGGGTCTGCAACAGCCATTGGCGATTGAGGTCGAACCAATAGTGATTGGTGCGGGCGCTCGGCCAATTGTGCTGGGCATGCGCCGGATCGGTCACGGCAATGTCGGAACCAAACATTTCGACCAGACTGGCGCGCCGGCTATGGCCGTCGGGATTGAAGACGGCGGTGATCAGCACAACGCTGTCGCGCAGGGTCTGCTCGATCTCGGGGCCTTCAGCGGCCGCGAGATGGTAGAGCATCGGAATCGCCGCATCCATGCCGGACGGTTCGGCGCCATGGACGCCGTAATTCAGCCAGATGATCGCCGGTCCGTTACCGGCCGCCGCAGCCGGGTCGAGCTGGGCCAGATGTTCGGCGCGGATCTCGTCGATCCGGGCCTGGTTTTCCGGCGAGGTGACGACGAAGAACAGGATCGGACGGTGCTCATGGGTATAGCCTATGGTCTCCACCGTGATGCGATCCGAGCCTTGCGCGATCTCGGTCAGATAGCTGACCATCTGCTCATGACGCACCGGCCGCTCACCAACCCCGAACCCCAAACGGTCTTCCGGCGCCGGAACCCCGGAATCATACCGCGTCTCGGCAAGCTGGAAGAAGCCGATCGGCTCGGCCAGCCCGGGCGAGGACAGGCCGAGCACAAGCAGTGCGGCGATGGATCTGAATACGGACATGAGTGGCTCCCCAAAAGCGATCTGTGTCGCTGGCAGGCTAGCGCCTGGCGCCGGAGAGGCAAGCGATGAAGTGAGGTGACGGGCCGGCTTCGCGAATGCTGGCGGGCTTGTGATTGATGTCGGGGAAATGTGGGCTTGCGCTTGATGTCGAGCG
>NZ_CAXBKN010000026.1:0-32756 GCF_963976135.1 uncultured Maricaulis sp.
GCTGCAACGCGCCCGAGGCCAGCGCTCCGGCCGCACCGGCCGCCGCACCAGCCGAAGCCACAGGCGAAGCCACCGCGCCGACCCTGTCGCGCAGCGTCTCGGTCAATGCCGATGCCGCCACCGTCTGGGCCCTGATCGGCCCCTTCTGCTCGCTCGGCGACTGGCATCCCGTCGTCGGCAGCTGCACGATCGGCGATGACGGCCACCGCACCATTATCACCGCTGACGGCTCCGCCACCTTCATCGAGCGCGAAACCGCCCGCGATGACGCCGCCCACACCTATTCCTACGCCATTATCTCCAGCCCGCTGCCCGTCGCCGGCTATGTCGCCAGCATCGCCGTCAACGAAACCGCCCCCGGCGTCTCGACCGTCACCTGGTCAAGCCATTACACCACCCCGGACGGCATGGACGCCGCCGCCGCCGAAGCCCTGACCGGGATTTACGAAGCCGGTTTTGCCGGGATCAGCGCCAGCCTGGCGCAATAGGGCGCGCCGCGTCTCGCAAAGCCCTCACCCCCTTGTCATCCCGGCCGGATGCCCCGCGCATGCGGGGCGCAGAGCCGGGACCTGTCCGTGAATCCAGCTGGAAGAGCGGGTAGATCCCGGATCTACGCCCGGATCGCTACGCGTCCGGGCATCCGCCTGCCCTCGCGGATGCGAGGGTCCGGGATGACAAGGGTTTGTTGGTTTTGCTGCCGGGTGGCGACGCGCTTCGAACAAGCGCCACCCCAAGAACCCAACACCAACTTCCCCCGGATTTATTCCGGGGCCTGCCAACAGAAATCGAGCTATCTCAACCAGCTCAGGCAGACCCCGGAACAAGCCCGGGGGAATGATTTGTTGTGATCTGGATGGGAGAGCAAAGCGCCACACCCCACCCCAAAACCCATGCCGAGATCCCGCCACCGGGGTTCAGCGCCGTCAAGGCCGCCTTCGGCGCCGCTTCGCAGGCATGCGCCTTGACGGCGCTGAACCCCGGTGGCCCACTGGCTGGCAAGGGATTTGGGGAATGCCGAAACCGGAGACGGCAGACTACGCTGCCGCCTCCGATTGTCGGTCCTACACTTCGGCGATAATGCCGCCGACCATGACGGAGTCACTGGTCTTGTATCCTGACCTCGGTCCGTCAAAACTCCCGCTGGTCGATGGCACTCCGCCAATTCGATCCACGTGCATAAGCTTCCACCCTGCGGATTCACCGGATGCGCTGACACCGCTCACTTGGTACGCGCGGAGGAGCAATCGACCATCCCTCCCACGACCCAGGGTATGGGGCTCAATCACCCGGCGCCCCAACGAGTATTGAATCTCTAGGCGATTTTGACGCTGAATCGCGTCCTTCAGAATGCTGACCATCACAGGCCTCCTGTTGAAGGGGCCCTTATTGACATTCTGCTCGAACGCCGGAAATTTGGCGCTTGCTACGGTGCGAACCCTGCGTTGGCCCCTATTGGGTTGCAGGAGCGCATAAATGAGCCGTCGAGGGGCCTAATCCCTCGACGGTTTTTTTCATGCGCCGTCGATTCGATATTGGGACAGATTCCCTCATCAGAGTCCAGACCGACGCTATATCTAGCGTGAAATTGTCAAAAATTCATAAGTGTGACGCTATATATCGTGTGTCCAAGATTAGCTGTTGGTGACTAATTGTAGTCACTCAACGGTACTAGGGCTAATCTGGAGCGAGCTTCGCGACCAAACCATCAAGCACGGCTAGGGTCGACGCCAATCCCTCAGCCAATTCCTCGTCACGCTTTTCAATAATTTGATTCAACCAGAGTACCTTAGCATCCTCCTGAACCTCATTCTGAGCAACGAGCGCCCAAGGCTGCTCAAAGACCCCATGGCCCCCGCCTCCTCTGACGAGTTGATTTACGAGAGCGGGCGACATGATTGCTCCAATGTCGCGAGGCTTCAACCAGCCGTGCCCATCCGCCTCTTCCCACCAGGCGATTGGGTACAACTCTTCGAGGGCGATTGGGATGGCCACACCCGCATCGTGCGCTGCGATCAGATGATCTGGGACTGGTAGCAGCTCCAAGAACGCTGTCTTTTCGCCCTTTAAATGGCCATTCGCTGCCGCCAACGCTGTCCTGCCGGCATCATCCCGGTCAAGGATTCCGCCAACCGGCACACGGCTCCTTCTGGGCAGGTTTCGCTGCTTATAGCACCACGCCATAACTTGATGTTGCACGTAAGTCGCGCCCGCTCTGACGGGAGGTTCTGGCAAAAATACCCGCTCTTGAAGGTCTGGCCGCAGACGCTCAAATACTGCCTGGAGCAACCGATACTCAGTGATGCCCTCTACAAAGAAAGTCGGCAACCCTCGCACATCTTGCTCATCGATCTGCCGACAAAGATCTGCATTCTGTTCCTGAACACGCTCAATTTCTTCATTCGCCGCGGCAAGGTAGGGCGCCACGAGAGACATAACCCCCATTCTCCCTCCCAAGTCACTCGGCTCGCTTTCAATGCGTGTTCCTATCTCATGAGCCGGGTAGTCCACAAAATGGGTGCTGCCGAGCTCAGGGGAATCGATTGCCGCATTGAAGAACACGGGCGAATGGGTTGTCACTATTATCTGGGTGAGGTCGCCCTCCGCGATTTCCAAAAATTGTTGCGCCAACTGTCCGGCTCTCAAAATTTCCAGATTGTTTTCAGGTTCTTCATAAGCCCAAATAAAGGTATGAGAGGGGCCACCCTTCCCATAGATCGTCTTCCTCTGATCGGCGATAAATTTCAATATCAAAGGAATATATCGCCCTTTGATTCCGTCCCCACGATAGTCAAGGGATATCCCGCCTTCACCACTTCGAAAATCGAGACGTTCGAACACACCACTCAAATCGGTAGGAAGAGTCAGGCTAGTATCGTCCCCCAAAGACTCCTTAACGCTCGTGACTAGGTCGAGAACGTGTGCTCCGATCGCGGCTTGGAACTCTTCACTAGACTCTCTTACGGTCTTTTCAGCGACCTCCGCGATAACTCCGTAGATCCGCCCACGAAGTCCGCTGAAAAAGTCAGCGCTTCTCACGGCCGGAACATACTCAAAATTCAATCTTCTCAGAAGCGTATGCACCATAGATCGCCCCGGAATTTCCACCTCTAGATAGCGAATTTTCCCTCGGGCAGAACGGGACTCCCGCAACCCAACGTATTCACGATCATCGACCAAGCCATCGAAGCGCCAACGCTTCGTCCAGCGAATTCTCTGTCCGTTTGTCCGATGGTAATTTGCGGGTAACTCAAGTTCGATCTGAACGAAAATTTCTTGAGCTTTCTTTGCTGTCCCAGCCTCAAACCGATTGTAGTCATTCTGAAAATTTAGGGGTTCGTTTGGCGTTGTCTCATCATTGAAGAAGAGATTTAGTGCTCGCAATATGTTTGATTTTCCGACGTCATTGTCCCCAACTAGAACGCTATAGTCGGTGAAATCGCATGTTAATCGACGGATTGATCGAAAGTTGCGTATTTCAATTTTTCTGATCCGTGGCATCGCCGTCCCATGTCACTAGTGCTTCAATGTCGATTTCTCGCCAAGATGGTTCCGACGCTAAACTCAACCGAGTGGGGTATGACTTGGGGAGGTTGCTCAAAGAATGTCAATAGGCGACGAGGCTCCAACTTTGAACCGGAGAATAAATTTGGTCGGCTCCAAGAGGTGAGCATTTATAATCACATAACAACAGACAGGCATTCTCCCCCTCACCGCGCAAATATCCCCCCCTCATCCCGAAAGCACTTGAACTCCAGCGCATTCCCCGCCGGATCGCGCAGGAAGAACGTCCCCTGCTCGCCCGGCTCGCCCTTGAAGCGCACATAGGGCTCGATGATGAAACCCACCCCCGCGGCCCGGAAGCGTTCGGCAAGCGCTTCCCAGTCATCCCAGGCCATCAGCAGGCCGAAATGGCGCACCGGGACGGCCTTGCCGTCGACGCCGCCGGTGGCGACGGCCTGGCATTCCTCGGGGGCGAGGTGGGCGACGATCTGGTGGCCGTAGAAGTTGAAATCGACCCAGTTCTCGCTCGAGCGGCCCTCGGGGCAGCCCATCAGCTTGCCATAGAAGGCGCGGGCCGCTTCCAGGCTGTCGACGGGGAAGGCGAGGTGGAAGCGGGGGCGGGTCTGGGCTGGCGGGGCGGGCTGGGTCATGGTGATGCCTTTCAGCACTGGTTTCATCGCACGGGCCTGACTACATAACGGGGGACACCCACCGCATCACCGCCCGGCCTTCAGCATTGTGAACCCGATCATGACCGAATTCACCCCCCGCGAAATCGTCTCCGAGCTCGACCGGCATATTGTCGGCCAGGGCGATGCCAAGAAGGCGGTCGCGATCGCGCTGCGCAATCGCTGGCGCCGGCGTCAGCTCGAGGCGGGGCTGCGCGAAGAGGTGATGCCGAAGAATATATTGATGATCGGGCCCACCGGCGTCGGCAAGACCGAGATCTCGCGCCGGCTTGCCAGGCTGGCCGGAGCACCCTTCATAAAAGTCGAGGCGACCAAGTTTACCGAGGTCGGCTATGTCGGCCGCGATGTCGACCAGATCGCCCGCGATCTGGTGGAGGTCGCCATCACCCTGGTGCGCGAGAGCCGCCGCGAGGCGGTCAAGGCCCAGGCCGAAAGCCAGGCCGAGGAACGCGTGGTCGATGCGTTAGTGGGTCCAGGAGCCAGTCCTGCTACTCGCGAGAGCTTTCGCAAGCGTTTGCGCAATGGCGAGCTCGACGACAAGGATGTCGAGATCGAGCTGAATGATGCCGGCGGCATGCCGATGATGGATATTCCCGGCATGCCCGGTGGCGGCGCCGGCGTGATCAATCTCGGCGATATTCTCGGCAAGGGGTTCGGCAAGAAAAAGAAAACCGTGCGCATGAAGGTCAAGGAGGCCTATGAGCCGCTGCTGGCCGAGGAAGCCGACAAACTGCTCGACGATGCCGCCATCACCGCCGATGCCATCAAGCTGGCCGAGGAGGACGGCATCGTCTTTCTCGACGAGATCGACAAGATTGTCGGCCGTTCCGATGCCCGCGGCGCCGACGTCTCCCGCGAGGGCGTGCAGCGCGATCTCCTGCCGCTGATCGAGGGCACGTCGGTGACGACCAAGCATGGCGTCATCAAGACCGATCATATCCTCTTCATCGCCTCGGGCGCCTTCCACCTGGCCAAGCCGTCGGACATGCTGCCCGAACTGCAGGGCCGGCTGCCGATCCGCGTCGAATTGCAGGCGCTCAGCGAAGCCGATCTCAAACGCATATTGACCGAGCCGGAAGCCAGCCTGATCACGCAATATGTCGCGCTGATGGGGACAGAGGGCGTCACGCTCGATTTCACCGATGAGGCGATCGACGCGCTGGCTTCGCTGGCGCACGAGGTCAATGCCTCGGTCGAGAATATCGGTGCCCGGCGTTTGCAGACGGTGATGGAAAAACTGGTCGAGGAGATTTCCTTCACCGCGTCGGACCGCGATGGCGAGACGATCACGATCGACGCCGATTACGTCGCGGAGCATGTCGGCAATCTGGCGAAGAATGTCGATTTGTCGAAATTCATTCTGTAATCCCGACCACTCGTACGGGCGGGCATCACGAGCGGATGATGCGGGACAGATCCGGTCCGAACCCGGCGTAGACAGGGGATGATCCGGGCGACACCCGGGCGCAGTCTATTTCACCGGCCTCACCCGCCGCATGGTGACGTAAAAAGCGCCGCCGCCGCCATGGCGCATATGCGCGATCGCATACCCTGACACCCACTGACGAAATTCCGGATTACCCAGCCATTCCGGTAGTTTGCGCCTGAGCACACCGGGCTCGTCATGATGCTCCCAGGGCTCGCTCTCGCGTTCGCGCGCCTTGAGCCCCTTGCCGGTGATCACCAGCACCGTCCTGTAGCCGTCGCGATACGCCATCGACAGGAAATTCCGCAGGGTTCTCAATGCCATATCCTGCGTCAGCCCATGCAGGTCAACGCGCCCGTCAATCTCCAGCCGCCCCCGCCGCACCCGTTTCTCGCCGCCGCGATCGACCGGCAGGGGCGGGTGTTTCGGCTTCGTATGCGGGTGGGGAAAATGGCTGTTCCTGAGTGACATCTTGCTGTCAGGCACGGGTTTTTCCGGTGTCGGTTCAACAGCTTCCGGATCGTCGAGCCTGTCCATCCGCTCCGGCGAAATCGGCTTTACCGAGCCGGCCACCTTGCGCCAGATCGCTTTTTCCTCCGGCCGCAGGGATCGTTTGCGCGCCATCGATCAGGCCGGCGGCGTCGCATCGACGATGCGCTGGGCGACGGAAATGGGAAGTAAAACAGTCCATTGCGCCTGGGCCCGGGTCGTCCCGGCGCGCCTTTCCTCAACCTCGCCCCAGCCCCAGAAGAAATCGCCGCGCAGTGGACCATTGATTGCGCCGCCACCATCCTGGGTGATGACAAGCCCTGTCCAGGCAGGCAGATCGGGCAGATCGGCGGCGAGCCAGACCGGCACGCCCCAGGCATGATAGGCCGGATCGACCGCGATCGAGGCCATCGGCGTCAGCGCCACGCCCGAAGAGCCGCGCGGCCCCAGGCCTGGATCGTCAAGTGCTTGAGTTTCAAAGAAAACATAGCGCGGATTGACCGAGAACAGCTCGGCCGTCGCATCGCTGCCATTGCGGTTCAGCCAGGCTTCAATGCCCGCTTTCGAGGCCGCATGGGCCTCCAGTTCGCCGCGCTCGATCAGCTCGCGCCCGATCGAGCGATAGGGCAGGCCATTATGCGCGGAGAAGGCGGCGCGGCTCTGATTACCCCCGGCATTGACCAGCCGGCCCGAGCCCTGGATCTGCAGGAAAAACACGTCAATCGGCCGGCCCCAGGCAAAAATCTCGCCGCGATTATCCACCTCGATCTCGGCCCGGTTATAATAGCGGACCAAAGACCCGTCATTCACCCGGCCGACAAGCCGCCGCCCCGCCAGATCGGATTCGAACAGACCCAGATCCACCGAAACCAGATCATCGGGCCGCCGCCGCAAGGCCTGGCTGAATTCCACATCGGCCGCATCGCGAACCTCGACATAGGGCTCGTAATAGCCTGTCAGCAAACCGGTTTCGCCAATGGCCCCGCCCGCTTCATCCAGCGCGATGGCCCGTACCGGTGCAAAGAAGGCCTCAAACGTCGCCTGTGCCGCCGCGGCGTCCGGCCCGGTCATCGCCGCCGCGGTACAGGCCGCACGCCAGTCACCGACCCGGCCGGCCCATTGCGCTCGCGGGCTCAGGGCTTCCGAATCACTGCGATGGTCGAGCCGGGCACAGGAGCGCAGAAAGGCACCCAGCGCGGGGCGCATATCGGCATCGGCCCAGCCTGGCAGGGCATCCCAATGCGCCGGCAATAACCGAAGACCGGTTGGAAGCGGTTGTTCTATCGGGGGTTCTGGCTCGGTCTCAGGCTGTGGGAGGGGCGCCGGCTGGCAGGCTGCCACGGACAGCGATAGCAGCAGGACTGCCGGGCTATACCGCCGCCACACCGGTCAACACCCAGTTCGGATCGGCATTATCGGTACGGCGCTCAAACACCCAGTTTTCGTGAACCGTGTTCAATCGACCCAGATCACCAGAGATACGCTCACCGGTCTCGCCAAGGGTTTCCGTAGCGATTTCAGCCGCGAAGCTGACCTTGACCCGGGCGGTATGGCCTTCATGGGAGGCGTCGGTAATCTCGGCCGATTTGATGCGCTCAATCTCGGTCCGCACACTTTCCCTGCGCTCGGTCCGCGCCGCAATGGCATCGGCATAACGCTGATAGACCTTGTCAGCGAGAAGCGGCCGCAAAGCTGCCAGATCGCCCTTGGCAAAGGCCTCGACGATCATCGTATAGGCCGCCCTGGCACCGCTGGTGAAGCTTTCAGGATCAAAACTGGCATCCACCGCCGCGATCGCCTCGAGGCCTGCAGCGGCACGTCCTTCAAAGGCCGGGCGCAAATGGCTTTGCGGCACATCAGACAGGGATGGACGCGCATTCGGATCGCTGGCCGGCGGCGCTTCCATATGTCCCTCGCGTCGACCCAGGGTCGAGTAGAGGCGGATCGCGATGAAGATCGCGATGCCAGCGAAAATGAGGGTAGATAGAAGTTCAAACATTTGATTTTCGCCGCTCGACTGGGCCGGTAGGGAATGTTGACCAGATATAGACGGTATTTGTCCAGCCGTCAGCCTTCTCTCTGAAACCCGGCATGCTTGCTCCGGCCCGGCCCGCATGCTAACCGGCGCGCCTCGTTTCGTGTGGCCATTCTGACCACTACCGTATCACCGACGCCCGTCTTGTGGGGATTTTCATGACCGACGCTCCAGCCACGCCTGCCGAAAATACACCGCCACTACCGCCGCAACTGCGCATTCTGGCGCAGTATGTGAAGGATTTGTCATTCGAAAATCCAGGCGCGCCGGAATCGCTGCGCAATGCCCAGGCTCCCGGGATTGATTTGTCGATCGACGTCCAGGCCCGCTCGGTCGGTGAAGGCGCTTTCGAAGTCCTGCTCAATATCAACGCCAATGCCTCTCGCGAAGATGGCAGCGTCGTCTTCATCACCGAGCTGGCCTATGGCGGCCTGTTCCAGCTCGCCAATATCGCCGATAGTGATCGCGAGCCCTTCCTGCTGATCGAATGCCCGCGCCTGCTCTTCCCCTTCGCCCGCCGGGTCCTTGCCGACACGACGCGCGATGGCGGTTTCCCGCCACTCATGCTGGATCCTGTCGATTTTGCCGGTCTCTATCGCCAGCAAATGGCCAAGCGGGCCGCGGCCGTGCCGGGTGCCGACACAAATGGCAATGGCGCCCCCGAAGCCAGCAATTAAGTCCCTGCGATCAGCCCTTGCCGATCGACAGTTTTTTCCAGAGCGCGTTTTCGCCGAGCTCCTCGATGAAGGCAGCATGGGCGGCGCGCTCTGATTCTGTCAGGACCGGATCCAGCAGGCTCGGCCGGGCACGCTGCGGCGGAAATGCGACCTCTCCAGGTCCGGCCTCGCCCTGTCCGCTGAGATCGAGTGCCCGGGTACGGCCCCCGGACAGTTCGAGATAGACCTCGGCCAGAAGCTGCGCATCGATCAAGGCGCCGTGTTTTTCCCGGCTTTCCAGCGAGATTTCGAAACGCTTGCACAGGGCATCGAGCGAGACATAGGAGCCGGGAAATTTGGCTCGTGCGATCCGTGCCGTATCCTTGAAGCGCGCCTCGACATAGCCAGGACGGCCAAGCCGCTCGAGTTCCATATTGATAAAGCCGCGGTCAAAGGGCGCATTGTGCGCCACAAGACCGGCATCGCCGACGAAATCGATGAATTCTTCGGCGATTTGTGAAAACAGGGGCTTGTCCGCCAGGAAGGCATCGGTCAGCCCGGTGATTTCGACGACTTCTTTCGGGGTTGAGCGCTGCGGATTGACATAGGCATGCCAGGTGCGGCCGGTCGGGATGAAATCAATCACCTCGACACAACCCAACTCGGTGACGCGGTCGCCGGATGTCGCGTACAAACCCGTCGTCTCGGTATCAAAAACAATCTCGCGCATCATTTCTTTCAGTCCCCGGCCTGCTGGCGGATTGAGTTCAAGATCACCTCGAGCTGACGCCGGGCATCGTCCAGACCGCCGGATGTCTCAACGCGGTAATCGGCCCGCGCCAGCTTGCTCGAATCATCAAGCTGGCGAGCGATTATGGCGTCCAGCCTGGCTTCCGTCATGCCCGGCCGCTGCAACACCCGCGCACGCCGCTCCGCCTCGGGGGCATAGACCACCAGCACATGGTCGACATGGTCATGGGCCCCGGTTTCGAACAGCAGCGGGATATCAAACACGACCAGATCGGCGCCGCGCTCATGGGCGCTGTGGAGAAAGGCTTCACGTTGCTCAAGCACAAGCGGGTGCACAATGGCTTCCAGGCGCGCGAAACCGGTCGGATCTTCATGCAGGGCCGCCGAGAGAAGCGACCGGTCGATCGCTCCGTCCACCACCACGCCCGGGAATGCTTCCGCGACCGGAGCGACCGCCTTGCCACCCCTTGCATAAAGCGCATGCACGCTGGCATCGGAATCGAAGACCGGGATTCCGGCCTCTTCCATCAGGGTTGCGGTCGCGGATTTACCCATGCCGATAGAGCCGGTCAGGCCGATGATTTTCATGACGCCGGCTCCAGCATGCCCTGCAACAGGGAGTGCGCATCAATCCGGTCCGGCGGGCTGATGCCGAAAAATGCCTCAAAACTGGGCCTGGCCTGACCAATCAACATGCCCAGCCCATCGACCGTGCCCAGGCCGCAATTGGCGGCGTCGCGCAGGAAGCCCGTCTGCAATGGCTTGTAGACGCTGTCAGCAGCGATAGCGTCGGCCGGGGCCCTTTGCCAGTCCATGACAAGATTGCGGGCGCCCGCGAGCCCCAGTGAGGTGGCATTGACGACGAGCGCGACGCCGGCCAGTGCCTGGTCACGATCATCCCAGTCGTGGATTCGCGCATCCGGCGCCAGATCAAGCGCCAGCTCGGCCGCATTCGAGCGGCTGCGATTGCTCAGCCGGATCTCCGGAGCTCCAGCCTGGTGAAGGGCATGGACAATCGCCCGGGCAGCACCGCCGGCGCCAAGCACCAGGGCTGGTCCGCGTTTTGGATTAACGCCTCGAGCGAGCAGGGCGCTGAGAAAACCCGGCGTATCGGTATTGTCCGCATGGATGACTCCATCGCGAAATGTCAGGAGATTGGCAGCGCCGATGGCGCGGGCAGCAGGGCTGGCTTGATCGGCGACCGCCAGGGCGGTCTGCTTGTGAGGCAAGGTGACATTGACACCCACACAATCGGTGCGGGCCATGGCCCGAAAGAAGGCTCCGGCATCCTCACGTGCAACCCGGAACGGTGAATAGAGCGCATCTAGCCCGGCGGCCTCGATCCACGCCGCCATCAGGCCGGGCGAAAGTGAATGGGCAATCGGGTCGCCGACCACGCCGGCTTTTTGAGCTGGGCCGGTTGATTTCATGACGTCAGCCAGCCGTGTTGTCGCAAGGCATCCATTACCGGCAAGAGCGGCAATCCCAGCACGGCATGAAAATCGCCTTCGACGCGTTCGAATAATTGCGCGCCGAGACCTTCAAATGCGTAAGCTCCGACGCTCGCAGTCAATTCATCACCGGCCCGGGCCAGATAATGGTCCAGGAAGGCATCGGAAAAATCCCGCACCCAAAGCGTTGAGCTCTGTAGATGCTGCCAGACCGGCTGGCCGGCTTGCGCCAGGACCAGGCCCGAATGCAGCTGGTGAGGCTGACCACGCATAGCGGACAAGCGTTGCCGTGCCAGATCCCGGCGCGGCAGTTTGTCGAGCAGGGCGCCGCCAAGCTCCATGGTCTGATCGGCCCCCAGGACCAGCGCATCGGGATGCCGGCTCGACACCTGGACTGCCTTGGCCTGGCCCAGCAATACAGCCATCGCCGATGGCGACAGCGCGGCGTTTTCCTGCTTCAGCCTGCCTTCATCGACATCGGATTTGATGATCTCGAACTCAATACCGGCATCCTGCAGGATCTGGCGGCGAATCTGGCTACCGGAGGCGAGAATGAGCCGGCCGGTCATTTCCGGCCCCGTTTTTCATTGAGCATATTGATGATCTTGGCGGCGGTTTCCTCGACCGAGCGGCGCGTCACATCGATATTGGGCCATCCATGCTTGGCGTAGAGCCGCTTGGCCTCGACGATTTCGTCTCGAACGGCGAAGTCATCGATATAGTCGGTCGACCGGTCTTCATTCAGCGTCAGAAGCCGATTGCGCCGGATCTGGACGATGCGCTCGGGCGAGGCCGTCAGGCCGACGATCAATGGATTGCGCAGCGAAAACAGAAATTCCGGCGCCGGCACACCGCGGACAAGCGGAATATTGGCCGCGCGATAACCCCGATGCGCAAGGTAGATACTGGTCGGGGTTTTGGACGTCCGGCTGACGCCCAGCAGGATGATATCGGCATTCTCGAAATTATCGCCCTGGCCGTCATCATGCGCCATGGCGAAATTCAACGCGTCCATCCGGTGATAGTAATCAGCGTCCAGAGCCCGCTGCGCCCCCGCCCGACTGGCCATGGCCCGGCCGAGATAGGTGCTCAGTGTCGCCAGCATCGGATCAAGGATCGCAATGGCAGGAACACCCAGATCGGCGCACCGCGTCTCGAGATCCCGGCGGAGTTCGGCATTGACGATAGTGTACATCACGACACCCGGATATGCCTCGATCTCCTCGAGCACACGATCAAGCTGGCGAGGCGAACGCACGAGCGCGTAAAGATGTTCAAGCGGGTTGGTGTGTTCGAATTGTGCGACCGACGCGCGCATCACTTCCATCAGGGTTTCCCCGGTCGAATCAGAAACCATGTGGATGTGGAATGACGTATTCAACCGTGGCCTTGATGTCGTTGGCATGATGATCGGGGCCTCGAGGATGTTTACGAATTGTTAACAAGTGTGGCGATTTTCCCCAAGCGATCGTTTCAGATCTCCGGGGTGTGAGTTTCACCGGGTATGACCCGGTACTACCCACATGACTATCCACAATGGAAGTGCTGTGAAAAACCGGCTGATATCCTGCCTTCACGGATCACATTTGAACAATAATTCACAGAAAATTCAACAGATGTATCCGGTGTAAATTATTGTTTTTTATGGATGAGGATACTTTTTCCGCGCTCCGTTCAGAATTGGAGGCGCGCTCAAATAGCGTGGATAGACTTTTCCGGTATGACCGGACAGATTTCTGAGTTCACGGAATTCACGGGCCTACAATTACCACTATAAAAAAACATATATATATATGGGTGAAAGCGACGCATTGAATGATCGGGCAGAGAAGACTAATCAGGCCCAATGATGCTCACACCCCAAAAACCCCTGCTCGCCGTTCTTGCCGGTGAGACCCGCACCCCGCCTCCCGTCTGGCTGATGCGGCAAGCTGGTCGCTATCTGGCAGAATATCGCCAGGTCCGGTCAAAAGCAGCCAATTTCATCGAATTCTGCTTTACACCGGAACTGGCAGCCGAAGTGACGCTTCAGCCGATCCGGCGCTTCGGATTTGATGCTGCGATCATGTTTGCGGACATATTGCTGATCCCGATCGCCCTGGGACGCAAGGTCTGGTTCGTCACCGGAGAGGGTCCGAAGCTGGAACCGTTCAATCCGGCAGATTTCGAGGGTTTGACCGAAGGGCGCGTTGCAGAGGTGCTGGCACCGATCGGCGAGACCCTGCGACTGGTAAAGCCCCAATTGCCCGACAACACCACGCTGATCGGCTTTGCCGGTTCACCCTGGACCGTCGCAACCTACATGGTCGAGGGTGGTGGATCGAAAGACCGCTATGCGACCCGTGTTGCAGCCTGGAGCGATCCGGTAGCCTTTGACGGCATGCTCGACCGGATTGCCGACGCGACGGCCGAATATCTCATCATGCAGGCGAATGCCGGCGCGGAAGTGCTGAAACTGTTCGACAGCTGGGCTGAAGGCCTGCCGGAACCCTTGTTCGAACGCGTGATTATTCGCCCGACGCGGCGGATCGTCGATCAGGTCCGGGCCGCCGGAATTGATGTACCGATTATCGGCTTTCCGCGCGGCGCCGGAACCCTCTATCCGCGCTACGCCCGCGAAACCGGTGTTACAGCCCTGGCGCTGGACACTTCGGTTCAGCCCGAATGGGCACGCTCGGTTCTGCCCGACAATTTGCCGGTCCAGGGGCATCTGGATCCGTCCGTGCTGCGCGCCGGCGGGGCCATGCTCGACAGCGAAGTCGACCGTCTGCTTGAAGCGTGGGAGGGTCGCCCGCATATATTCAATCTCGGTCACGGCATCACACCGGACGTACCGGTCACGCATGTCGAGCAATTGCTGGCGCGGATCCGGCGATCAGTCTGAGGGCCGGCGGGGTGATGGAGTTGAGCATGGCCAAAAAGCAGGAAAAATTGGCAATTGTGCTGTTCAATCTCGGCGGTCCCGACGGACCCGAGGCGGTAAAGCCATTCCTGCGCAATCTGTTTCGCGATCCGGCAATTATCGGTGCGCCAGCGCCGCTTCGCCAGTTTCTCGCCTGGATGATCTCGACCCTGCGGGCCAAGTCGGCCCGCGCAAATTACGCGAAAATGGGTGGCGGATCGCCGCTCGTGCCGGAAACACTCAAGCAGATCGAGGCCCTGGCCCCCTTGTTGGCGGAACGTTTTCCGGATCGTGAGATCCGGATCTGGCCGGCCATGCGCTATTGGCACCCCTTGACCGAAGACGTGGCGCAGGAGGTGGCCAGCTGGCGGCCGGATGAAACGGTTTTGCTGCCGCTCTACCCGCATTTTTCCACGACCACGACCGGGTCTTCGCTGGGCGCATGGCGAAAGGCGGGCGGACCCGAAACCCATACGGTTTGCTGTTATCCGATCGAAACCGGTTTCATTGAGGCCCATGCCCAACTGATCCACGCCAGCTGGGAGGCTGCCGGCCGGCCGGACAACACCCGCCTGCTGTTTTCCGCCCATGGTCTGCCGGAAAAAGTGATTGCGGCGGGCGACCCCTATCAATGGCAGATCGAGCAGACGGCCAGCGCTGTCGCGGCCTTGCTGCCTGAATTTGGCGACTGGCAGGTTTGCTATCAAAGCCGCGTCGGGCCGCTGAAATGGATCGGGCCATCGACCGATGATGCGGTTCGCCAGGCCGGGAATGATGGCAAGGCCATCCTGCTGACCCCGATTGCCTTTGTGTCGGAGCATATCGAGACCCTGGTCGAACTGGACGAGGAGTATGCCGAGCTCGCGCAGGAAAGCGGCGTGACCAGCTATACAAGGGTTCCGGCGCTGGGGACGGCGCCAGAATTCATTGATGCGTTGGCGAATATCGTTGCGGGCGCCATGACAGCTCCAGCGCGGCTCGGGCCTCCGGGCGGCGAACGCCTCTGTCCGATCGCATGTCCTGCATGCCCGATGGCCCCGAAGGAAGCCTAGTTCGTCATGATCCTTGCTGCCTATGACTGGTTACGCGCCCTGCATATTCTCGCTGTGATCGCCTGGATGGCGGGCCTGCTCTATCTCCCGCGCCTGTTTGTCTATCATTGCGCCGCCATTCCCGATGGCGAGCTCGATACGACGCTCAGGCTCCAGGAAACCCGCCTGCTGAAAATCATCATGAATCCGGCGATGATTGCGGTCTGGATCTTTGGTGTCTTGCTGGTCTGGGCCAATGCGGAGCGCGCCGGCAGCTGGACGGTATTCCTCAGCCTGGCATGGATGGGAAAATTTGTGCTGGTCTCTGTCATGACAGGCCTGCACCACGTTCTCGCCCTGCGCTATAAGCGTTTTCAGAACGGCACAAATGAGTGGTCCGACCGCGCCTACCGAATTCTCAATGAAATGCCGTTTCTTGCGGCGATACTGATCGTGGTGATTGCCGTTGTGGCCTTGCGCTAGAGCGTTGGAAATCTGTATTTGAGGGTTCGGCTTGCCGGGTATGCTTGACGGTCGCGCTTCTGCGTGGCAAGCCTTGGACGACTCCTCACGCGGGTCCTCTCCTTTTCGGTCAAGCCAGCGTAGATCCTGACGCGCTTGCCCAATCCTCACTCATCGGGCCCATCCTGTCTTGGCACCCGACTTGCTAGTACCAGCCAGTTCCCGTCCGGGGATTGGATCCCCCTGCCTGAAAAAACAGATTGATCATGACCGACCAAACAACCACGCCGGCATTGCTTGAAGGTTTGCAGCGCATGACGCTGCAGGATTTGAAGCTGAAAAAACCGACCGAATTGCTCGAATTCGCGGAAGCGCTTGAAATCGAGAACGCATCCTCGCTGCGCAAACAGGCGATGATGTTTGCCATCCTGAAGGCCTTCGCCGAACGCGGCGTCGAGATCCATGGGGGCGGGGTGCTGGAAGTGCTGCAGGATGGTTTCGGCTTCCTGCGCTCACCAGAGGCCAATTACCTTGCCGGACCGGATGATATCTATGTCTCGCCGACCCAGATCAGGAAATTCGGTCTGCGCACGGGCGATACGGTTGAAGGCGAAATTCGCAGCCCACGCGATGGGGAACGCTATTTTGCGCTGCTGAAGATCAGCACAATCAATTTCCAGGACCCTGAAAGCGCCCGTCACAAGGTTCATTTCGACAATTTGACGCCGCTTTATCCCGAATCCCGCTTCGTCATCGAGCTGGCTGATCCGACGGTGAAGGATCGTTCGGGCCGGGTGATCGATATCGTGGCGCCGCTCGGCAAGGGCCAGCGCGGCCTGATTGTCGCGCCGCCGCGGACCGGCAAGACCGTCCTGCTTCAGAATATCGCCAATGCGATCGAGACCAATCATCCTGATTGTTATCTCATGGTCCTGCTCATCGATGAGCGGCCGGAAGAAGTCACCGACATGCAGCGGACCGTGAAGGGTGAGGTCATTTCCTCGACTTTCGACGAACCGGCAACGCGCCACGTCCAGGTCGCCGAAATGGTGATCGAGAAAGCCAAGCGCCTGGTCGAGCACGGCCGTGACGTCGTCATCCTGCTCGATTCCATCACCCGCCTTGGCCGCGCCTACAACACCGTCGTTCCGAGCTCTGGCAAGGTGCTGACGGGGGGTGTGGACGCCAATGCGCTGCAACGTCCGAAGCGTTTCTTCGGTGCGGCCCGCAATATCGAGCATGGCGGCTCGCTGACGATCATTGCCACGGCGCTGATCGATACCGGCAGCCGGATGGACGAGGTGATCTTCGAAGAGTTCAAGGGTACGGGCAATTCGGAAATCGTGCTCGACCGCAAGGTGGCCGACAAACGCGTCTTCCCGGCGATCGACATTCTCAAATCCGGGACCCGGAAAGAGGAACTTCTGGTCGATAAATCGCAATTGCAGAAAATGTATGTCCTGCGCCGTATCCTCAACCCGATGGGTGCCCAGGATGCGATTGAATTCCTGCTCGAGAAACTGCGTCAGACCAAAACCAATGACGAGTTCTTCGATTCCATGAATACCTGATCCTGTCATCAGCTGACAAAAAGCCCGCCAGAGTATTGTTCTGGCGGGCTTTTTTGTGTCGGCTGCCGGGCTTTCCAGGCCATTGGCGGCGCGGGCGATGACGTTGTTTCGGATCACGGATCGCAGGGATGCGAAACTTGGGGCTATGCCCGGCGGCTGATTGGCGCTTGGATCAGGACTGAGTTTTCTGGAGGATAATCCTGTGCCGCGCCAACCCGATCTGACGCTTTTTCATGCCCCGCAAACCCGTTCCATCCGCGTGCGCTGGCTGCTGGAAGAGATGCAGCTGCCCTATCATTTGCATACGGTGCAATTCGCGACACGTCCCGCCGGGGATGAGAACTATGCGCTGATCCATCCCCTGCGGAAAATTCCGGCCTTGCAGGATGGCGAGGAGATCGTGCTCGATTCCATTGCCATCATGCAATACCTGCTGGGGCGCTATGGCCCGAGCCGGCTCGAGATTGCGCCAGATGAATCAGACTTTGGCCGCTATCTGCACTGGCTCAATTTTGGCGAGAGCGGGATGACGATGGCAGTCTCGCTCCTGCTGGCGCATACCCAACTCCTGCCTGAAGAGAAGCGGGACCCGAATTTGGCCGCCTGGGCCAGGTATGAAACGGGGAAACTGCTTGGCTTTGCCTCGGAACACGGCATTGCGGACCGGGAATTCATCGCCGGTGACCGTTTCACGGCTGCTGATATCTCGATGATATATATGTTTTATCTGCTCAAACTGATCCGGCAGTTCGGTGATGCGCCGGAGAATTTGAAAGCCTATTTCGATCGGATGACGGCGCGCGAAAGCTGGGCCGTCGCCAGTTCAAGGGACTAGCGCTCCCGCAATCCGGGCCGGGATATTCAGTCCAGATGACGGTGGAGAAAGTCGAGCGTGCGCTGATTGGCGAGGTTCGCGCTGTCGGCCGCGTAATGAAGTCCGTCCGGACGTGCGAAGGCGTGTTCCTTGCCGGGATAGTCATGCAGGGTGACAAGCGGATTGGAGCCGAGCCCGTCATGCAGCCGGGCCTGTGCCGCCGCCGGGACAAATTGGTCGGCACCGGCGATGTGAAGCATGAGCGGCGCGCTGATACCGGCCGCCTCGGCGAGCCTGTCCTCAATGCTCACACCGTAATAGCCAACGCTGGCATCGCTATCGGTGTGGCAGGCGGTCCGGTAGGCCAGCAAACCGCCCAGACAATAACCGATGGCGCCGGCCTTGCCGCTGCAGGCGTCGAGCGCACGCAATGCCGAGAGGCTGGTGCGGATGTCCTGCAAGCCGGTGTCCTGGTTGAACAGACCGAAGAGTTCGAAGGCGCGATTGAGTTCGGCCTCGGTTTTGTCGGTGATCTGAATTCCGGGCTCAATTCTCCAGAACAGGTCCGGGCAGAGGGCTGTGAAGCCTTCGCCGGCGAGCCAGTCCGTGATGGCGCGCATCGAGGCGTTGACGCCGAAAATTTCCTGCAGGACGAGAACGCCGGGGCCGCTTCCCGAAGCCGGCAGGGCGAGGTAGGCCGAGAAATTGCCGTCGTCAGATTCGATTTCTATGTCCTGGCCACTCATGGTGCGCCTCCATTTCATGCGATAAGCTCAATAGAACACTTCGGGAGATCATGATGAAGGTCAATGTTGAAATCGATTGCACGCCGGCCGAGGCGCGGGCGTTTCTCGGCTTGCCGGATGTGACGGCACTCAATGAACGTTTTTCCGCTGAGATGATCCGCCGGATGGACGAGAATATGAGTTCGCTGGAGCCCGACGCCCTGATGCGGCAATGGACGGCCTATGGCGGGCAAATGAGCGATACCTTCATGAATCTGATGCGCCAGGCGGCTGTGACGCCAGCCGCAGGGAACAAGAAATAGACACGTGAAAACAACGATATATGCTCTCTCAACCCCGCCGGGACGCTCCGGGATAGCCGTTGTACGGCTTTCGGGGCCCCGATCCGGGGATATTCTGACCCAACTGGTGCGCGCAGCGCTTCCGGCACCGCGCCAGGCGAGCCTGCGTCATTTGCGGGCGGCCGATGGGGAGGTGTTTGACCAGGCGCTGGTGCTCTGGTTTCCGTCTCCGGCCAGTTTTACCGGCGAGGATTGTGTCGAGCTCCACCTGCATGGCGGCGCCGCGGTCATCGATGGCGCCATCTCGGCGATCGAGGCCGCCGGGGGAATATTGGCCCAGGCGGGCGAATTTACCCGCCGCGCCTTCGAGAATGACAAGCTGGATCTGACGGAGGCCGAAGGCCTTGCAGACTTGATCGAAGCCGAGACCGAAGGCCAGCGCAAACAGGCGCTGGCGCAGATGTCGGGTTCATTGAAACTGCTCTATGAGGGCTGGCGCGAGGCGTTGATCGCTGTGCTGGCCTCGATTGAGGGCGAGATTGACTTCCCCGATGAAGCTGACGTGCCCGATGCGCTGTCGCATCGCGCCTATGAGCCGGTTTCGGCCCTGCTCAACTCGATCGAGGAGCATCTGGCGGACGGACGCCGCGGGGAGCGCGTCCGCAACGGTTTTTCGATTGCCTTGATTGGCGCGCCCAATGCCGGCAAGTCGAGCCTGCTCAACCGGCTGGCTGGTCGGGAGGCGGCAATTGTGACCGATATTCCCGGCACGACCCGCGATATCGTTGAAGTGCGGCTGACCATGGCGGGGTTTCCCGTCGTGATCAGCGATACGGCCGGTCTTCGTGAGGCGGTGGATGCCATTGAGGCGGAAGGCGTGCGCCGGGCGCTGGACCGGGCCGAACATGCTGATCTGAGGATAGGTGTGGCCGATGCGCGGTCGGAGGCTGAATTGCTGGACCTGAAGGGCCGCTTGCTCGATGGCGATCTTCTGGTCCTGAACAAGCGGGATCTGGTGCCGGATCAGGAGGGTGGAGCCGGGTTTCGGGTCAGCGCCAATACCGGTGCCGGGATCGATGCCCTGGAAGCCCGTATCGAGGCCATTGTCCGCGAGCGCCTGGGCGCGCGCGAACTGCCGGCCCTGAGCCGGGCGCGGCATCGCCGGGCGGTCGAGGCGGCCCAGAGCGCGCTGGTCCGGTGCCGCGAGCGTCTGGCAGATGCGCCGGAACTGGCCGGCGAAGATGCCCGGCTTGCGGTTCGGGCGCTGGAATCGCTGACGGGCCGCGTCGATGTCGAGGATATTCTGGATCGGGTCTTCAGCCAGTTTTGTATCGGCAAATAGGGTCCATCGGGCCTGTTTCACGTGAAACACTGGAGGCTGTGGCTCGACTCCGGGCGCCGTCAGCCTTATGTAGCCGGCTTCGCCGCAGACTGAACGGCGACTGGAAGAGTGATCATGAAATCCTGGGACGTCATTATTATCGGCGGCGGACATGCCGGTTGCGAAGCGGCCTCAGCCTCCGCGCGTCTTGGCGCGCGTACGCTCTTGCTGACACACAAGCTCGAGACCATCGGTGAAATGTCCTGCAATCCGGCGATTGGCGGTTTGGGCAAGGGTCATCTGGTTCGGGAAATCGATGCGCTTGATGGCGTGATGGGTCTGGTCGCTGACGCGTCGGGGATCCAGTTCAGGCTGCTCAACCGCTCCAAGGGGCCCGCCGTGCGTGGGCCACGCACCCAGTCCGACCGCAAACTCTATCGCCAGGCCATGCAGGCGGTCCTCCATCAGACGCCCAATCTGGAAATCCGCGCAGCGCCTGTCGAGGACCTGATCCTGGAAGATGGCCGCTGCGTCGGTGTGATCGATGCGGATGGGCAGAGCTACAGGGCCGGGAGTGTCGTCCTGACGACCGGCACTTTCCTGCGCGGCATGATCCATCGTGGTCTGGAGCGCATTCCTGCCGGCCGTGTCGATGAGAAACCCTCAATCGGTCTGGCGGACACGCTCTATGGCCTTGGATTGCGTATGGGACGCCTGAAGACCGGCACGCCGGCGCGCCTGCGCAAATCCTCCATTGCCTGGGATGATCTTGATCAGCAGGCGGCGGATGAGCTTCCGGTCCCGTTTTCCTTCATGACCGATCGCATCACGGTGCCGCAGATCAGTTGCGCCATCACCCATACGACCGAGGCGACCCACCGTGTGATCGCCGATAATCTCCAGCATTCGGCCGTCTATAGTGGTTCTATTGCCGGACGTGGGCCACGCTATTGCCCCTCGATCGAGGATAAGGTCGTGCGCTTCGCCGACCGGTCCGAGCACCAGATCTTCCTCGAGCCCGAAGGCCTCGACGACGACACCGTCTATCCAAACGGTATTTCGACCTCGATGCCGGATACGGTTCAGGACGCATTTCTGCGCACCATTCCGGGCCTCGAACAGGTCGAGGTCAAGCGCTATGGCTATGCGATCGAATATGATTATGTCGATCCGCGCGAACTTGATGCCACGCTCCAGGTCCGCGCCGTTGAGGGTCTCTGGCTGGCCGGACAGATCAATGGCACAACCGGCTATGAAGAGGCGGCCGCCCAGGGCCTCGTTGCGGGCTTCAATGCGGCCCTTTCAGCGGCGGGCAGCGCACCCTTCATTCTCAGCCGTTCCGAGGCCTATATCGGCGTCATGATTGATGATCTGGTGACACGCGGTGTCAGTGAGCCCTATCGGATGTTCACCTCGCGCGCCGAATATCGTTTGATCCTGCGCGCCGACAATGCGGACCAGCGTCTCACACCGAAAGCGATCGATCTCGGCGCTGTATCATCGGCGCGGCGCGAGATGTTCCACGTGAAACAGGAAAAACTGGCGCGCGCCCGCCAACGTGTGTCCGAGCTCGATATCACTCCGCCCGAGGCCCAGCGCCATGGCCTCACGGTCAATTCCGATGGCCGCCGCCGCAGCGCCGCCGACTTGCTGGCCTATCCGGGAATAGCCTGGACCGATGTCCGCGCCATATGGCCGGAATTGTCCGAGTTTGATGGCCAGGTGGCGGAGCAGATGGAAATCGATGCCGTCTATGCCGGCTATCTGGATCGCCAGCAGGCCGACATTCTCGCCTTCCGGCGTGACGAGGCTGTGAAGATCCCGGCCGATCTGGATTATGCCAGTGTCGGCGGCCTGTCGAATGAAGCGCGCGAGCGATTGATCGCGTCCAGGCCGGACACATTGGGTCAGGCCGCGCGCCTTGAGGGCGTGACGCCAGGGGCTCTGACGGCTGTGCTGGCATATGTGAAACGCCAGAAGAGAGAGGCAAGCTGATTGACCCGGGATGAGTTTGAAGCGGCCACCGGTGTTTCACGTGAAACAGCGCAGGGCTTTGATCATTGGCGCGAGCTTCTGGTGGAAGCCAATGCACACACCAATCTGGTCGGCCGGTCGACACTGGATGATTTCTGGGAGCGGCACGCCCTCGACAGCCTCCAGCTGATGCAGCTTATTCCGTCGGGGACGCGCCGTATCGCCGATCTGGGAGCCGGTGCGGGCTTTCCCGGGCTCGCCCTGGCCCTGGCTTGCCGTGATCGCGGCCTCCAGACCCGCATCGTCATGATCGACTCCGTCGCCAAGAAGACCGCATTCCTCAATCGCGTCATTGGCGAACTGGGTGTGGCGGCCGAGGCGCGAGCGATTCGGGTTGAGGCCATGGACCCGTCCGAAGACTTTGAAATCGTCACGGCACGCGCATTTGCGCCCTTGAATAAATTATTGGGATTCGCTGCCCCGCTGTTGAAAAGCGGGACCGTTGGCCTGTTTTTCAAGGGCCGGCACTACCGTGACGAATTGACCGAGGCCCATAAACACTGGACATTCGAAACCGAAGTCATACCCAGTCAGACCGGTGATGGTGTGATCCTGCGTATCAGTGAGGTACAGCGTGTCCGATGATCTTCCGCGCCACAGTGCGCCCCGAGTGATCGCTATTGCCAATCAGAAAGGCGGGGTCGGCAAGACAACGACCGCCATCAATCTGGGCACAGCGCTGGCGGCGGTGAAGCAAAAAGTCCTCATCATTGATCTCGACCCCCAGGGCAATGCATCGACCGGACTCGGCGTGCCCCCGGCCCGGCGGACAACCACGTCTTTTGATGTTCTGGTCGGCAGTGTCCCGCTGAGCGAGGCCCTGGTGCCGACCCTGGTGCCCGGCCTGTCCATTCTGCCCTCTGACGTTCTCCTGTCAGGTGCCGAGCTTGAACTGGCGACGGATCAGGGCCGTTCCTATCGTCTCAAGCGCGCCGTAGACCAGTATTTTCAAGGCCTGCAACATGAATCCGACGGGTTCGACTATATTTTGATCGACTGTCCGCCATCGCTGAACGTCCTGACAGTCAACGCCATGACTGCGGCCGATTCCATCCTTGTGCCCCTGCAGTGCGAATTCTTCGCGCTTGAGGGCCTGACCCAGCTCATTCGCACGGTTGAGCGTGTCCGCGGGCATTTGAATGCCAAGCTCGAGATCCAGGGCATCGTCCTGACGATGTATGATTCCCGAAATAATCTCTCGGCCGAAGTGGCGGCCGATGTGCGCGGTCATTTTGGCGATACGGTCTACAAGACGGTGATTCCGCGCAATGTCCGCGTCTCCGAGGCGCCATCAGTGGGCAAGCCAGTCCTGCTGTATGATCTCGCCTGCACCGGCTCCCAGGCCTATCTCGGCCTGGCTCGTGAAATTGTCCGTCAGGAACGTAGCCGCAGCCGGCTGAAACAGGGTGAAGTGGCATGACCGGAACCGACAAGAATCGCCGCCTCGGCCGCGGCCTCTCAGCGTTGCTTGGTGAGACCGAGGGCGAATCCTTCGAGACCACAACGACCGCCGCAAGCCCGGCGCCCGCGTCGCGTGATGGCGTCCGGATGTTGGCTATCGAGCTGATCCGGCCCAATCCTGACCAGCCCCGCAAGGCCATGGCGGAGGCCGAGCTGGAAGCCCTCGCGGCGTCGATTGCCGAGAAGGGAATCGTCCAGCCAATCCTGGTTCGCCCCGCCAAGGGACCAGGCGAGGCTTATGAAATTGTCGCGGGTGAGCGCCGCTGGCGCGCGGCGCAGCGAGCCCGCCTGCATGAAGTGCCTGCCCTGGTCCGGGAACTTTCCGACCAGGAAACGCTGGAAATCGGCATTGTCGAGAACGTCCAGCGCGCCGATCTCAACCCGGTTGAAGAGGCCCAGGCCTATCGTCAGCTGATTGATCGATATGGCCACACGCAGGAAGACATCGCACGGGCCGTATCGAAGAGCCGCAGCCATGTCGCCAATATGGTACGCCTGCTCTCCCTGCCTGCCATTGTCCTGACATTCCTGTCCGAAGGCAAGATTTCAACCGGTCATGCTCGCGCCATCGCGACGGCCCCAGACCCAGCCGGTCTAGCTCAAGTCATTGTTGATAAGGGACTTTCAGTGCGCGATGCCGAAGGGTTGGCGCGTCAGGCACTGGATCGGCCGTCTCCGGTCCGCCGACAGCCTCCTGCCGCTTCCTCGCCTGACAAAGATGCTGACACGCGTTCGCTCGAGGCCGATATATCGGCCCGGCTCGGCCTTGATGTCGATATCCGGCACGGGAGTGATGGCGGCGAGGTTCGCGTGCGCTATACGACACTGGAGCAGCTCGACGATGTCTGCCGGCGGCTCAGTTCGGCCGAGCACTGACTATCGTCAGGCCCGCATCCGCGCGGCACCGCGCGCAAGACGCAGCAAAAGATCACCGACCAGGGTATCGGCTGGACTGGCCGACCGCTTGACGGCACGCTCGGCATCAAAGGCCAATTGCCGTGCCGCATCGAGCCGGCGCCCACGCCATATCTGCAATTGGCCGCGAAATTGTGCGGCCTGCGGGCCGTAACGAGGCGCACCGCTGCGCGCAATTGCCGTTTCATCGCCACCTGCAGCAGCAACGGATCCCAGCTGGTCGAGCCTGCGTTGCAGGGCGCGCAACACGCCGACTGCACTGGCACCACCACCCAGCGCCCGGATATAGGCACTGTCTGCGATAGTCAGTGAGCCATCAAGAACGGGCCCGATGATCGCGTCGAGCGCCGCATCGCCCTGATCCGCCGCGATCATCTCGACATCGCTGAGCTCAACACGATCATCACCGGGCGCACGCTGACTCTTCAGGCCTCTGAAAAGAATCAGTTTTTCAATCTCGCCCCGCGCAAAGGCCCGATCCCCTTCCAGACGTGGCAGCCAGGCAGCCCGGGCGTCGGAAGTGAGCGTCAGGCCTTCATCGGCCAGCATTCTGGTCGCAATATCGGCCAGTGATTGCGCGGAGTCGGCATAACAGGCGATGGCCATCGACAACTTGGCCGGCTCGAACAGCTTGCGCAGCTTACCACGCGGCGTCAGATCGCCGGATTCGACGACCAGACACGCCTCTGCCTGGGCCTGCCCCTTTTCGAGGGCCGCCACGAGTTCCAGGATCGGGCCGCTGCCGGTCTCGCCAGACAGGCGCACGCGAACCAGCCGGGCACCACCGGTCAGCGACATGGCTGCCATGGCATCGGCCAGGCTGGCTGGGTCGGATTTGAGGTCCTCTTCGGTGAGTTGGGTAACGGCGAAGGGGTCATTCGGGTCGGGGACCAGTGCTTTGGCCAGCGCGTCAGCGCGCTCATGCACCAGACCTCTGTCGGGTCCGAATATCAGATAGGCTTTCAGCTTGGGGTCAGGATGCGCTATCCGCGCATCGGCATCGCGTGGCGATGATTTTACCACGCCTGCCTGTCCTGCATTGCCCGCGCCAGCTGCGTAATGATCCGGTCAGCAGCGGTGCTGACGGCACGGTCTTCGGCATCGACTTCCGACGTCAGCGCCCCATACACGCCGGCCGGGACGTCATAGGACGCATCGCTGCGGGCAACGCCGGTCAAGACGGGATCAACTGCGCCGTCGCGGACCAATTCCCAGTCCACACTGATGCGGACAACGTAACGGCTTGCAATCGCATCGGCGCCGACCCCGAATGGCGTCGAAGTCACTGTGGTTGTGGCGCGAAGCGTATAGGGGCCTGAGGCCGAGCGCGCGCCCATACTATCGATCAGGGCTTCCTGCAGACGGAAATCAACGCGTTCCCGCCCGGTTTCGACCCGGATGTTCGACAGCTCCCCGGAAACGCCGCTGGCACCGTACATGGGTGTGAAGCCACAGGCAGAAAGGCTGAGGCCAATCAGCAAGATCAGAGCGGACAGGGCAAGATGGACAGGGCGCATGACTTTATCCCGCGACAATATTCACAATGCGACCAGGTACCACGATCACCTTGCGTATCGTAAGCCCTTCGAGCGAACGCGCCACCCCTTCTTCGGAGAGGGCCATCTGTTTGACGCTTTCCTGATCGAGATCCTTGGGAATTGAGATCTCCCCGCGCCGCTTTCCATTGACCTGGACCGGCAAGACGAGGTCGGTTTCGACCAGCAGGCTGAGATCGACTTCCGGCCATGGCGCATCGATCACCAGCCCTTCACCACCGAGCCTGTGCCAGCATTCTTCAGCCAGATGCGGAATGAAGGGTGAGATCAGGCGGGCCAGTATGCCCAGCGTTTCGGCCCGGGCTTCAATCATGCCGGCACCGCCGGCTTCCGCTTTGCGCAGGGCGTTCACCAGGTCATGTATCTGGGCCACGGCCGAGTTGAAGCGGAAGCCCTCGATCGCCTCAGTGACACCTTTGAGCGTCTTGTGGGCCGATTTCCGCAGCGCCAGGGCAT
The DNA here is from genome assembly GCF_963976135.1 of uncultured Maricaulis sp. Lineage (GTDB taxonomy): Bacteria > Pseudomonadota > Alphaproteobacteria > Caulobacterales > Maricaulaceae > Maricaulis. The sequence goes on from NZ_CAXBKN010000026.1 coordinate 26,548, forward strand.
CGCCCTCGGCGCCTGTTGCAACTGCCAGCGGACCCGGCGCGCCCTCGGGCAGCGAAATCATCACGGTCCAAAGGCGCTGGATAAAGCGCCAGACACCTTCCACGCCACTATCGGTATATTCGACATCGCGCTCCGGCGGCGAATCCGACAAGACAAACCAGCGCACGGCATCGGCGCCAAAATCTTCAACGAAAGCGTCCAGATCGACGACATTCTTCTTGGATTTCGACATTTTCTCGATACCGCCGATCGTCACCGGCTTGCCGGTGGCAATTTCCGTGGCGCTGTCATGCTTGCGATCAACCTCCTCGGGGGAGAGCCAGCGGCCATCACCCGATTTGAAGGTTTCATGCGTGACCATGCCCTGGGTGAACAGCCCGGCAAAGGGCTCCCCATTGTCCATGTTCAAGAGGTCGGTATCATTGAGCGCCCGCGTGAAAAAGCGCGCGTAGAGCAGGTGGAGAATCGCATGCTCGATCCCGCCGACATACTGGTCAACCGGCATCCAATGCTTGGCCTCGGCCGCATCAAACGGCTTGTCGTCGCATCCCGGTGAGGTGAAGCGCAGGAAATACCAGGATGAGCATACAAAGGTATCGAGCGTGTCCGTCTCGCGGCGCGCCGGCTTGCCGCAGGACGGGCATTCGGTGTGCTTCCAGGTCGGGTGACGTTCGAGCGGATTGCTCGGATGGTCGAAGGTGACGTCTTCCGGCAGAACAATGGGTAATTGGTCGGTGGGTACCGGGACGGCACCGCACGCGCTGCAATGGACGATAGGAATCGGGCAACCCCAATAGCGTTGCCGGGATACCAGCCAGTCGCGCAGGCGGTAGCTGGTCGCACCTTCACCCAGCTTGCGCGCTTCCAGTTCGGTGATCGCGCGGTCCAGGGCGTCCTCGGTGCTCATACCGTCCAGGAAGCGCGAATTGAAGATCGTGCCTGGACCGGTATAGGCCTCGTCCTCGACCTGGTAGTTCGCCGCATCCTCACCCGCCGGCAAGACGACGGGATTGACCGGGAGCTGGTATTTGCGCGCGAAATCCAGATCGCGTTGGTCGCCAGCCGGTGAGCCGAAAATTGCCCCAGTCCCGTAGGAGGAGAGGACAAAATTCGCTGCCCAGACCGGCAATTCCCATTCCGGATCAAACGGATGGCGCACGGTAATCCCCAGATCAACACCGCGCTTTGGAGCTTTCTCTATGTCCTCTGCCGTGGTCCCCATCCGCGCGCAATCGCGCATGAAGACATCGACTTCAGGATTGTCCTCGGCGATTTTGCGCACGATCGGATGATCCGGCGCCAGGGCCAGGAAACTGGCACCGAACAGGGTGTCCGGACGGGTGGTAAAGACATCAATCGTTGCACCGAACTCATCGGAGATTTCGGCTTCGGTCAGCGGAAAGCAGACGGTTGCGCCCCGCGAGCGGCCGATCCAGTTGGATTGCATCGTCCGGACTTTCTCCGGCCAGCGATCCAGAGTGTCGAGCGCATCGGTCAACTCGTCGGCATAGGCGGTGATCTTGAAGAACCATTGATCGAGCTCACGCTGGACGACGAGCGCCCCGGAGCGCCAGCCTCGGCCATCGATCACCTGTTCATTGGCCAAAACGGTCTGGTCGACCGGATCCCAATTGACCTTGGCGGTCTTGCGGTAAACCAGGTCTTTCTCGAAAAATTTCAGAAAAATGGCTTGCTGGTGCCTGTAATAGGATGGGTCGCAGGTCGCGAATTCCCGACTCCAGTCAAGCGCCAGGCCGAGGCGCTGCAATTGCCCCCGCATGACATCGATATTGGCGTGGGTCCATTTGCCTGGATGGACGCCGCGGTCGCGCGCTGCATTCTCGGCCGGCAGTCCAAACGCATCCCAGCCCATCGGGTGCAGGACATCAAAACCACGGGCGCGCTTATAGCGGGCAATGACGTCGCCCATGGTGTAATTGCGCGAATGCCCGACATGGATGCGTCCCGATGGATAGGGAAACATTTCAAGCACATAATATTTTGGCTTGCCGTTTTGAGCCTTGGGCCCGCCCGCAAGGAAGGAGTCACGCTCCGCCCAAGCCGCCTGCCATTTCGGCTCGGCTTCACGTGGATTGTATCGGCTCATATGCTTGGCTCGCAGCGTTTGACCGCGTACCCGGTGCCCTAATCTTCCAGACGTGCAATGCGCAGCTGGCGAGCTCGGGTCAGGATAGCGTTTTCAATTTCGTAGGAGGTTTGCGGATTGGTCTCGGCATCGATCCAGCCGCCAGTCTCTTCGCGAACCTGGCGGAAGACATTGACCGCCAATGCATCGGCACGCAGGCGCGTATCGAGAATATAGACGGTGAGCTTGAAGCGCTCGGTGGTCATTTGCGGATTGGCATACCAATCCGTGATGATGACACCGCCGAAGGGATCGACTTCAGCGAGCGGCATGAAGCTGATCGTGTCCAGGCTGGCGCGCCACAAATACCCGTTGACGCCGATGCCTTCTGGCTCGACCGGGCGATTGCTGCGCAGCGGGTTTGGCAGGCTCGGCAGCTGAAAACCGGATGAGCGCTGATCGGTTTGCGCTTCCGCAGCAGCGTCGCCGCCGCGAGTTGAACAGGCTGGGAGAAACAGGAGGGCGGCGAACAGGGCCGCACCAAGAATCCGGCTATCGGACATTTGCCGTAACTCCTTTAATGCAAGACGGCGAAAACACTTCCCATACACTCGAATCTTGCGAGCTCAGGCGTATCGGGAAGGTGTGTATAACACGCGATCTTTCTCGCGCCAGCGCCGAAAGGCACCCAAATGAGCGTGGCATGTGTGCAACATGTGGCAAGGAACGCCATCAACAAGGGTTGGTGGCGCTTGACCACAGCCTGTCTGTCGCATCCATTAACGGCGCGACGTCCGGGGGGACGGGGCCGAACGGCGGGGCCGCGAGGTATGAAACGGACTTTCAGCGCGATCCTTTTCGCCGCTTTGTCCGGATTGCTCGCGGGCCCGCCGGCTTTCTCTCAATCGGCACAATCTCAATCGACATTTGATGCGCTGGACGCAGACCTGCCCGAGCTCCGGATTGATCTGGGCGCTGTCTGGCTTGCAGGTTCAGATGCGGCCCCATCCAACGGATTTCTCTACGATATCGATGCCGAGCTGGTGATTGAAACCTTCACGGATGCCGGCCGGCGCTGGGGAATTGTCCTGGGCGGCCGTGTCGAACATGACACCGGACGACGTGGCTGGGGCGGACCTGTCGGCGATTGCCCGCCCGGGACTGCCGATTGCGCACAGGTCATGGTGGACGGTACGGTTCGCGCGGTTCGTGCGGGCAGTTCCGGCTTTCAGTCCGCTGTCTCGGAACCTGGCGACGGCACGCGGATCGCCGTGCAGTCGGGCTATGGATTTCTCGATATTGGCTGGGGCGAGCTACGGGCCGGTTATGGCGCCGGGGCTGCGGACCTCGATCCTGAGCGGGGGCCGACGGCCTTCCGCCTGAGCCGTGCTGATGGTGGCCGCGTCGACTTGACCGGGCTGAGCGGCGCGCGGACCCGCAATCTGAGTTCCGGAAGCGCGCCTAAAATCGTGTTCCGTTCAATTGCCATTGGACAATCATCCAGTGTCGGTTCGGTCCGCATTGCCTCATCCTTCACGCCGCGTGTCCGCGATTGCGGGGTTGACCATTGTGCCTGGGGGGCTGGCCCAGCTGGTCTGGTGAGCCCTGTTTTCGACAATGTCTGGGAAATGGGTGTGCGTTACGAAATATTGCGCGGCGAGAATGAATTTGCTTTCAGCCTGGGCCTCAGCGAGGGCTCCGAGACGAGTGGCGTCTCCGGGTTCGCCGGGTTGAGCACGCAGGATGCCGGCTTCCGCTGGACCCGTGGCCCGGTCAGTGCCGGCGCGCGCTGGCTGCTGTCGAACAATGGTCTCGCTGCGGATGGAGCCTATCAGGCCTGGTCGGTCTCGGCAGCCTATGAACAGGGGGCCTGGCTGACGGCGCTGGAACTGGCGCGGTTCAGTGATGATCTGGTGCATGTCGATGGTCAAACGCTGCAATTGAGCGCTTCGCGTCTGATTGGCGAGCGCTGGGTCTTTGGCGGCGGCATCCAGTCTGCCAGCCGGGATGAGCCGGTCATCACCCCGTCCGGGCGGCGGCAAAACCGGCTCAGCGGCATCGCGATTTTCGCAGAGCTCGGCTGGCAGTTTTGACATATCCGCCACAGCTGGACGGATTTTTTGGTGGTGTCAGTAGAATCCGCTTGGGGAGTCCGGGAGCAATGGTTAGTTTGATGGATCAAGGGAGTGTGGTTCCATGTCCAAGTGGGGAAATTGCCGGGCCTTAATGGTCAAGACTGTGATCGCTGGTTCGATCGCAACGGCAATGCTCGGCCTGGCGCCGGCCGCCCTGGCACAGGACGCCGAGCCGACGGTCATTGAGACCGGGGTCCAGCTTCAGTCGACGGCAACCGATGCGCTAGGTGTCGAGACGCCTTGGTATGAAGCTTTCACGCTTTCGATGAATGAGCACATGTTGCCTGGTCTCGACCTGGAAAATACTGTCGACTGGGAATCCCCGGGCGGCCGCTGGGGCGTGCGGGTCGGCATCCAGGATGGCCCCGACGTCCGCAGTGATGTCAATGATCTCAGCGCCGGCGCCTTCATCAATCTCGGCGACCGTTTCCGTCTCGGTGGCCAGGTTCGCCTGATCTCTCCGGATGATCCGATGTTTCGTATGATGGAAAGCGATGCGCGTCAGCCCGAGATCAAGTTTGAATCGGCGCTGCGCTTCTAGTCTCCGGACAGGGCGCCGACGCAGCCAAATCCAGCAAATCCCAATCCGATCAAGCGACGGCCCGTGCGTGTATTGACGCCGCCGAGTGGATAGACCGCCATCTTGGTCCCGCGCGCCAGCGCTGCCGCGGCATGAATTCCGTGCGGACGGCCCGCCGTTGCGCTGCGGCTGGCAAATAGGGTTGAATGAAAGACGCCGTCAATTCCGGCCCGCGCGGCGCGCATGCAGGCTGCGCCGGAATGGACCGAGGCGGTGAAGGGACGGCTATCGCCGCGCATTCGCCGCGCCCAGGCCTGTCCCAATTCTCGCTCCGGCCAGTGGATGCCATGGGCCCCGATCCGGTCCGCCAGCTCGCAGTCGCTCGAGACGAAGAGTTGCAGGCCACCCTGCCGGGCAATCTCAACCAGTGTCGACCCGACCTGAAACCGTTCGGGCGCGCCGAAATGGCGATAGATCAGACCGCTCCCCGGCGCGAGCTGGCTGGCGAAGGCCAGCGGGTCGGGCGTTCTGACCGGGTCGGTCAGGGCAAACAGGGCTGGCAAATCCGAAGGCAAGCTGCCGCGAACCCGCTGCGCCAGTCTTGCCAAGCCGCGCTGTGCATCATATGGCCGCATCATGAACACGTCTCCGGATATCGCGGCACGCCGCACTCACTTGCTCGCACAGCTCGGCGCGGCTGCGCAACAGGCCGGACGCAATCCCGCCGATATCACCCTGGTCGCAGTCTCGAAACGGCAGACTGACGAAGCCATCGCGGCTGCGCTGGATGCAGGGCAACGCGTCTTTGGGGAAAACCGTGTCCAGGAGGCGTTCGAGCATTGGGCCGAGCGCCGGACGCGCTTTGCCGACCTCGAACTGCGCCTGATCGGTCCCCTTCAGAGCAATAAGGCCCAGGATGCGGTTGAATTGTTTGATGTCATCGAAACCCTCGACCGGGACAAGCTGGCCATCGCCCTGCGCAAGGCCATGAAGGTGGCCGGCCGGACTCCGCGTCTGCTGGTCCAGGTCAATACCGGTGAAGAGGCGCAGAAGGCCGGTATCGCGCCAGCCGAGCTATCGCCCTTTCTCACCCGGATGAGCACCGAGCATGGCTTGCAGATCGACGGGCTGATGTGCATTCCGCCGGCCGCCGAACCTGCAGGTCTGCATTTCGCCCTTCTAGCCAAACTGGCGCGCGAAAACGGGTTGAAAGAACTATCGATGGGCATGAGCGCGGATTTTGAAACCGCAATCGCGCTGGGGGCGAGCTCGGTGCGCATCGGCACAGCCTTTTTCGGGCCGCGCGACTAGGGCTCGATTACGAGGTAATCGCCGGGCTTTGCCGTTGTCAGCAGCTCAATGACATCGGCCGGATCAAGGGCGATACAGCCCTCGGTCGGCTCATAATCGCCGCGCCTGCAATGCAGGAAGATCGCCGAGCCGGCGCCGGGCACCGGCGGGTCGTCAT
>NZ_CAXBKN010000027.1:0-32075 GCF_963976135.1 uncultured Maricaulis sp.
AGTCTCAAGGACTCAATCCCGATGAACAACCTTATGAGAGTTCACAGCTAGGCGGTCTCATTCGTCTGCCTTTGCCGCCGCGTACGCCGGGGCCCCGTTCTGGGGCCCTTTTTTGTTGCCGGTCATCCGTTTCCCAGTCTAGGGTTGTGTCCTTGCAGTGGGGAGTTGCATTTGGCGGGCAATCTGTGGACCCGGATCTATGATCGCCGTTTCCATCTGGTCTGGATGGGCTGGCTGCTCATGCTCAGTGTCGCCGGCACGATCCTGACCGCCAAATATTGGGGTGAGCTGGGAAGTGCCCGCTACGATGTCATGGTGCTGGAAGTCCTCATCGTCTCCTTCTTTGCTGCCTTGTACGGTTACCGTCTTTCCTACCGCGCCGCGAGACTGGCCAATTCCTTCCAGCACATCGCCGTGCAGACGCGCGATGGCGATCTGATCCAGATGTTCGAGGAATTCCGCGTTGTCAGGCGCGAGCTGCAAGCCTCAAACGACAAACAGCCTCTTGATACCGATACGGTAGAAGCGGCCAAGCCAGTGAAGGTCGGCGAGCGCAAGGTCCGGCCGGCCGACGTGATCAAGAAGGTGTTCAATTATTATGAGGCGACGGCGATCGGCGTGAAACGCCACGCGCTCGACGAGCAGATGATCAAGAGCTGGTGGCGCAAGAGCTATATTCTCGACTGGATGGATTTTGCCGAATACATTCGCGCCAAGCGCAAGCGTGACCGTCTGCCGCGTCTGTTCATCGAGTATGAAAGCCTGGTGCGGCGCTGGGCGACCGAGGAGGAGCAGGGTCTGCTCTGACCGCGCGCGCCGACAAGATTGAATGATCAGCCGCCTTTCGGGGCGTTTTTTTGTGGCGGGGGCCGGGTGAGGCCGCACGCCAAATCCACACAACACTTTCCCCCGGAGGAGCGCAGCGAATTCCGGGGTCTGCCGGAGGGCGGTGATTGCTCTCCCGGCTCCGGCAGGCCCCGGCACAAGGCCGGGGGAAGAGGTGCTTGTTGTTTTTTGAACTCGAAACAGAAAACCGGAGGACCCACCCATGACCATCCAGTCCGGCAAGGACATACTCCTCAAGATCGGCGATGGCGGCGACCCGCAGAGCTTTGCGGCGGCGGCCGGTCTGCGCATGAAGACCATTTCGCTCAATGCCCGCAGCGTCGATGTCACCACGGCGGACAGTCCTGACGGCTGGCGCGAATTGCTGGCGGGGGCGGGGGTGAAGACCTGTTCGGTCTCCGGTGCCGGCGTGTTTGTCGATGCGGCCAGCGACGCGGCGGTGCGCCAGGCCTTTTTCGACCAGGCGGCGCGGGACTGGCAGATCGTGATCCCGGATTTCGGGGTGATCGAGGGGGCCTTCCTCGTCGCGGCGCTGGATTATTCCGGACGCCATGATGGCGAGGCGGCCTGGTCGATGACGCTGGCTTCGGCGGGCGTCCTGAGCTTTGGAGCGATCTGATGGCCAATCGCGCTCGCGGCGAAACCACGCTGGAGATCGGCGGGGTGACGCACACATTATGCCTGACGCTCGGCGCCCTGGCCGAGATCGAGGCGTTGTTCGAGGACGGGGTGAGGGTCGATGCCCGCAATCTCGTCACCGTGCTGGGCGTGCTGCTGCGCGGCGGCGGTTCGACCCTCACCGAGGCTGAATTGCGCGCGGCACCGCTCGATCCGCTGGCGGCGGCCGCGGCGATCTCCACCTGTTTCGAGACCGCGCTATGAGCCGGCCTGACTGGCACGCCGCCCTGCGTCTGGCAGCGCGGCTTGGCATCGCCCCGCGCGAATTCTGGCGCCTCAGCCTGATCGAATGGCGCGCCCTGGCAGGCGCCCATGATGCGCGGCCGTTGAGCCGCGCGGCGCTGCAAATCCTGATGGCCGATTATCCGGACAAAACCCCATGACCGATTTCACTGACCAGACCGAAAGCGCCGGCGAAGCCCTGGACGCGCTCGCTGATGGCCCTGCCGCGCGCGCCAGCCAGGCGATCGAGGCGGCCTTCGAGCGCACCGGCGAGACCATCGAGCGCGCCTTCGAGCGCGCCGCCCGCTCCGGCGAGACCTCATTCTCGCGTCTGACCGAAAGCATATTGCGCGATCTGGCGCGGCTGGCGGCGGAGCAATTGATCGAAAAACCGCTCTCCGGCGCGATCAATTCCGTGCTCTCCGGCCTGCCGCTGTTCGGCGCCCGCGCCGAGGGCGGGCCGGTCACCCCCGGCGGCGCCTATCTCGTCGGCGAGCGCGGACCGGAGCTCTTCGTGCCGCCCGGTGCCGGTTCCATCGCCGCCGCCGCCGGGCCCAACATCACCGTCAATCTGGCGCTGGGGCCGGGCGCGGATGCCCGCGCCGTCGAACAATCGCAGGCACGGATCTCCCGCGCCCTGGCCCGCGCCGTCGCCAAAGGGAGCCGTTATCTATGAGTGATTTTCACAACATCCGCTTTCCCTTCGCCGTCGCGATCGGCGCCGTTGGCGGCCCGCAAAGGCGCACCGAAATCGTCACCCTCATCTCCGGCCGCGAGGAGCGCAATTCGCCCTGGGCCGACAGTTTGCGCCGCTGGGATGCCGGCCCGGGCGTCAAATCGCTCGACGATCTCAACACCCTGATCGCCTTCTTCGAGGCACGCCGCGGCCGTCTGCACGGCTTTCGCTTCCGCGACCCGATCGATAACCGCTCCTGCGCGCCCTCGGCTGTGCCCTCCATGCTCGACCAGCTGATCGGCACCGGCGATGGCGTGACGACGGCGTTCCAGCTGGTGAAGACCTATGCCAGCGGCGCCGAGAGCTGGGCGCGCACCATTGCCAAGCCGGTCGAAGGCACGGTTGTGGTGGCCGTCGATGGCGTCGAGGCCGCAGTCTCCATTGATCACACCACCGGCCAGGTGAGCTTCGCGGCTCCGCCCGCCGATGGCGCCGCAATCACCGCCGGTTTCGCTTTCGATTGCCCCGTTCGCCTCGACACCGATCAGCTCGATATCGCGCTCGACGCGGTTGGCGCTGGTGAAGCGCCAAGCGTGCCGCTGGTGGAATTGAAGCTCTGACGCCCCGCGTTCTCTCTACAGAAGTTTCTCCAACAAAACCAAATTCTTGTCATCCCTGACGGATGGCCCGACTTGATCGGGCCGCAGGTCAGGGACCCAGACGCCCGACGCCAAATGCGCCAGCAGCGTGGGGGGATTTGCCCTTCACAAAGCTGGGCCAGCGATGCCGGGTCTGGGTCCCGGACTTGCGCCCGGATCGCTGCCGCGTCCGGGCATCCATCCGGGATGACAAGGGTATTTGCCCTGAAAGCTTTCCCCCATGCTCTCTATCCCCCCGGCGATGCAGGCATCGCTCGATGCCGGCGTGACGACCCATGCCTGGTGCTGGCGCGTGACCCGTACGGACGACGCCCAATTCGGCTTCACCGATCATGACCGCGATCTCGAATTTGACGGGTTGATCTATCGCGCCGGCAGCGGTTTTGGCGGCGCCGATATGGAGGCGACGCCGGGGCTGGCACCGTCGCAGGGCGATCTTGCCGGCGCGCTCGACAGCGAGGTGCTGACCGAGGCGGACCTGGCGGCGGGGCTCTGGGGCGGCGCGCGGGTGGAATGCTGGCGGGTGGACTGGTCGGATCCGGAATTGCGGGTGCTGGTTTCGACCGGCGAGCTGGGCGAGGTCCGCCGGCTTGACGGGGGCTTCGAGGCCGAGCTGCTCGGCCTGGCCCACCGGCTGGAGCGGGTCACCGGCCGTGTCTTCACGCGGCGCTGTGATGCGCAGCTGGGCGATGCGCGGTGCGGCGTTTCGCCGGAGCATCCCGACTTCGCAATCGGCTGCGATCAGCGTTTCGCCACCTGCCGTAACCGCTTCGCCAATACCGTCAATTTCCGCGGCTTTCCGCACATGGTCGGCAATGATTTGCTGCAGGCCTCGGCCGCCAGCGAAACGATCCGCGATGGCGGGTCGAGAGGACTGATCTCATGAAACGGACAATGAATTTGCGTAGCCGCGTCCTCGTCGAGGCGCGGCGCTGGATCGGCACGCCCTATCGCCATCAGGGCAGTTGCCTGGGGGCGGGGTGTGATTGCCTCGGCCTGGTGCGCGGTATCTGGCGTTCGCTCTATGGCGATGAGCCGGAAACGCCGCCCGCCTACACGCCCGACTGGGCCGAGCGCCATGGCGGCGAGAGCCTGCTCGAGGCGGCGCAGCGGCATCTGGTCGAGATTGATATCCGCAATGTCAAACCGGGCGATGTCCTGCTCTTCCGGCCCGAGCTGAAAGGCCCGGCCAAGCATTGCGCCATCGTTTCGGGACCGACCGGCATCATCCACGCCTATTGGGGCCGCAGCGTTGCCGAGACCGCGCTGTCGCATTGGTGGCAGCGGCGGCTGGTGGCGGCCTTTGCCTTCCCTGAAAGGGCGCGCTGATGGCACAGCTTGTGATGACGGCCGGGCGCGCCGGGCTCTCAGCCCTGCAGGCGGCCGGGCCGGCGCTGGCCAATGCGGCGGCGACTATCGCGGTCAATGCGCTGATCGGCGGGCCGCGCCGCGAGGGTCCGCGCCTGCCGGAAATCCCCGTCCAGACCTCGAGTGATGGCGCAGCAATGGCGCGCATCTGGGGCCGGGCGCGCATCGCCGGCCAGGTGATCTGGGCCTCGCGCTATCTGGAACACGCCGTCAAGACCTCGAGCGGCGGCAAGGGCGGCGGGCCGAGCCAGGTCGATTACAGCTATTCGATCAGTTTCGCGGTCGGGCTGTGCGAAGGCGAGATTGCCGGGATCGGCCGCGTCTGGGCCAATGGCGCGCTGCTCGACACCTCCGGTCTGGCGATGCGGGTCCATACCGGCCGCGAGGATCAGCTGCCCGACGCCCTGATCGAGACCATTGAGGGCGGCGCGGCGCCGGCCTTTCGCGGCACGGCCTATGTCGTGTTCGAGGATTTGCCGCTGGATGAATTCGGCCATCGCATCCCCAATTTTTCCTTCGAGATCTTCCGCCCGCTGCGCGATGGCGTGCAGCTGGAGGACCGCGTTGAAGGCGTCAATCTCATCCCCGGTTCGGGCGAATTTGCCTATGCGCCCGAGGCGGTGATGCGCGTGCTCGGGCCGGGGCGCGAGACGGCGGAGAACCGCAATAATGGCCGCGGCGTTTCTGACTTTATCGCGGCGATCGACGATCTGGAACGCGATCTGCCCAATTGCCGTTCGGTGCAGCTGGTGGTGTCCTGGTTTGGCGATGATCTGCGCTGCGGCGTCTGCCAGATCCGCCCCGGCGTCGAGACGCGTGACAAGGTCACGCGGCCGCTGGTCTGGTCGGTGGCGGGCGAGGATCGCGCCTCGGCCTGGATGGTGAGCACGCTGGATGGCCGGCCCGTTTATGGCGGCACACCCGACGATAGCAGCATCATCGCCGCCATCACCGAGCTCAAGGCGCGCGGTTTTTCCGTCACGCTCTATCCTTTCATTCTGATGGACATCCCCGCCGGCAATGGCCTGCCCGATCCCTGGGGCGGAGACGGGCAGGCCGTCTTTCCCTGGCGCGGGCGCATCACCTGCCACCCGGCGCCGGGCATGGGCGGCACAGTCGATGAGAGTGCCGCTGCCGAGGCGCAGCTCGCGAATTTCTTCGGCATGGCGTCGGCGGGCGATTATGCCGTCTCCGGCGGGACGGTGAGCTATTCCGGTGCGGCCGAATGGGGGCTCAACCGTTTCATCCTGCATTGCGCCGCCCTGGCCCAGGCTGCCGGCGGGGTCGATGGTTTCCTGATCGGCTCGGAAATGGCGGCGCTGACCATTGTGCGCGGGGCGGGCGGCAGCTATCCCGCCGTGACGGCATTGCGGACACTGGCCGGTGAGGCGCGGGCCCTGCTCGGACCGTCGACGCAAATCTCCTATGCCGCCGACTGGACCGAGTATTCCGGCCATCAGCCCGGCGGCGGGGCGAAGCTTTTCCATCTCGATCCGCTGTGGAGCGATGCCAATATCGATGCGGTGGCGATCGACTGGTATGTGCCGCTGTCTGACTGGCGCGATGGCGAGGAGCATCTCGATGCCGCGCTCGCTTCCGGTCCGCATGACCGCGATTACCTCGCCTCCAATATGGCGGCTGGCGAGGGCTTTGACTGGTATTACGCCAGCGAAGCGGATCGTGAGGCCCAGATCCGGACGCCGATTGTCGACGGTGCCCATGGCGAGGACTGGATCTGGCGCTACAAGGATCTGGTCAGCTGGTGGAGCGAGCCGCATCACGACCGGCCCGGCGGTGTACGCTCGGCGAGCCCGACCGGCTGGGTGCCCGGGTCCAAGCCAGTCTGGCTGACCGAGGTGGGCTGTCCCGCCGTCGACAAAGGCGCCAATCAGCCCAATGTGTTTGTTGATCCGAAAAGCTCGGAGAGCCATTTGCCCTGGTTTTCCGGTGGCGCGCGGGATGACCTGGTGCAGCGGCGCTATCTGGAAGCCATGCTGGCGCACTGGAGCGGCGGTGCGGCGGCCAATCCGGTCTCCTCCATCTATCACGCGCCGATGGTGGCGACCGGTCGCATCCATGTCTGGGCCTGGGATGCGCGGCCCTGGCCGGACTTTCCCGCCCGCAGCGAGGTCTGGTCCGATGGTGCCAACTGGACGCTGGGGCATTGGCTCAACGGGCGGGCCGGGCAGGTGCCCGTGGCCGCCATTATCGCGGAGATTTGCGCGGATGCCGGGCTGGACGCGTTTGATGTTTCGGCGGTCGATGACCTGGTCTCCGGCTATGTCGTGGCGCAAGCGGTGACGGCGCGCGCGGCGCTGGAACCGCTGATCGGCGTGCTCGGGATTGATGCCCTGCCGCGCGCCTCGGCGCTGTGCTTTGCCTCCGCCGGCGCCGCAATGGCACAGCTTGTCCTGGCCGAGTCAGTGCAACCCGAACACGGCCCGGCGACCGAGCGGCTCGACCCGTCAGTCTTCGACATGCCGCGCGAGCTCAGTCTCGATTTCATTGATGATGCCGCCGATTACCGGCCCGGCCATGCGGTTGCGCGTGGCCTGTTCGAGACGGTGCGGGCGGAGGCCCTGTCGGCGCCATTGCTGGCGGACCCGCATCTGGCCCGGAGCTGGTGTGCGCAGGCACTGGCGGAGCACGAGGCGCGTCCGGCCCGGCTGGCCCTGCATCTGCCGCCCTCGGCCCTGGCATTGGAGGCCGGTGACGGGGTGAGGCTGGATGGCGCGCTGTGGCGGGCCGAAACCCTTGATGGCGGCGCTGTGCGCCAGGCCGGACTGAGACCGCCGCGGCTTCGCGCCGGGGTCTGGCAGGGCTCGACCGCCGGGGCTGGTGCACCCCTGCCGCCGCCGGCCCGGCCGCAATTGATCGCGCTCGACCTGCCGCTCGATGGGCGCGAAGCCGGCCCGCGCGGTGGTGTCTTGCTCGCCGGCTTTGCCGATCCCTGGCCGGGCGCGCTCGATGTCTTCGCCGGGAGCGGTGAGGGCGGATGGGAAGGGCGGTGCCGATTGCGGCAGCCGGCGCGGATCGGCGTGCTGCTTGGTGATCTGGCGCCGGGACCGGTGGGCTATTGGGATGAGGCCGCGAACGTCGAGATCGAACTGGCCGGCGGCGAGCTGGCGAGCCTGACGCGTGAGGCCGTGCTCAATGGTGCCAACCGGATGGCGGTCTCACAGGGCGATGACGCCTGGGAGATCGTGCAATTTGCCGGCGCCGAGCTGACCGGGGCGGGCCGCTATCGCCTGTCCGGATTCCTGCGCGGGCAGGGCGGAACCGCTTCCGACGGGGCGCTGGCCGGTGCCGTCTGTGTCGTGCTGGACGAGGCGCTGAGTGTGCTGCCACTGCTTGAACATGAATATGGTATTGCGCTCGAGCTCCGCGCCGTCGCGGCGGGCCTGGGCGCTGAGCATGCCCAGGCTGGCGTCCTCGATGTGACCGGCGAGCAATATGATCTGTGGCCATTGGCCCCGGTCCATGTACGGGTCCGTCGCGCCGGCGGCATGGTGACGGTGAGCTGGGTGCGGCGCACACGGGTGGGCGGCGATGACTGGCGCGCCGCCGATGTGCCGCTCGGCGAGACCGCCCAGGCCTACCGGCTGGAGGTGCTGCTGGACGATGCTGCCGTGTTGAGTGTCGAGACGGCAGAACCGCAATGGTCGATCAGTGAGACGGAGCTGGCGGCGCTGCTGGGCGGCCTGCCGGCGGCGCTCGACTTGCGTCTGGCGCAAATCTCGTCCCGGACCGGGCCAGGGCGCTGGGCAGCCCGCAGCCTGCCCCTGTGAGCCGGGCTTTGCGATCTGCGGCAAAGCCCCTTACATGAAGCCTGATATGAGCTGATGGCGTGGGCATGGACGATCCTTATAAAATCCTTGGTGTGGCGAAGACGGCGACGGCGGACGAAATCCGCAAGGCCTATCGCAAGCTGGCCAAGGCGCTGCACCCTGATGCCAATCCTGACAACAAGGCGGCCGAAGAGCGTTTCAAGAACGTCTCCCAGGCTTTCAAACTCCTGTCCGACCCGAAAAAGCGGGCCGAATATGATGCCGGCCAGCGCGCCGGTTTCGGTCATGGCATGGGCGCGGGCCAGGGCATGGGTGCCGGGGCAGGCGGACCGTTCAACTTTCGCCAGACGCGGCAGAATAATCGCGGTTTCGACGATATTTTCTCCGACCTGTTCACCGATTTCGGTGCCCAGGCCCGCGAAGCACCGCGCAAGGGAGCCGATGTGCGCCAGACCCTGACGATTGATTTCCTCGCTGCGGCCAGCGGCGGCAAGCACCGCGTGACGCTGCCCGGCGGCCGGGCGGTCGAGGTCGCGGTGCCCTCCGGCGCCGCTGACGGTCAGGTGTTGCGGCTGCGCGGTCAGGGCCAGACCCCGCCGGGCGGCGGCCAGGCGGGCGATGCGCTGATCGAGATCAGGATCGCCGATCACCGGCATTTTTCGCGCGATGGCGATGATGTGAGGCTGGAATTGCCGGTGACACTGACCGAAGCGGTGCTGGGCGCCAAGGTCCGCGTGCCGACGATTGACGGACCGGTCGTGCTGCAAGTGCCGCCGGGCTCGAGCAGCGGCAGCCTGCTGCGATTGCGCGGCAAGGGTTTTGCCAGCGGCAAGGGCAAGCGGGGCGACCAGATTGTCCGGCTCGTGGTGGCGCTGCCACAACAGGACGAGGCGCTGCGGACGTTTTTGCAGACCTGGCGCCCGGCTTCGGGCTATGATCCACGCAAGGGCCTGTAGTTCGAAGATGAGTGCAGGATAAGGCAGTCGTTCAGCCCGGGTTCAGGGCGGCTGCGTCACATAGAGTGCCATGTTGAGAACACTGATCATAATTGCTGCAGCCTTCACCGCCCTCGGCGTGCCGGCTGTAACGCAGGCCGAGGCCGAAAGTCTGGAATGGACCCAGGGCCGCGATATGCGAGACCGCTATACGCCGGGCGAGGCCCGCGTTCAGCGCGAGCAGGGCAATCTGGTGCCGGCGATCCGTGTGATCGGTGAAGTGCGGCGGCTCTACCCCGACGCGGAAGTGCTTGACGCCGAACTCGTGCGTGGCAGCCAGCCGCGCTATATCGTCAAGATATTGACCGCCGACGGCCGCCGGATTGATGTGGTGGCAGATGCCCGCACGGGCAATATACTGTCGGAACGATAGGAAAAATCATGCGCGCTCTGATTATTGAAGACGATCCGGATCTCAATCGCCAGCTCTGCCGGGCGCTCGAGGATACCGGTTATGCGGTGGATACCGCGCTCGATGGCGAGGATGGTCATTTCCTCGGCGATACCGAGCCTTATGATGTCGTCGTGCTCGACCTTGGCCTGCCCAAGCTGGACGGCGTGAGCGTTCTGGAACGCTGGCGCAATGATGGCCGCGATTTTCCGGTCCTGATTCTCACGGCGCGCGATCGCTGGAGTGAAAAGGTCGCCGGCTTCGACGCCGGTGCCGATGATTATCTGACCAAGCCTTTCCATACCGAGGAATTGCTGGCGCGGCTGCGGGCGCTGACGCGGCGCGCGGCCGGTCATTCGACCTCGACGATTGAATGCGGTGGCCTGTCGATCGATACGCGCGGCGCGCGTGTCTTCATCGAGGGCAGCCCGGTGAAGGTGACCTCACATGAATTCCGCATGCTGAGCTATCTCGCCCATCATCAGGATCGCGTCATCTCGCGCACCGAACTGGTCGAGCATATCTATGACCAGGATTTTGACCGCGACAGCAATACGATCGAGGTCTTTGTCGGACGCCTGCGCAAGAAAATCGGCCAGGACCGGATCGAAACGGTTCGTGGTCTCGGTTACCGCCTGGTCGAACCGGTGACCCCACCCGTCTCGTGACCTCGCGCGTCTCCCTTGCCTTCCGGCTGTTTGCCGGCGCGGCGGCCTGGGCGCTGGCATTGCTGCTGGTTGGCGCGATCGCATTGAGCACGCTGTACCAGCGCTCTGTCATCCGCACACTGGACGATCGTCTGACCAGTATCGTCGGCGCCCTGGTGGCGGCGGCGGAGACCAATGCGGATGGCGCGGTGGCGCTGGCACGGCGCCCGTCCGATCCCGCCTATGGCCGCGTCTTCTCCGGCCGCTACTGGCAAATCGTTGATGCCGCGCAGAGTGGCGAGGACAGCATACTCATCGTCTCACGCTCCTTGTGGGACGAGACGCTTGCGGCCTCGCAGGGCTTGCGCAACCGGGCCCAGGCTTCTCCGGGACAGATTGTCACCGGGCGTGCCAAGGGGCCTGCCGGCGAACCCTTGCGCGTGGTTGCCCAGGCCGTGCTCCTGCCGGACCGCGAGGGTGTCGTGATCATGATGGCCGGCGAGGACAGGCGGCCTGCTGATCGCGATGTCCGCAATTTCGCCATTACCTCGGCCGTGCTGCTGCTCGGTTTCGCGGCCGCGATCGCGGCCGGCGTCTTCTTCCAGGTCCGGATCGGTCTCGCGCCGGTCTTGCGCATGCGCAATAGTGTCGCCGATGTCCGCGAAGGGCGTAGCGAACGCGTCGATGGCCAGTTTCCCACCGAGCTGCAACCGCTGGCCGATGAGCTCAATGCCATGCTCGATCATTCGCGCGAGCTGGTCGAGCGATCACGCACCCATGTCGGCAATCTGGCGCATGCCCTGAAAACCCCGATTGCCGTCCTGACCAATGAAGCGCGCGAGGCGGGTGATGATTTTGGCGATCTGGTCGGGCGGCAGACCGCCATCATGGCCGAACAGGTCGATCATCATTTGCGGCGGGCCCGCGCGGCGGCGCATGCCAAGGCGATCGGTGCCCGCACGGAAGTCAGCTCCACCGTCAGCGACCTCGCCCGCACCCTGACCAAAATCTACGCCCGGCGTGGCATTGCAATCGATACGGCACTGGCTGACGGTCTGTTTTTCCGGGGCGAACGCCAGGACCTTGAGGAAATGGTCGGGAATCTGATGGATAATGCCGGCAAGTGGGCCGAATCGCGCGTCCTGGTCACCGCGCGCCAGGGCGGCGAACGCGGGCTCGAACTCCTCATTGAAGACGACGGACCCGGCCTCGACGCGGCTGGTTGCGAGAGCGCGCTACAACGTGGGGTGAGGCTCGACGAAAAAGCACCCGGATCCGGCCTGGGTCTCGCAATCGTTTCGGATCTCGCAAAGGCTTATGATGGCGGGGTTATTCTGTCTCGGTCCAGTCTTGGCGGCCTCTGCGTGCGTCTGACTTTGCCTGCCACGGCACGCTAAAGCGGCGTTAACCTGAACTGTTGAATACTCGGCCTCATTAACCATGGTCTGTATTGTCGAATGGCTCTCCTTTCGCCGGGAAAACGAATCAAACTGGAGGCGCTCTGGCGCAGCATGCCGCCACGGGTGCGTACCGGCTTGTATGGGGCGGCGCAGGCCGCTGCGGCGGCGGATCCGGAATCCCAGGGCCTGCTCGATGTTTTCAACGAGCTTGAAGCCCTCATGGGGGAGCCGGCCGGCGATCTTGCCAAGGCTTACCTGTTTGAACCCCTGCGCGCGCTGACCGCCGAGCCGAATTCGGTGCCGCCGTCGAAATACCGCTTCAGCCCGGACAATCTCAGCAAGATATGGGGCTGGCTTGGCCGGCAGATCGCCAAGGAACTGGTCGAGGAAGTGCGCAAGTGCCGCAAGCCCGGCAGCGATCCGGTCTGGAATGACTACCGGTGCGATGCTGCGGCGGCCCTGGCCGAGGCGGTGGCGCGGGCGGATCGCGTCCCCAAGGATATGACGGCGCTGGACAAGCGGTTCGGCCCCGATTGCCGCTCCATGCTGCACGACGCGGTCGATCTGCTCAAATTCAACGAACGCATTGCCGCGGCGATGGTGGATATTCCCGCCGTCGTTGATGATTTTGATCCGGAGCTTTGCGAACTGGTGCGGGCACAGCATGAGCAATTATTGGCTGAGGCTCCGGAGTCCGCCGTCTGGCTGCTATTGCTGGTCATGGGACGGCTGACCTCGCCCTGGCAGATCTTCCGCGTCGTCGAGAAGATCGGACGGCGCGGCGATGATCTCGTTGTCTCCAAGACCGAGCTGGCGGCGATCGGCGATACCGTCCTTGCCGATACCGGTTTCTACGCCGGAAAGCTGAAACATCCGCCAGCCAACATGGCCGAGGCACAAGACTATTTCGAGACATTTGAGCGCTATGTCGGCTATTCAACCGGCATGGTACAGGAATTCGGCATCCGCAAGGATGGCCGCTGGGGCCGTTCCCTGTTCGGCCTGCGCGCCGAGGCCTCGACCAATGTCGAGAAGGTGATGGAAAAAGTGCCGCTGGCGCTCGACACCGGATTGCCCGAACCGCGTCGCGGCCGCAGTGGCCGTATTATCCCGGCGCAATTGCCGCCGACGGCAGCGATCGAGCGTGCCACCGGATTGTTGTACTTCCTCTTTCGCGCGCGTGAGCACGCCAATGCGGCGGCGATCGCGAGTGCACAGAAGCGAATCTATGAGCAGGCCGAGCGGCGCATGCAGGAGGCCGGCAAGATGCTGGTGGATCTGGTCGCCGACAGTTCGGGGCAGGCCCGTGTCAGCGCCGAGGAATGCCTGGCCATTGTCGCCAATCTGCTCGATGCCGCCGGCAGTACGGAATCGGCTGGATTGCTGCGCCGGCGCGGTATTGCCGCCGCGGCATAGCGTCCCGGTGCGCAAGCCAGGCTTGCCATCTTCACCCGGCACCCCTAATTCGCCTTCATGACCGACACTTCTCCACCCGAGATCGCGCTCGAAGCGCGCCAGTCTCAAGCGGCACGGCTGTTCTCGCCCAGCGCCGCGCGCAATCGCGACGCGATCGGCGATTTGCTGGCCGGCTTGCTGCCGCCATCGGCCCGCGT
The DNA here is from genome assembly GCF_963976135.1 of uncultured Maricaulis sp. Taxonomy (GTDB): domain Bacteria; phylum Pseudomonadota; class Alphaproteobacteria; order Caulobacterales; family Maricaulaceae; genus Maricaulis. The sequence continues at coordinate 13,284 of NZ_CAXBKN010000027.1, forward strand.
GCTGGAGATCGGGTCGGGGACGGGTGAGCATGCGGTGTCGGTCTGTCAGCGCCGGCCGGATATCGACTGGCAGCCGAGCGACCCCGATGCCGCGTCCCGCGCCAGCCAGAATGCCTGGGCCGCCGAGGCAGCGCCGAATATGCGCCCCTCCCTCGATCTCGACCTGACCCGTCCGGGCTGGGCTGCGAAGCTGGAGGGCTTTGATGCCCTGGTCTGCCTGAATGTGATCCATATCGCGCCCTGGGCTGTGGCCGAGGCGATAGCGGCGGCAAGTCAGACTTTGATTGCCGATGGCGGGCTGGTCTATCTCTACGGACCCTATCTGGAGGGAGCGGGGACGGCGCCGTCCAATCTCGATTTCGACCGCTCGCTCAAATCGCGCAATTCTTCATGGGGTGTGCGCGCGCGCGCCGATGTCGAGGCCCTGTTCGGCGCGGCCGGCTGGGATGCGCCGGAACGCCATGAGATGCCGGCCAATAATCTCTCCCTTGTCTTTCGCCGCCGGAGCTCATTTTGATGCGTCATCGCAATCGCCGCCTGGCTACAATCGCGCTGTCCGCGCTCGTACTGGTCGCGGCTGTGGCGCTGGGCCTGTTTGCGCTGCGCGATGCGGTGGTCTTCTTCTACAGCCCGAGCGAAGTCGCCGCGGCGCCACCGGCGGCCGGCGAGCGGGTCCGGGTTGGTGGTCTGGTGCTGGAGGACTCGATCGACACGTCCGGCGCCGATAGCGCGGCCGCATTTGCCATCACCGACCGGGTCGAGACCGTCAATGTGACCTATCGCGGCATATTGCCCGACCTGTTCCGCGAAGGTCAGGGCGTGATTGCCGAAGGCCGGTTCCGCCCTGATGGTGTCTTCCAGGCCGAGACCGTGCTGGCCAAGCATGATGAGACCTATATGCCGCCGGAAGTCGCCGAAGCCTTGCGCGAGGCGGGCGTTTGGCAGGGCGATGAGGCCGCCGGGGCGGCGGATCAAGAAGACGTGACTGCTCCGCCACAGCAATAGGTTTGGCGTTGCCGCTCGCGGCCCCTATCTCTGTTCACAAGACAGGGAGAAATGCATGGCCAGATCTGAACGCGTTGAATTTCCAGGAGCCCTTGGTGAGAGCCTTGCCGCCCGGCTGGAAACCCCCGACGGGACGCCGCGCGCCTATGCCCTGTTTGCGCATTGCTTCTCCTGCTCCAAGGACATCCACGCCGCCAGCCGGATTTCGCGCCGCCTGGCGCAGGCCGGCTTTGCCGTGCTGCGATTCGACTTCACCGGGCTGGGACAGTCCGAGGGTGATTTCGCCAACACCAATTTTTCCTCCAATATCCAGGACCTGGTGAAGGCCGGCGAATTTCTCGCCGGGCGCTATGAAGCGCCGGCCCTGATGGTCGGGCACAGCCTTGGCGGCGCGGCGGTGATCGCGGCGGCGAGACATCTGCCCTCGGTGCGCGCGATCGCCACGCTGGGGGCACCGGCCGATGCCTCGCATGTGCGCCAGGCCTTCCACCCCGACATTGCCGAGATCGAAGCCAAAGGCGCGGCTGAGGTGATGCTGGGCGGACGTCCCTTCTGTATCCGCAAGCAATTCCTCGAGGATATCGAGGGCCACTCACTGGAAGATGCCGTCGCCGCGCTCAAGCCCGCCCTGCTGATCGCGCACTCTCCGACCGACAATATCGTCGGCGTCGAGAATGCGACGCGACTCTTCCGGGCCGCGCGGCATTCGCGCAGCTATCTCGACCTCGACGGCGCCGATCACCTGCTCGGCGATCCGGACGATGCCCGCCATGCGGCTGATGTGATTGCCGCCTGGTCGCAGCGCTATATCGGCGCGGACCAGACCGCCGGGGATGATCGCGCCGCACCGCCGGCCCCGGCCGAGGAGGGCTCGGTCGTGGTGCGTGAAACCGGGCAGGGGCCCTATGCCAATCACGTCGTCATCGGCAAGCATGTCATGATCGCCGACGAACCGGCCGATCTCGGTGGCGGTGACCGCGGCCCGGGCCCCTATGGCTTCCTCAATGCCGCGCTGGGCAGTTGTACCTCGATCACGCTGCGCATGTATGCGACGCGCAAATCCCTGCCGCTCGACCGTGTCACGGTCACGGTGCGCCACCGCAAGGGCGAAGCCGAGGGCCATGAGGGCAAGATCGATATCTTTGATCGCGCCATCCGCCTTGAGGGAGATCTCGACGCGGCCCAGCGCCAGCGCCTGCTGGAAATCGCCGACAAATGCCCCGTCCACCGGACATTGCACGGGCCGGTTTTGGTGCAGACGCGTGAGGAAAACGGGTCCGCTGAAACATGACGGGTTAGTTACCGGTTGTAATGTTATTGTAATGTTTGGGAAACGCCGGCGACAGATCCTTCCTGCTTAATCTGGCCCCGGCTCGAACAAGAAAGGTCTGTCTTACCCATGTTGTCAGTTTCCAAAATCCGTCGTCTTGGCGGGGTTTCCGTTCTGGTCCTTGCCGCACTCGCTGCCGGTTCCCTGCTCAATCAGTCCATCGCTCCGGCGCATGCGATGCAGGCAATCTCGGAGCCCAATTTCGCGGCGGCCATTCCAACCGGCGCCCCGATGTCCTTTGCCGACCTGATCGAGCATGTCAGCCCGGCTGTCGTGACAATCCAGGCCAGCTCGACGCCCGAAGAGGTGGCCGCCGGTGTCGACCTTGAAAACATGCCGCCGCAAATGCGCGAATGGCTCGAACGCCAGTTCGGCGGCCGCGCGGCGCCGCAACCTTCCCAGCCCCGCCAATCGCTCGGTTCAGGCTTCTTCATTTCGGCCGATGGCTATCTGGTCACCAATAATCATGTCGTCGACGGCGCCACCGAGATCACCATTGGCACTGCCGGCGGCGAGACCTATCCGGCCCGCGTCATCGGGCTCGATCCGCAGACCGATCTGGCCCTGCTCAAGGTCGATGAAGAGATCGAATTTCCCTTCGTCACGCTCGAGGATGAGCCGCATTACCGCGTTGGCGACTGGGTCGTCGCGGTCGGCAATCCCTTTGGCCTCGGCGGCACGGCGACCGCCGGCATCATCTCGGCTACCGGGCGCGAGATCGGCAATTCGAACTATAATGATTTCCTGCAGATCGACGCGCCGATCAATCGCGGCAATTCCGGCGGCCCGACCTTCAGCCTCGACGGCAAGGTGGTCGGGGTGAATTCGCAGATCTTCTCGCCGACCGGCGGCAGTGTCGGGATCGGTTTCGCTATTCCCTCCGATGTCGCGGCCCGCGTCGTGACCGCCCTGCGCGAGAACGGCCATGTGTCGCGCGGCTGGCTCGGTGTCGGCATCCAGAATGTCACCGAGGATATTGCCAGCGCGATGGGGCTTGAAGCCTCGACCGGTGCGATTATCAGCTCGGTTGTCGCGGGCGGCCCGGCTGACCAGGCCGGTTTCGAGCGCGAGGATGTAGTGCTGGAAGTCAATGATAACAGCGTCGAGAATTCACGCGATCTGACCCGCCGCATTGGCGAGTTCTCGTCGGGCACCGAGGTGCGTTTCCGCATCCTGCGTGATGGCCGCGAGCGGACATTGCGCGTCGAACTGGGTGAACGCCCCGATGACACGACGCTGAACCAGCTGCCAAGCCGGGAACAGGCCGAGGCGAGCGTCGATGTATTCGGCATGAGCCTGTCGCCACTGACCGATGAAGTGCGTGACGGCCGCGGCCTGCCTGCCGGCACGGTTGGCCTGGTGATCGAAACCCTCGAACCGGGCGGTGAGGCGGCCCGCAAGGGTCTGTCGCGCGGCGATATCATTCTCGAGGCTGGTGGCCGCGCTGTCGGCACGACTGAAGCCCTGAGAGACGCAATCAATGCGGCCCGGGCAGGCAATCGCAATGCGATCCTCCTGCTCGTCGAGACCCAGGTCGGCCAGCGCTATATCGCGCTCCAGCTCGGCGAAGCCGAATAACCGGAAGGACCAGTCCATGCGTATCCTGATTGTCGAAGACGACCGCGAAGCGGCGAATTACATTCGCAAGGGTCTGCGTGAATCCGGCCATGTGGCCGATCACGCTCCCGATGGCGAAGAGGGGCTGGAAATGGCCCGTGCTGCGGAATACGACGTGCTCGTCGTCGACCGGATGATGCCACGCATGGACGGGTTGACCATGGTCGCCGCCCTGCGGGCCGACAATATCCGCACCCCGGTGCTGATCCTGTCAGCCCTCGGCGAGGTCGATGATCGCGTCGAGGGGCTGAAGGCCGGCGGTGATGACTATCTGGTCAAGCCCTATGCCTTTGCCGAATTGCTCGCCCGCGTCGAGGCCCTGGCCCGGCGCCGCGACCCCGACGCCGTCAAGACCCGGCTGGTGGTGGGCGATCTGGAAATGGATCTCCTCGCCCGCAAGGTTGTGCGCGGCGAGGAGGAAATCCTGCTGCAGCCGCGCGAATTCCGCCTGCTGGAATTCCTGATGAAGCATTCCGGCCAGGTGGTGACACGCACCATGTTGCTCGAGAAGGTGTGGGACTATCATTTCGACCCCCAGACCAATGTGATCGATGTCCATATCTCGCGCCTGCGCTCCAAGATCGACAAGCCCTTCCCGCGTGCATTGCTGCACACGGTGCGCGGGGCCGGCTATCGCTTGCAGGCATGATCGCCCGTGAATAATCGCGGCGCCGCCTTTCTCAGAACAACGGCCTTCCGGCAGACCCTCCTGTCGGCTGGCCTGTTCGCCCTGTCGAGTTTCGTCATCCTCGCCTTCGTCTATGTGGCGTCGGCCGGGATGATGATGCGCCGTGCCGACGAGGCGGTCTATGAAGAAATGGAAGCGCTTGAAGCGCGCTTCCAGGTCGGCGGCATTCGCGACATCAACCGCTATATCCTGCAGCGCACCGTCGGCGGGGGTGCCGATTATCTCTACTTGCTGGTGCACCCATCCGGGCGTGCCCTGTCAGGAAATCTGTCGGGTCTGCCCGATGTTCAGCCCGATGATGAGGGGCGTCTGCAATTCACCTATCGGCGGCCCCCCGCTGGCGGCACCACCGAAACCGACAAGGATGACCGGGCCGGGCGCGGCCGCATTATCGAACTGCCCAGCGGCTATCGATTGTTTGTCGGCCTCGATGTCGATGAGGAAAACCGCCTCGTCGGGCGCATGCTCAATACGATTTTGGCCGCCTCGGCGCTGGCGCTCGCCCTGGGCGTGGCGGCCGGCATTTTCGTCAGCCGACGCTTTGTGCGACGGCTTGATGGCATCAATGCCGTGGCCCGCAGCGTCAAGGCCGGCGATCTCAAACGCCGCGCCCCGCGCAATTTCACCGGCGATGAGCTCGACGAATTGTCGGAAAACTTCAACGCCATGCTCGACCGGGTCGAGGCGCTGATGCATCGCATGCGCCATACCGGCGACAGTATTGCCCATGATCTGCGCACGCCGCTGACGCGCATGCGCAACCGGCTTGATGAGGCCCTGCGCGAGGATGGTGATATCGAGGCGCGCGAGCAGGCGCTGGAACGTGCCGTCGCCGACACCGATGAATTGCTCGGGATTTTCAACGCCATTCTCAGCCTTTCACGGCTGGAAGCGGGCGAGAGCCGCAGTGCCATGTCGCGGCTCGATCCGGCGGAAATCGCCATCGACCTCGCCGAGCTCTACCAGCCGGTCTGCGAGGATGAGGGCCTGTCCTTTGACAGCGAAGTCCAGCAGGGCCTGCGGATGATGGGGGATCGCGGACTGCTCTCCCAGGCGCTCGCCAATCTGCTCGACAATGCCGTCAAATATACACCCTCCGGCGGCGCGGTGGCACTGCGCCTGCGCCAGACTGCCGATGGCCTGATCGAGTTTTCCGTCACCGATACCGGCCCAGGCGTGCCCGAGGCTGATCGTGAGCGCGTGGTCCAGCGCTTCGTCCGGCTCGATAATTCCCGCACGCTGCCGGGGTCGGGGCTCGGCCTGTCGCTGGTGCAGGCGATCAGCGACATCCATAATGGGGTGTTCCGGATCGAGGAAGGTCCCGGCCTCGTTGATGGCGAGCACGGGCCGGGCCTGCGGGCCTCGCTGAGCTTTCCCGCGGCCGCGAAAGAGAGCAAGGCATAGGGCTTCCCCCGGCCGGGCAATCACGCCAGTTTGAGCCCATGTCTGACGCGCTGCCACTCCTTCATCACCAGCTTCCACCCTTGCCGGGGTCCAGCGCCGGGCAGTGCGACCACATATTCGCCAGCCTGCCGGCAGCGGCGCAGGCTGCGACCGGGCCGGCGCGGCTTTTTCTCGACAGTGTTTTTGCCGCCGCACCCTATCTGGGACGTCTGGCCCAGCGGCGACCTGAAGGGCTGGCCGCCTGCACGCAGCAGAGCCCGCAAGCCCGGCTGGACCAGGCCATTGCCGACGTCATCGACGCGGGGGCGGAAACCCCCGATATCGCCAGCCTCGATATGGCCTTGAGGCGCGCCAAGGCAGATATGCACTTGCTCGTCGCGCTCGCCGATCTCGCCGGGCGTTGGGACGCCGGTGACGTCACCGCCGCCGTCAGCCGCTTCGCCGACGCGGCGGTGCAGGCGGCCCTGCTGGGCCATGTCCGTTTCGCGGCGGCGGCCGGACGGACCTTGCCTGTGGCGGATGCGGCCAATCCTCTGCCGGGCCTTTTCGTCTTTGCCCTCGGCAAGATGGGCACGGGCGAGCTCAACTATTCTTCCGATATCGATCTGGTCGCCTTGTTTGATGCGGACGCGCTGCGCATGCCGGCTGACGAGGAGCCGCGCAAGCGCCTGCCGCGATTGCTGCAGGCCATCGTGCGGACGCTCCAGGACGTCACCGCCGATGGCTATGTCTTCCGCACCGATCTGCGGCTGCGCCCGGACCCGGGTTCGACCCCGGTGGTCCTGTCGACGGATGCGGCACTGAATTATTATGAATCCTTCGGCCAGACCTGGGAGCGGGCGGCCTGGATCAAGGCCCGCTATTGCGCCGGCGATGCGGTGGCGGCGCAGGACTATCTTGACCAGATGCAGCCCTTCATCTGGCGCCGGGCGCTGGATTTCGCAGCGATCGAGGATATTCGCGGCCTCGCCCGCCAGATACAGACCGTCGGGCGTCGCGGTGAAATCCAGCCCGCCGGGCATGATCTCAAGCTCGGGCGCGGTGGCATCCGCGAGATCGAATTCTTCGCCCAGGTGCCCCAATTGGTGTTTGGTGGCCGCGATCCCAGCGTGCGGATCTCGCCGACCCTGAAGGCGCTTGCGGCGCTGGAGGCGCGCGGCGTCGTCGATGCCGCAACCGTGCAGTCCCTGAGCGCGGATTATCGCAGTTTGCGTTCCTGGGAACACCGCATCCAGATGCGCCAGGACGAACCGAGCCAGACCCTTCCCGTGCGCGATGCCGATCGCCGCCATGTCGCGGCAATGGCCGGCTATGGCGATCTCGCCGCCTTCGATGCCGAGGTCGAGGCGCTGCTGCGCCGGGTGCATGGTCATTTCTCCGACCAGTTCGAGGATGATGCCTCGCTCTCCTCACAGGCGGGCACCCTGGTCCTCACCGGGGTCGAGCCAACCCCGGACACGCTGGCAACGCTGGAAAAACTCGGTTTCCAGCATCCCGGCCAGGTCTGGAAGCGGCTCAATGGCTGGGCCGGGGGCAAGGTGCGCGCCACGCGCAGCCCGCGTGCCCGGACGCTGCTGGCGCAGATCGCGCCGCGCCTGGTCGATATCATGGCGGCGACCGGCGAGCCCGATGCCGCCTTTGTCCGCTTCGCGGCCTTTTATGAAAACCTGCCCATGGGTGTGCAGCCACTTTCCCTGTTGATGAATGAGCCCGGCCTGGCGGCGGACCTGATTTCGATTCTGACTATCGCACCGCGCATGGCGGCCGATCTGGCACGCCGGCCCGACATGCTTGATGTCATGCTGGACAACCGGTTTTCGGTGCCGCTGGCCCAGGACCCGCCGGATGATTTCAGAAACCGTCTCGGCGCGATGGTGACGGCCTGTGACAGTTATGAAGGGGCGCTCAATGCGGCCCGGCGTCTGGTGCGCGAAGAGCGTTTCCGGGTTGGCACCCAGATCGTGCGCGGGGCGGCCGACGCGCAGACGGCCGGTGCCGCCTATTCCTCGATCGCCGATGCGGCGATCGAATTCATGGCGCAGGCCGCCGAGCGCGAAACGGCGCGGCGCTCCGGCGCTATGCCCGGCCGCTATGCCGTGCTCGGTCTGGGCAAGCTGGGCGGGCGCGAGCTGGCGGCCGATTCCGATCTCGACCTGATGATTGTGTATGATGGCGACGAGACCGCCCAGACCTGGTTTTCACGCTTCGCCCAGCGTCTGATCAGCGCCCTGTCTGCACCGACCGAGGAGGGCGAACTCTATGAGGTCGACATGCAATTGCGGCCATCGGGCAAGGCCGGGCCAGTTGCCGTTCGGTTGGCACGCTTCGGCCAGTATTATTTCGACGAGGCCTGGACCTGGGAATTGATGGCGCTGACGCGGGCACGTGTGATCGCCGGCGATGGCGGGGTCAATGATGATCTGATCGCTGCCATTGACGCAGCACTGACGCGGGCGCGGCCGCGCGAGCGTGTGCTGGCCGACGCGCGCGAAATGCGCCAGCGTCTCGAGGGCGCCCGCCCGGCCCAGAGTGAATGGGATATCAAGAGCCGCGTCGGCGGATTGCAGGATATTGAGTTCATCGTCCAGACCCTGCAGCTGATCGCGGCACCGGATGGTCAGGTGATCCATCATTCCACGGCGGCGGCGCTGGCGTCGCTGGCAGGGTCCGGAGAGATGGCGGGCGAGGACGCCGTCTTTCTCAGCGATACGGTTCATCTCTATCTGGGTATCGCGCAATTGCTGCGCGCCACGCACGGGACAGGTTTCGATCCGGCCGGCGCCAGTGCCGGCTTCACCCGCAGCCTGGTTGCGATGGCCGGGGTTGAGGATCTGGACGCCCTGCGGGCCGTTCTCGAGGCCCGCTGTGAAAAGGTGCGGGCATTGTTTGAGCATTATCTGCGCGCGGTGTGAAAAATCCGCGACGGATTCCCCTGCGCCCGGCGTTGAAGGGGCAAGCGAGGACGCTGACAAACAGGATTATTCCGATGAAAAAATCTATGCTCACAATACTGCTAGCCGGATCGGCCATGATCATGGCCGGTGCAGCTGCCAATGCCCAACCCGGTCGCGGTGGCCATGACGGCCCCGGTCGTCACGGCGAACGTGGCGGTACGATGATGCTGCGTCTGGCCGACGCCAATAGCGATGGCTCGGTCACGCAGGCAGAAGTCGATGCCCTGCAGTCTGACATGTTCGAGTGGATGGATCGCAATGGCGATGGCTATCTCGATGCGGCCGACCAGTCGCCAATCCGCCAGCGTATGCGGGCGATGCATGAGGCGCGCGCTGCTGACCGGCCTGAAGGCGAGGAGGCTCGTTCCATGCGTCGTGGCCATCGTGGTGAACGGGGTGATCGTGCCGAACGCGGTGACCGTGCCGAACGTGGTGGACGCGGTAATCGCGGGCCAAGAGGCGAGGACGGCTTGCGCCGTGCCGACACCGATGGTGATGAGCGCATCTCCCGCGCCGAATTCCTCGGCATGGAACGCGCTGGTTTCAGCCGGCTTGACCAGGATAGTGACGGCGTCGTCACACCGGCCGAGCTGGACGCTGCCGCAGACGCGCGTCATGATCGCCGTCGCTGGTGGCGTAACTAGTGTCTTTGCCATGTTTGACGGGCGCGGAATGGCAAATGAACCCCGGATCGCGAATGATCCGGAGGTATTCCGCACCCGCAACATGGCGACAGACATGAGGCCTGACGAGACCGACGAGGCGCTGATGGCGCGGATTGCCGATGGTGATCGCGCCGCCGCCGCGGAGTTGATGCGGCGGCGTTTGCCGCGCATCGTCGGTCTCGCACACCGCATGCTCAATGATGCCGCCGCGGCGGAAGATGTCGCCCAGGAAACCTTTATTCGCGTCTGGAAAGCCGCCGCGAACTGGCAGCCGGGCCGCGCCCAGGTCTCGACCTGGATGAGCCGGATCGCGATCAATCTCTGCCATGATCGCCGCCGCAAGCATCGCGAAGTCCTGCCGGAAACCCTGCCGGATCGCCGCGATCCGGGACTGGACCAGGAGGGTATTCTTGTGCGCGCCGAGACCGAAAACCGGGTCGCCGAGGCGATGCAGGAATTGCCCGAGCGGCAAAGACAGGCAATGGAGCTCGTGCATTTCCAGGAAATGAGCAATATCGATGCGGCGGACATCCTGTCGGTCAGTGTCGAAGCCCTTGAATCCCTGCTCGCGCGGGGGCGGCGCAATCTTCGATCCATCCTGATCGGGGAAGCCGCAGACCTGATGTCGGGCTATCGGGCCCCGCATCCACCGCAGACAGGTACAGAGCCATGACAGAAGAGCGATTTCACCAGATCCTGAGCGCCTATGGCGCCAATCCGCAACGCTGGCCATCGGCCGAACGCGCGCAGGCCGAGGCTTTTGCAGCGCGCCATCCCGAGCAATTGGCTGATGCTCTGGCCGCCGAGGCTGAGCTCGATACGCTGTTGGGAACAGCCGGGCGCCAGCCGGGCGATCTGCTCCAGCGCCGTATTCTGCGCGATCTCCCGGTGCCTGTCGTGTGGAACTGGCAAGCGCCGATGGCCGCCGCGGCAGCCCTGGTGCTGGGTGTCTTGCTCGGCTTTTCCAGCGGTGCCCTGATCACACCGACCGATGAGGTCGAGACTTATTATGCCGATGCCTTCACGGGTCTGGATGAGGACTGGGTGGACTGGCTGGGAGGAGACGCATGAGATCGCCCACACCCTGGATTGCAGCCCTGCTGGTCTCCGTCCTGTTGAATGGTGCCCTGATCGGCTTTCTCGCTCACCGCAGCGCCGACGGTCCGTCCTGGCGCGGGCATCCTGAATCTGCCCGTATGGATGGACCCCCACCGCATGGCGGATCGATGTCATCCGGCTTTGATGTGCGTGGTTTCCTCGGTGCCCTGCCGGAGGCCGAGCGCCAGCAGGCCAGCGAGCAATTGCGCGCAAATATGGAAAGCATGCGCGAAATTGGCCGCGAGGCTTTCGCGGCCCGGCGTGAGGCGGATATGGTGCTGGCCGCTGACCCTTTCGATCCGGAAGCGGCCCAGCTCGCATTGCAGCGCGTGCGCGAAATTCGCCTCGACTTCGAAGCGCGGATGGAGTCGTCCCTGATCGAGGTTATGGCTGGACTGGATCCCGAAGTGCGTGCTGCGGCGCTGGAGGCCGGCAGACGCGGCTCATTCCGTGAGCGCCGGCGCCGCGGTGACAGGGCGCGCCCCGACGAAGGGCGGCATCAGGGGCCGGGCCGGTAGCAGGTCCGGCGGCTATTCGTTGGCTGTCAGCCGCGCTTCCATCGGCAAACTGACGAATTCATCCTCATCCTCGTCGAAACGCGATGCGTGATCGTCAATACCGCCCAGATCGGCCGCCGCCGGGGTGGTTTCGAGCGGCTGGTTCTGGCTGATCGGCAGCACGAAGCTCACCGTGGTGCCCTCGCCAAGCCGGGAATCGATCGACAGCGTGCCGCCATGCAGTTCGATCAGGGATTTCGACAGGGCCAGGCCAAGACCGGAGCCCTGATGGCTCTTGGAATGCTGGCTCTCGATCTGTTCGAAGGGACGTCCCAGCCGTGGCAGGTCATCGGCCGCAATGCCGATGCCCGTATCGGAGACCTGGAAGGCAACCCCCAGGCCTGACATGAAGCCGCGAATGGTGACGCGTCCGCCCTCGGGCGTGAATTTCACGGCGTTGGACACCAGGTTGATCATCACCTGTTTGAAGGCGCGCGGATCGACCTCGATCTCCGGCAGATCCGAGACATCGGCGTGCAGGCGCAATTGTTTTTCCTCGGCGCGGCCGCGCACGATGCGCACGCATTGCTCGACCAGATCGCCGGCATCGGTCGGCTCGGTCTGGAGCTGCATCTTGCCCGCTTCGATCTTCGACATGTCAAGGATATCATTGATCAATTCCAGCAGGTGCTGGCCGGATCCGAGAATGTCCTTCATATAGCCGACATAGCGCTGATCGCCGATCGGACCGAACATTTCGCGCAACATGATTTCCGAGAAGCCATTGATAGCGTTCAGCGGCGTGCGCAGCTCATGGCTCATATTGGCGAGGAATTCGCTCTTGGAACGATTGGCTTCCTCGGCGCGGATTTTCTCTTCCTCATATTTCTTGGCCAGGTCGGCGATGCGGGCCTGGCTGCGCTTGACGTCGTCGACGGTCTTGCGGAGCTGCGCCTCATTCTCGGTCAGGGCCGCCTCATGATGCTTGAGATCGGTGATGTCAGCGCCGACGCTGACCAGACCGCCATCGGCGGTAGCGCGCTCGGAATAGTGCAGCCAGCGGCCGTCTGCCAGTTCGATCTCATAGGTTTCGGTGCCGTCGGTATCGCCGTGGACGGCCTTGATCGCCAGGGCGGCGGCCTGTTCGACGGCGCTATAGGACATGCCGGGCTTCAGCCGGCCATCGGAGAAGTTGAACAGGTCGCGGAATTTGCGGTTCCACAGCACAAGGCGCTGGCGGGAATCCCACAGCACGAAGGATTCCGTCATCGATTCCAGCGCCGCGCGCAAACGGGTTTCGGCTGCAATGACACGGGCCTGGGCCCCCTTGCGGTCGGTGACATCGATCGCAACGCCGACGATGCGTGCCTTGGAGGCGTCGCCGGCTTCATTGAGTATGCCGCCGCGCATTTGCAGCCAGACCGGGGCGGAGGCCGCCAGGACCTCCAGGTCGACTTCACCGCCGGTCGGGGCGCCGCGCATCGCCGCGCGGAGCTTGTCGCGGTCCGGCCGGCTGAACAGTTTGAGGAATTCGGATCCGCTGCACTGAATTGCATCGCCGAGGCCGAGAATTCGCGCCAGCGAGTCAGTGACGAAGACCGTGTCCGCATCGGGATTCCAGTCCCAGACGCCGCAGCGCGCGCCTTCAATGGCGAAGCGGAAACGCTGTTCATTGTCGGCAAGTTGCTGGCGGGTCGAGCGCAGCCGCCCCATTTGCATGAAGACGAGCGCGCTCAGGCCAAGCGCGACAAAGATCGGCGCGATAAACATCAGTCCGTAGAAGAAGAGGGTGCGATACCAGGCATTCTGATTGATGCGCATGGCGCCGAGGGCATAGACGTGCAGATCCGTTCCGCTGATCGGCGCGACGGCAAAAGTGACCTGTTCCTCCCCGAAATGCGCTTGCGAACTGGCGCCGCCGCCGCCGGCGGCGAGCCGTTCGATGAAGTCATGTGTCAGGCCGAAGCGCTCGGCCAGCGGTGTGCCGGGCCTGGCGCCGGTGATGCGGGGGCGGATGGCGAGCATGCCGCCAGCCCCGTCCGCCAGGGCGACGACGCGTTCCTCGCCCCAGTCGGGCAGGACGGCGAGCACAGGCAGGCGGGCGACATAGGCCCCGACGGTTCGGTCGCTGAGCTGGGCGGGGACGGCGAGGACCAGAAAGGCCTCCCCGGCGGCCGTGATCTCAGTGGTGAAGCCGGATGGATTTTCCAGGGCAATGCCGGCAATTTCCCGCAGCCCGTTTTCCGCGCCGCCGGAGGCGAGTACGCGCCCGTCAGGCAGCAGCAGGGCGAGCTCGGCAATCAGTTCGGATTGCGCCAGTGTGGCCAGTCGGGCGCGGGCGACGGTCTCAATCTCGGTCATCGAGGTATTGCGCAGATCCGTGCTGGCGAAGGAGAGAGCGTAGCGCGCTTCGGCCAGACGCCCGGTGACGCGTTCGGCCAGATAGCCCGCAGCATTGGCCTGCGACCGCTCTGCCTCGCTGACGAGGGTTTCGCGCTCCTGCTGGATCTTGACCAAAAGAATGCCACCATAGGCAAGCGAAAACAGGACCATGGCAATAATGATCCAGCCCGCGCCGCCATTGCGGCGCGATTCTGGCGCGCGCGCAGCCTTGCCGGCGGCCTCGTCCTGGCGGGAGCTGTCTGTGCGGGGGGCAGACTGAATCATGACGTCAAACTACGTTGCATTCGCCCGCTCTGTCGACCGCGGATCCATGCGGCGGCAGCCGTCATGCGGCGCCGACGCCGTCCTTGGCGACCTCGCCTTCGGCTGCTGCCCCTGACTCGGCTTTGGCTTCGGCTTCGGCGATCGCACCGGCACGGCGCTCAGGACCGTGATAGGAGTTCTGTACGTTGCCGGCCCGGCGGCGATCAGGGCCGAAATAGGTCTTGTTGCGAATAAAGGGGCGCGGCGCATTGATCACAGACGTCAGCTTGGCGAAAATATCTCGGGCCGTGACCGGCTTGCAGCAAAATTCGGTGACACCGGCATCACGGGCTTTCTTCACCCGGCTTCGTTCCGAATATGCGCTCAGCATGACGATCGGAACCATCGGATTGGGGCTGTCATCGGCGGTTCGCACGAGGCGCACGAAATCCAGCCCGTCCAGAATATCCATCTGATAATCGGTGATGATGATGTCGACCGAATCCGAGCGCACCATGTCGAAGGCGTCTGCCGGGTCGCGGGACTCGAAAATCGACTTCATTCCGAAGCCGTGCAGCAGCGTCCGCATGATCGTCAGCATATAGCTGTTGTCGTCGACGATGAGGACTTTCAACCGGCTGAGGTCTACCGCCATGTTCCACCTATTGTCACATCAGGCGGCGCGCGAGGGGATGCGCCGTGGATCTGACAACATCTTAAGCGGGAGAGGCTTACCGAAATAGTAACCCTGGCCGTAGGTCACACCCAGCGCCTGCATGTGCTTGGCGCGTTGCTCGGTCTGGATCATTTCCGCGACCGTATCGAGCTTGAGGGCCTGGCACACGGAGACCATGCCCTGGAGGATGGCTGTGTCGCGTTCGCTCAGCTGTTGATGGCGCACATATGAACCATCAATCTTGACGATATCAGCCGGGAAGTCGCGCAGATACTGGAAACCGGCTGCACCGGCACCGAAATCGTCGAGGCAGACCCTGTGGCCCCGCTCGCGGATCTTCTGGATCACCGTATTGGCCGCCTTGACGTTCTTGACGGTTGCTGTCTCGGTCAGTTCGAAATGCAGACGGCGGCGGTCGATCCGCAGATCGGCCAGCATTTGCAGGAATTTCTTGCCCCAGGTCGGGTTTTCGAGCGAGCGGCCGGACAGATTGACGGCCAGGGCCGGCCGGTCGAAATCATCGCGCAGGAAATTGGCCGCAATCTCGACCATCGCCATATCGATCTCGTAGATCAGGCCGGTACTCTCGGCAAAGCCGACGCTTTCGGAGACGGGCTGACCGCCGGGCAAGCGAAGCAGAAGTTCGTAATGCGCCACCTTGCCGGTTGCGAGTTCGACAATGGCCTGGGCATGCGGTTCGATGACCCGCCCGGCGATGGTCGCGCGGATTTCATTCATCCGTTTGCGCGTGTCCTCCATCATTTCAGCGGCCACTTTCTGCAGGCTCTGGACATCGAGCACATTGGCGCTGTCGGCGGCCATGTTGACGGCATGCAGGAAAGCCTGGATGGCGATTTCGGGCTCAAGTTCCGGCGCGTCGGGAATGGAATCGACGCGCACGCGGGTGTTCTTGAGCGTATTGTCCTGAAGTAATTCCTCAATGCTGGTGCAAAGGGTCTTGAGGTCCGCGGAGGCCGGATGGATCAGGGCAATGCGGGCCGTGTCGACCTGTTTGGCAATGCCGCCCGTGCCGACAGTATTGGCGCATTCGGCCGTGATCGCCTGACGCAGCATATCGGCACGCTTCGCGCCGATCAGACGGCTGATATCCTCGATCCCGTCAATCTGCAGGACTGACATGGACATGGGGACGCCGGACTCGCGTGCTGTGGCGATGGCGCCCTGTGCTGTCCGGGAGAAAGCTTGGGGATCGACCTCAGCCGGTGCGTTGAGGGCGGAAAATGACATCGCCCAGCGAATCTTGCCGTCATCGCCGAGCAGCCAGGCGCTCAATTGCGCTTCACGGCCACCAACCGCGATGCGCACAGGACCGACGCGGCGGCCTGGTTTCAAACTTCGCATCAGGGCTGTCACGATGGGACGGGACGTCCGGTCAAGGCGTTGGGAAAAATCGACGCCGCCGGTATCTATACTGGGTTCGCCCAGCGTCGCCGTTGCCCCGGCAGCGTAACAGGTCAAACCGTTCAAATCCGTCTCGATCAAAATGTCTGCCGCTGCGAAAGCGAAGGACAAGAACCGGTTTCTTTGTTCAATCAGCGACATTTAGAGCTTGGTTACCTCAAGACTAAATTTCACCTTGTGCCAAATTCATTAGAGTTGCGTTAAAGCTCTCCGCGTCTTCAGGCCGGGTGAGGCGGGCTCACCGGGGCCGCTTGCGCAGGTTTGATATTGATCTCGCGGACAATATCGTTGGCGCGGCGGGCCAGTGCGGTCACGGCATTGGGCAGCTCGGTTTCCTCCGAGGCCAGCTGGATCAATTGTTCGGCCAGCTCCAGCAGTCCCGGGCTGCGGCTGAGGAGCCGCCCCTGGGCTTCGATGCGGGCCGGGTCGCGATCATATTCCGCCGCGGGCACGCGCCAGCCGCCCCAGTCCTTCGGGTCGGTCACGACGACCGGGAATGTGCCGGGATAGGGGTGGCGGCTGCATTCTTCGATGCTCTGCCACTTATTCTTCGCGCGCAGCACACGCCAATTCTCGCCATCGACGTTTTCGACCTGTTCGGCCGCCAGCTCATTGGTGGTGAAGTCGCGCCCGAGACCGCAATCATAATAGATCCGGACCGGCTCCTCGACGTCCTTCACCCAATGCGGTTTGACATGTTCGACGATCGCCCAGGTGCCGACCGGCGCCACATAGACGCGTTGGTGTTTGTGAAACAGTGCTTTCGCCATGACTCATCCCTCCAGGCGGTGCCACAAGAGCACAGGCGGATTGAAACCGCGTGAATCCGAATGGCGGCATTTGAATCTTTGGGCGCCCGGCGGAAGACACAAATTGCCCAGGGCGCGTGCGCGCGCTATGTGGCGGCATGAGCCCTGATCGAACGCTGGATCGCCGCCTGAGCGTGGCACCCATGATGGACTGGACCGACCGGCATTGCCGGGCCTTTCATCGTGTCCTGAGCCGGCATGCCCTGCTGTACACGGAAATGGCTGTCGACAAGGCGTTGATCCATGGCGACCCGCAGCGGATTATCGGTTTCGATCCGGTCGAACAGCCCGTCGCCCTCCAGCTGGGCGGCTCGGTGCCCGAAGACCTCGCACGGGCGGCGCGGATCGGGGCCGGTTTCGGCTATGCCGAGATCAATCTCAATATCGGCTGTCCCTCCGACCGGGTCCAGTCGGGCCGGTTTGGCGCCTGCCTGATGCAGGAACCCGAACTGGTCGCCGATTGCGTCAAGGCGATGCAGGATGCGGTCGATGTCCCGGTGACGGTGAAATGCCGTATCGGTGTTGACGACCAGGATCCGGAAACCGCGCTGTTCGGCTTTGTCGATACGGTTTCGGCAGCGGGCGTGACGAGCTTTGCCGTCCATGCCCGCAAGGCCTGGCTCAAGGGGCTGAGCCCGAAAGAGAACCGTACCATTCCGCCGCTCGATTATGATCTGGTGCGCCGGCTGAAACAGCGCCGACCGGAGCTGGAAATTATCCTCAATGGCGGGCTGGAAACGCTCGACCAGGCGCTCGCCGAAAGTGCGGGCCTCGACGGTGCCATGATCGGCCGCGCCGCCTATCACGATCCCTGGGTGCTGGCGCGGGTGGATTCGCGGATATTCGCTGCGCCGGATCCAGTCGCCACGCGCCATGCCGCCCTGCATGCCTACCGGCCCTATCTGCAAGCCCGGCTGGATGAGGGCGTTTCATTGCACTCCATGACGCGCCACGTGCTCGGCCTGTTCCAGGGCCTGCCGGGGGCACGCCATTGGCGGCGCATTCTCTCCGAGAAATCCAATCGCCCGGGCGCAGGCTTGGACGTGCTCGACGAGGCCAGCGCCGCAGTTCCACAACAAGACGAGGCCGCGTGATGACGGACATCCTTCTGCTGATCGCGGCTATGGCCGCGACGGGCGCCTTTGCCGGCCTGGTGGCTGGCCTGTTCGGAATTGGCGGCGGCGTTGTGATGGTGCCGGCGATGTATTACGCGCTCTCGGCGCTGGGCTATCAGGACGACAAGCTGATGCATGTCGCGGTCGGGACCTCGCTGGCCGTCATCGTCGCCACCTCGATGCGCAGCCTCTCGGCCCATGCCAAGCGCGGCGCGGTGGATTTCCAGGTTTTGCGCAGCTGGGGGCCGTGGATTGTCGGCGGCACGCTGCTCGGCTCCGTGATCGCCGACCAGGTGTCAGGCCGGGTGCTGACGGGCCTGTTTGGCGGCATGGCGCTATTGCTGTCGCTGCAATTCTTCTTCGGACGCCTGGACTGGAAACTGCGCGACGAACTGCCCGGCGGCGCGGCGCGGGCCGGGCTGGGCGGTCTGATCGGCATCATGTCGGCGATGATGGGGATTGGCGGCGGGGTGTTTGGCGTCACCCTGATGACGCTGTGCGGCAAGTCGATCCACAAGGCCGTCGCGACGGCTGCCGGTTTCGGCGTCGCCATCGGCCTGCCCGGCGCAGTCGGCTATATCGCCAATGGCTGGGGTTCGGGCATCGTGCCCTATTCGCTGGGCTATGTGAATCTGCCCGCCTTCCTCCTGCTCGCCGGATCGGCTTTCTTCGTCGCACCGATCGGGGCCAAGCTGGCGCATGATCTGCCGGCGGCGACCCTGAAGCGGTTCTTCGCGATCGGCCTTGTGGCCGTTGGCGGCATGTTGCTGAAGGAAGCGGTGCTGGGCGGCTGACCGGAGCGGATATTCAGGGCCGCAGCACCAGTTCATCGCCGCGGATCTCAACGCCCGAGAGGCGATTGAGCG